>LNEN01000154.1 GCA_001464155.1 Cytophagales bacterium Ga0077538 | reverse complement strand
AACCGTTTCACTTTTTTCGCTATAGCCATAACCGGTTACCACTACTTCGCTAAGTTGAGTCACATCCAAATTCATCTCAACATCTACATTTTTACGTTCGCCAACGGCAACTTCCATGCTTTGTAATCCAATAAAAGAGTATACGAGAGTGGAGGAGGGGCTTGCATTTTCAAGTGTATAGTTTCCTGTTATATCTGTCACCGTTCCAATTGTTGTACCCTTAATAACAACATTTACTCCCGGGAGCGGAGAACCGTCTTCTGCAGAAACAACTTTGCCATTAATAACGCTGGAGCTTTGAGAGTCACGTGCACTTGCCGATTTTTTTGCAGAGCGTTCGGTAGTTCTATCTTTTCTTGTTACATCATCTAGAATAGCTACTTCTTTTTTTGCTTCTGCTGCAATAATCGGCTCAGCCGCGGCCTCTTTTGTTGCAGCACCAGCTACACTTTTGGATTCACTAAGGGGAGCTGGTTTACTTACTTCTTCAGCATCTTCGGCAGGCCTTGCCTCAGGCTCCATTACCAATTCCTCCGCAAGTACAACAGGCTCTTCTACGATTGATTTTGCTGTCTTTGCTGGTTCGCTCACTCTTGGTTTTTCAGCGAGTGCCAATTGATCTTTTGTAGTGTTCATCGCTGCACTATCTATGGTAGACGCACTGGCGGGTTCAGTCTCTTTTATTTCAGCATTGCTTAGCTGTGGTGTTTCAAGCGCTTCGCCCACAAAATTCCAGATGGTAAACGTGGAGATGATGATCAGGAGCAGTCCGGCTGCCAGGCGAAGTCCCCAAGTCCAAACGGAGATGCCTCCCGAATTTTGGTGAACACGTTGATCAATAAGGGAGTTTAAAGTGTTAATATCACTTGAAAAATCATCCTTACTTATTTGTTCGGAGCCCTCCAGGGCATCTGCTAAAAAGGGATCGGACAAAGCCTTCTTCTCAAGCGCATGACGCTCGGCAGGAGTCATTTCTCCACCCAAGTAACGTTTAATATCGTTTGAGAAGTCAGTCATTACTTTCCATGCATATTTTAAGATTGCGTTTCCCGTTTTGGATGTAGCTCTTCACTTTACCCAAGTCGTACCCCGTATGTTCCGATACTTCTTGATAGCACCTTTCCTGCAGGTAAAACAGCTGAACACATTTCTTTTGTTCCATATTGAGCGTCTCAATACACTTTTCTAATTTACTAAGATTGGTCTCAAGTTCTACGCCATCATGCGGATGCTCCTCCTCCTGATTTTCCATAAGGAAGGGAGATATTTCTGTGTGTGTTTTTCCTTTCGCACTCCTTAGCTGCATCAAACAATGATTTCTGGCCGAAACGTAGAGCCAGCTTTTAAAGTGAGCCACCTCATGTGTTAGGAGGGTAGACAAAAGTTTTTCAAACAGTTGCATCACAGCATCTTTAGCCAGCTCTCTGTCCTTGAGATATTTAAGGCAGACCCCCAATACTAGGCTTGTATAGCGTTTATAAAGCTCCCCCACCATTTCTTTTTGCTGAGAATTCTTATACGCAAGAATCAGCTCAGCATCAGTCAGTTCCGATATGGGTTTACCAAAAAGCATTAGGTAAGCTACAAATTTTTGAAAGTCTTATGGAATTGCCAGGAGATCTGCATCTCATAGCAAAACAACAAAATAATGCATATGAAAGTAATAATAATCACACTCGCAATGACTTTGTTTTGCCTGTCGGCCTCTCAGGCCCAAACCAATAGAACCATCACAGGGATGGTTACTGCTGCAGAGGATGGCTCGGCTCTACCCGGAATCAACGTGGTTTTAAAAGGCACCACCACAGGTACCGTTACAAATGTTTCCGGACATTATTCTCTCACCATCCCTTCCCACGGGGGCACGCTCGTCTTTTCCTTTATTGGTTTGCAGACCAAGGAAGTGAGCATTGGCAAGCTAAATGTTTTGAATGTGACTATGAACGTTGACGTTACGCAACTGAGTGAAATAGTTGTAACAGGATACAGTAGGGAAGGTAAGCGGGGAAGAAAGCAGGAAGCAGGAGCACCTTCTCATCACTCTATGCATGTGCCTTACCAGGATTATGTTCAACCCGTTGTGGATGCAGAAGAATACGAAGGGGTTACAGAAAATGTATTTAAAAATTCGGTGAAGGATCCCCTCTCTACCTTTTCAATTGATGTTGATGAAGCATCATATACAAATGTCAGAAGATTTATCAACAACGGTCAACAGCCTCCAAAAGACGCGGTGCGTATCGAAGAGATGATCAACTACTTTGAGTACGATTATGATCAGCCATCGTCAGAACATCCTTTCAATATTGTCACAGAGATTTCAACAGCGCCCTGGAATGAAAAGCATAAGCTTGTGCACATTGGGTTGCAAGGCAAATCAATTGCTACTGAAAATTTGCCACCTTCTAACCTGGTCTTCTTAATCGATGTATCGGGGTCCATGAGTGATCCGAATAAACTTCCCTTGTTGAAATCGTCTTTTAAAATGCTGGTAAATGAATTACGCCAACAAGACTATGTCTCTATTGTTGTGTATGCAGGTGCAGCAGGCCTGGTGCTGGAGCCTACCTCTGGAAAGGAGAAACAAAAGATTTTTGCTGCCCTCGATAACCTGCAAGCAGGAGGCTCAACTGCAGGTGGTGCGGGTATTCAATTAGCATACTCTGTAGCTGAGCAGCATTTCAAGAAGGAAGGAAATAACCGGGTGATCCTGGCCACCGATGGTGATTTTAATGTGGGGGCATCGAGTAATGAGAGCATGGAGCAGTTGATTGAGCAGAAAAGGAAGAGTGGTGTTTTTTTAACTGTGCTTGGCTTTGGTATGGGTAATTACAAAGACTCCAAAATGGAAATCTTAGCTGACAAGGGGAACGGCAATTATGCCTATATCGACAATATTACCGAAGCTAAAAAGGTTTTGGTGAATGAGTTTGGCGGAACACTTTTCACGATAGCAAAAGATGTAAAACTGCAGGTTGAGTTTAACCCGGCAAAAGTCAGCGCCTACCGTTTGATTGGTTATGAGAACAGGATGCTGAAGAGCGAAGATTTTAACAACGATAAAAAAGATGCGGGTGAGTTGGGATCAGGTCATACCGTAACGGCTCTATACGAAATTATTCCGGTTGGGGTCAAAAGCAAATTCTATAGTGTAGATGAATTGAAGTATCAGAAAACAGATATTTCAAAAGAGGCGATTCAGTCAGACGAGTTAATGACGGTAAAGTTTAGGTATAAGCACCCTGATGGTGAAAATAGTAAGCTGATCATTCATCCGATCAAGGATAAGCACCTTGCGTTAGACAACACTTCAAATAACTTCAGATGGTCTGCAGCCGTTGCTGCTTTCGGAATGTTGCTAAGGGAATCAGACTATGTTAATCAATATTCCTACGATGAAGTAGTGCAATTGGCGAAAACAGCCAGAGGTGATGATGAAGAAGGGTATAGGAGTGAGTTTATAAAAATGGTAAAGTCCATGGGCTTAATGGCAAGTAAGTAGAGCCCTTTACAGACTACGTCATTGATCAATGACGTAGTCTGTACTTTACATTTAAAACATATTATGTACAGAACAAGCCATTTAACCAGAACTTGTGTTTCATGCCTGGTTGTTTGTCAATACTAAATGGACACTACTAAGTGAAGACAATTTCTTCGTAAGCAGAGAGCGTTTTCGTAGCTGTTTGTTCTTTCGAAAAGGTGAGTACTTTTTTATAGGCTTTATCAACCAATGATTTTCGGAGCTCAGGAGAGTTCGCTACTTGTTCGACATAGCTCGCCAGGCTTTTGGAATCTTTAGGTTTGGCTAGCATACCGGTCTCCAGGTGCTTTACCATTTCAGGAATACCCCCCGCTTCTGTCGCTATAACAGGTACTCGTGCAGCGAAAGCATCTAAAATACTGGTACCTAATCCTTCCTCGGTTGAGGTGATCAGGAAAATATCCAGCGAGGGTAGGAGTTCAATAATGTTCTTTCTAAAGCCTGTAAAAATGATGTGGTCTGTTAATTTCTTTTTTGCTACGTAGGCTTTCAATTCATTCTCTAAAGGCCCTTTCCCAATAATGAAAGCTTTTATAGAAGGAAGTCTATGCGTTAAAATTTCTACAGTATCAATAAAAGTGAAGTAATCTTTGTGACCTGCAAGCGCAGAAGTGTTTCCAATCAGGATAGTGTCTTCGCTCAAGGCGTATTCTTTTCTTAGCAGACTTTGAGCCGGAGGATTGGAGAATTTACCGATATCGATACCACTGTGTACGGTAATACATTTTTCAGGTTCCCTTAAGTGTGGTCTTACAATTCTGGCAATTGCATCTGAAACACACAGTATTTTTTTAATACTGGGGTGATTGTATTTCCATTTCGAAAATAAAGTGTCGCTCAACTCGAAATCAACGCGTCTGCTTAAGACAAGCGGTGCTTTTAGTCCCAGTAGAGTGGAGAACACAGCAATGCTATGCGACTTTGAACTGTGGATATGTACTAAGTATAAAGGTCAATGGAGTTTTGAAAGGGTAAACTGTAATAGGGAATTCCGTTGTCTTTGCAATAGGTCTCAAAACTTGATTTGGACTTTACGATCGCTATGGATTCAATCCCTTTGTGTTTTAATTCCCCAATCAAATAGGCAATCTGTTGTTCTCCCCCTCTCCAGCTTGCTTCCGAACTTAACTGAATGACGCGAAGAGGTTTTTCCTTATATCTGTTTTTGTAAAGCTCTTTCAACTTTACATATCTCAAAAAGCGTTCAAAGGATGCCATCTGGGCAATCACAAATCCTTTATATCCATCCAAGAAACCACGCTGAAGGATGAAGTTTTTGAAAAAATGGAAGGTCGGCTTTAGAATACCATGAAAGATTAACGAAGGCTTTACACCGTTTTGGTAATCCTTTTGCGCAGTTAGTTTACTATAAAGAAATATTTTTTGGACATGATGTTCTACACTTGTAATAGAATAGTGTAGTAAATCCCCCATAACAATTAGAAACTCGGGCTTGGTCTTAAACTCTAATTGTTCATGAATCTCTCCAACCCAATGAGCGTCTCCTTTTTTGAAAAGTCTCGTTTTATATTCAGGGTACCAACCGCTATGCTTTATCCAGGTGCCGCAATAATTATTGATTCGGGTGAAGACGTATGCTTCGTTTTTGAGACTTGGTTTTATTTTGAGAAGGTTCTGCTTGAGTGTAGGAGATAGTTCTTCATCAGCATCAATAGATAGGATATAATCTCCGGTGGTTACATCGTTGGCTTTGTTTTTTGAAATGGAATACCCTTCCCAGGCATACTGAAAGACCTTAGCCCCAAGCGATTCACTGATTTCTTTTGTTTTATCCGTTGAGAAGGCATCCCAGATTATGATTTCATCGGCAACAGGGAGCAAGGATTGAATACACCGTGCAATGTTTTTCTCCTCATTTAACGTGATGATAACAGCTGAAATTTTTACCGGAGGCATGTATGCTAAGAATCAATAGTCGCACAAAGGTAAGTTCTCGCAGCATATAACGCGCGAGTAAAGAACTGTTATTTTGAGCACGAGCGAAACAATTTTTCAATTTAGTGTATCTTTAAGCCTGTCAATAGTGAAGATGAAACACATTCCTGAAAACACGTCAAAGAACACCCATAATGTAGTAGCGGAATTACTGCTAGCTAACCCAGGTCATAAGCGAGTATTGGATATACCCAGTGGGGCAGGGTCTTTTACCCAACGTTTATTATCAAAAAAGATTGAAATTCACTCCGGGGACATTGATAATTTCATGGAGGTAGAGAATCCCAACTTCCGACAAGGCAACATGAACGAGCGTCTTCCCTACGAAGATGGATTTTTTGATGCCGTAGTATGTATTGACGGAATTGAGCATTTGGAAAGACCGTTCGATTTTATTCAAGAATGCAGTCGCATAACACGAAAAGAGGGGTCCATCATTATCTCCACACCCAATATCAACTCCCTGCGCTCTCGCTGGCGTTGGTTATGGACTAGCCATCACAATAAGTGCAAGGTGCCTCTCAATGAGAATCACCCAACGCCCCTGCACCACATTAATATGATGGCCTACCAGCGATTACGCTATATTCTACACACCAGAAATTTTGAAATATCAGAGGTAACAACAAATCGGGTAAAAGCGATCAGTTGGTTATATTTTCTTTTTGTACCATTTGCTTATGTCGCTACTTCCTTTGTTTACAATAAGGAAGAGAAGGATCCTGTTCAGCGCAAAGTGAACCAACAAATCAAAAAGCACCTCTTCTCCAAAGCACTCTTGTTTGGTGAGACCATGATCATCAAAGCAGTAAGAAAATAATTATTGTTTTTGATGTAGTTGATACAGCTTGGCGTATTTTAAGTAACGGTAATACGCACCGCTAATGGCCACTTGAAACCCAGCCACTCCATCCATAAATCCAGCTTTTAATAAATAGGTTTTAATAAAGGTAAAAAACGGATTGAGTACCAGGTGAAGGAGTATATTGGTTCTTTTGTTCTTCTTAAAAGCCTCCGCTGCTGCTATATCTGAAAACTTATTCATTTGAAGTAGGTGTTCACCTAGTGTTCGGTACGTATAGTGTTTTAGATCTCCGTGAAGTTTTTCGATGGATGAACCTGAATGCATGATGACTTGGTCGTGTGGATTTTCGCCACCCCACTTTCCTTTATGTTTATTCCATAAGCGAATCTTTGTGTCCGGATACCAACCACCATGGTAAATAAATGTGCCGCAATAGTTATTCAGACGATTGAACTTGTAGGCATCGGCCGTTCCGCGATTCTTTATCTCCAGTATAGATTTCGTTAGCTCAGCACTCAACTCCTCATCGGCATCCAGCGAAAGAACAAAATCATGACTTGTCAATTCCATGGCATAATTCTTCTGCTGAATATGTCCCCGAAATTTTTCGCTGATAAAGCGAACCGAATACTTTTTACAGATGGCTTCAGTGCCATCGGTAGAAAGAGAATCCACGACAACAACCTCATCAGCAACAGGCTGCACTGACTGCAAACAACGCTCTATATTTTTCTCCTCATTAAAAGTAATAATGGCAACAGAAAGCTTCATGATGGGAGTAGGATTGTATGCTTGAGTGACCTTCTTTTAGTAATTGGTTACTGGTCAGATGTGGTCAAAAGTAAAAATTTTCTTGAGCCTTTAATCAGAACTTACCTCAACTTTTTCATTTTTTATATCTTTTTATGACAATGATACAGTAAGGAAATTGTAGTTTGACCCCATATTTGAGTGAGCATGAATATACTAGTTGTTGGCAAAACTGATTTTAAATACAACCGTGTACAGGTGCTGATAGAAGGGTTGAGAAAGATCGAAGGTGTTAATCTTTCCTTTTACCGCATTACGTCCCACAGCAAGTTTGATCGGAAGGCATTTTTTGATTTGGAGGCACAGGCTGACTTCATTTATATCCCCCCTTTTCGGCATAGAGATGTGGCCTTTATCAAAAGAGTAAGTTCCAAACCCCTGGTGTTTGATCCGCTAATTTCCAAGTACCTAACCAAAGACGATTTTGGTCATTTCTGGAAACTCCCTTTTAAGTACTTTCTTGACAAGATCCCTTTTTCAAAGTGTGATATTCTTATTTCTGACACGACTTGCCATAAGAACTACTTTGCGCGGCAATTCAATATTCCTACGGAGAAAATTCATGTATTACCTATTGGCGTCAGTACAGATTCTTTTTATAGATCAACAGCCATAAAGGAAGAGGGTGGTCTATTCAAAGTCGGTTTCTATGGAACGTTTGTTCCTCTGCAGGGTACTGAGAAAATAGTGGAAGCGGCTTATGTGCTAAAAGATCATGTAGACATCCGCTTTGAGATAATTGGTGGGGGGTACCGATTTAAGCAAGCCATGAAACTTGTGAAGAAATGGAACCTTAGCAATATTCACTTTCATGGTGTATTAAAATATGACGAACTCAATGCCCAACTGAATCAGTTTGATTTGTGTCTTGGCATCTTCGGTGATTCCAAAAAGGCCGACTACGTAGTTCCGAATAAAATTTACCACTACGCCTCTGTAGGTAAATGTATTCTTACAAAAGACTCTGATGGCATCAAGGAATTGTTTACAGATGGTAAGGATATAGTGCTGACCACCACTAAACCGGAAGACATTGCAAACACCATACTCCAGCTAAAGGGGGATCGAAAAAAAATTGAGACCATTGGAGAGAATGCTTATCAATTGATTACCCAGCAGTACAATGAAGTAGAAATAGCGAAGAAGTTTTTGACGATACTTTCATCGTACAAGTCAGCGGCAAAGCAGTGAAAACTTTTTGTTCTGTAAGAAAGTATACTGATTAATTTTTTGACTTGTCTGTTCCTTTCCCTTGTTTCAATCAGGATTGAACTAAAAATGCACTATTTTGCCATCGAATTTATCCTTCACGCTTTTATATGCCCATCAAAGTTTTAGTCATCGCCATCTATCGATCTGCTGTAACGGTGCGGCCGGAAGCGGAGATTTTCATCGGACTGAAAAAGCAGTTTGGGTATGATGTCACTGTAATGACTTATGGAGATGGAGAGTATGTGCCTAAATTTATTGAGGCCGGAATTCGTGTTATTGATTTTTTCCCCGAAAAGAAGTTCAGCTTTAAACAGGTAATGCGTATCCGCAAGGAGTTAAAAGAGGGCGGCTATCAGATCATTCATTTGTTTAATAACAAGGCCATGGTCAACGGCATTTTCGCCTCCTTTTTTCTGCCTGTAAAAGTGGTTATCTATAGAGGGTATACCGGCAATATTCACTGGTGGGATCCTTTCATGTACATCAAGTACTTAAGCCCTCGGGTGGATAAAATTGTTTGCCTGGTCGAGGCTATCCGCCAGTTGATGCGGAAGAATTTATTTTTCAATAAAGACAAAGCGATCACCATCAACAAGGGACACGATATCAATTGGTATAAAGATGTTACCCCGATCGATTTGAAAGAGTTGGGTGTTCCTGAAGATGCCTTTGTTATCGTATGCGTGGCGAATGTGCGCCCTATGAAAGGGATGAAATATTTATTGGGAGCCACACATTATTTACCAGCAATTTCTAAAATTCATATTCTCTTGCTAGGGAATGGAATGGATCAACCCAAGTTCAAACGCATTATCGATGCCAGCCCTATTAAGAATCAGATTATCAATCTAGGTTTTCGAAAAGATGCTCTGCGGGTGGTTAAGGCTTCCCATGTATTTGCTCTGGCCTCTATTTATGGAGAGGCCATCACCAAGTCAGTAATTGAGGCTATGAGTTTGGGCGTTGCTCCCCTAATTACCGATATAGAGGGGAATGTAGGCTTGGCCATTGATGGAGTAAGTGGACTTGTGGTACCTGCTCACAATGCAAAAGCCCTGGCAGATGGTATGTTAAAACTGAGCAATGACAGAGAACTGACGAAGCGATTGGGGGCCGCGGCTCGGGAGCATATCGATAAAAACCTCAATACCAAAGACACCGTAAAAGCATTTGATGCCATGTACAGAGATTTGGCAAGCACCAAATAGTATTTGCCACTATATTCGCCCTTACAATGGAAGAAGAAGTAGTCCGAAATCAATACACTGACGCTCAAAAGCAGGAGATTTTTGACATGGAGTTTATGCCCCACATAAACGCTATGTACAATTTCGCCTATCGCTTAACGCTGGAGCGGGACGATGCCAAAGATTTGCTGCAGGACACCTATTTAAAGGCTTATCGTTTTATAGACTCCTTCCAACAAGGAACTAATGCGAAAGCATGGCTGTTTCGCATTTTGAAGAACAGCTTCATTAATGATTACCGCAAGAAGAGCAAGGAGCCTTCCAAGGTAGATTATCAGGAAGTTGAGGCTTATTATAACTCAGAGGACGTAGATCGCCAGATTACGCCCGATTTGCGTGTGGAATCGCTCACCAATATGATTGGAGATGAGATTTCGAATGCACTTAATTCTTTGGATGTAGATTTTAAGACTGTAATCATATTGTGCGATTTGGAGGGCTTTAAGTACGAGGAGATGGCCAAGATTCTGGACATCCCTATTGGTACAGTACGAAGCCGCTTACACAGAGCGCGTAATTTGTTGAAAGAGAAATTAAGTGAATACGCAAAATCAATGGGGTATAAAACTGCCTAAGTCCGGAGCCTATGAACATGCCTGATATGAACAAGATGAAACAAGACTGCCCCAACAAGCAGGAATGTTTGCAATTACTTCAGTCTATTTTAGATGGTGAAGCAACCGCAGCGCAGAAAGAAACCTTTATGAAGCAGCACCTCCAAGAGTGCATGACCTGTTATCAAAATTACCACCTGGAAGTGGCCATTCGTGGTTTGTTAAAGCAAAAATGCTCGAATGAAGCCCCCGAAGAACTGATCAATAGCATCAAGGAAAAAGTCATCAAAAATCTGGGGCAGTGATGGCGGGGAAGGCACTTATTTTTTCTGCACCCTCTGGCTCTGGTAAAACAACACTCGTCAAGTACTTGCTGGAAAATAATGCGGACTTGGGTTTCTCCATTTCCGCCTCTACGCGCGATAAGCGTGGGCGCACCGAACAAGACGGTAAAGATTATTACTTTCTAAGCCCGGAAGAATTTAAGAAGAAGATTGACAATGATGAATTCATTGAATGGGAAGAAGTGTACGAGGGAAATTTCTATGGCACCCTTAAATCTGAGATAGAGCGCTTGTGGAAAGAAGGCAAGAATGTAATTTTTGATGTGGACGTAAAAGGGGGATTAAGTTTAAAGAAATATTTTGGTGATAAGGCGCTGGCGGTATTTGTGAAAGTACCTTCTTTAGAAATATTAAAGGAGCGCCTGAAGGACAGAGGCACAGAATCAGAAGAAAGCTTGTCAAGACGCTTATTCAAAGCCAAATTTGAAATGAGCTTTGAAAATAAATTTGATGTGGTATTGGTGAACGAAGTAAAAGAAAAATCGATGGCCGAAGCGCAGCGCCTTTACGATACTTTTAAGAATAGCTAGTAACATATGGGTGCAATAAGTTAAACCCAACAGCCTTTGCCCACATGAAAATCGGTCTCTTCTTCGGTTCGTTTAACCCCATCCACACAGGGCATTTAATTATTGCCAATGTACTTGTGGAGACTACCGATTTGGATAAGATCTGGTTTGTGGTCTCCCCACAAAATCCCTTCAAACCCAGCAAAAGTTTATTGCACGAATTTGATCGCTACGACATGGTGCGGGCGGCCATTCACGATAATTATAATTTTGAAGTCTCTGACATTGAGTTTAGTCTGCCGAAACCCAGCTACACTATACACACTCTGGTGCATCTGTCAGAGAAACATCCCGATAAGGAATTTAAAGTGATTGTGGGAGAAGACAACCTGGATAAGTTCACCCACTGGAAAAACTACGAGCAAATTCTTGAAAACTATGGTTTGTACGTATATCCCCGTCCCCACGCGCAACCTTCTGAGTTAAAAGCGCATCCTAGGGTCCGTATGGTCGATGCTCCTTTAATTGATATTTCTGCTACGTTTATTCGTAACAATATCCGAAAAGGACAGTCTATACGTTATCTCGTACCAGATGCAGTAAACGAGAGAATACAAGCCAAAAAATTTTACCTCTAGGTGAAATTTGGAGGAGGTAGGCTGCACTAATACAAGCATTGATACCCTCTTCATGAAACTTTTGATATCGCTCTTTCTGACAAGTTGCTTTTTTACGTCTCTGGCCGGTGGACTGCGCGGAACCGTAAAAGGCGATGATGGTGCCCCTCTAGCCTACGCCACACTCTACGTAAAACAACTGGGAACAGGCACTACCACCAATGAGAGTGGCTTGTATGAAATTTCCTTGGCTCCAGGTCAATACGATATTGTTTTCCAATTCGTAGGTTTTGAAACACAAGTGCGAACTATCACCATTAGTGACACCTTTCAGAATTTGGATGTTGTGATGAAGTCGCAAACCATGGTGCTTCAGAATGTGACCATTCGTGCAGGAAAGGAGGACCCCGCGTATACCATTATGCGCAAGGCCATCGCCAAAGCAAAATATCATACCCAGCAATTGGATTTCTATTCAGCACGGGTGTATATAAAAGGAACGGGTCAATTGAAGGACTATCCATGGATGTTTAAAAAGGAAATGGAGAAGGAAGGCATTGATAAAGATCGGGTGTTTATAAGCGAGTCCGTAAGTGAGATTGAGTACCGAAGACCCAATACCTTTAAAGAAAAAGTGATCTCCGTTCACAGCGATGGCAAGGATAACAACACCTCCCCCAATGGATATATTTTCGGGAGCTTTTATTCTCCAGAGATCGTAGAAACCATTTCACCCCTTTCGCCAAAATCATTTTCCTATTATCGCTTCGAATACCTTGGTACGTTTAAGGACAGAACTTATGAAATCAGCCGTATTAAAGTAACCCCCCGATCTAAAGGTGATAATGTAGTAGAGGGCATGTTGTACATTGTTGAAGATGCCTGGAGTATTCACAGCCTTGATTTTATTACCACCAAACTGGGCATACGCTTTAACATGAAACAAGTGTATGCCCCCATTGAAGACAAGGCCTGGTTGCCAGTGTCTCATCGTTTTAATGTGGCGGCAAAAGTTTTCGGTTTCGATTTTGAAGCTAATTATTTGGCAACAGCCAGCAACTATAAAATTGAATTGAATAAAGAACTCTATGTAGAAAACATGGAGGTAATTGATGAAAAACTTGAAAAGGAGAAAGCCAAGGAGGTCGAGAGTAAGTTTGGGAAGGAGACACAAGATTTACAGAAAAGATTGGAAGAGGGTAAGACGATTACCCGAAAGGAATTAAAAACCATTGTAAAGGAGTACGAGAAACAAGAAACGAAAGCCCAGAAAGAACCAGAAGTAGTTTCGAACTATACCTACGAAAAGGATAGCATCAATTTTCATAAGGATACTGCTTATTGGAGTTTGATACGACCCGTTCCTCTCACCAAGCAAGAGATAAAAGGCTATGTAAAAATTGACAGCATGGCAATTGTGGAAAAAAAGAGGGAGGAGGGAGATACAGTGAAAAGAAAGAAGAATAGCAAGAAGGGATTTCAACCTTGGGATATCTTATTGGGCGATACGTATAAAGTGTCAAAGCATTCCAATTTTAGTATTGAAACACCCACCGGTGGCTTTAATACGGTAGAAGGAATTAACCTTATTTATAAAGTAAGATTCGGCACTATACTGCAAGACACAAACAAAACAAGACTTACCATTACACCCACCTATCGCTATGCCTTTGCCAGAGAGCGTGCCAATGGCAGGCTAAATTTCACCATGCGAAATAAGAACTATCGTTTTGAATTGGAAGGTGGCCGGTATATCAAACAGTTTAATGCCGATGAGCCTATACTGCCTTTGGTAAATGATTTCACTACACTTTTTCTGGAGAAAAACTTGATGAAAATCTATCAGCGCGACTATGTGGAGGCAATGTTCAGAAAAAGAATAACACCAAAGATTTCGCTACAAGGTAATGCTGAGTGGGCCAATCGAACGGCTATGCAAAATAACACCACCTACAAATTAATCGATAATAAAAATGTGGAGGATTATACTTCTAACGACCCTTATAACGAAGAAGTAGGAGCCAATGTGATTACTCCGGATCACTCAGCTTTTGTAACCTCTCTTAGTTTTTCGGCAAGACCTTGGTTGAAATATCGTATTCGCAATGGTCGCAAGAGTGAAATAGAAAACTCTTCGCCTACGTTGCGCCTGAAGTATGTAAAGGGCATTAACGGACTCGGAAGTGATGTGGACTACGACTTGTTGGAAACAGGTATTAAACACTCTTTCCGCCTAGGGGTACGGGGTAAGCTGGATATCGATGCCAACGCTGGCATGTTTTTGAATGATCGCAGTCTTTACTTTATGGATTACAAACATTTCCTGGGTAACCAAACACCTTTCACCACTACCGATCCCGTGGGTAGTTTCCGCTTGCTGGATTATTATCAACACAGCACCAGCGATAAATACTTTACCGGTAACGTCCATTACCAATTTAGAAAGTTTTTGGTGAGTGCCATTCCCTATGTTCAGATGCTGGGAATCAGAGAAGATATTTTTGTGAACTATTTAGCATCCCCCACGTCAAAAAACTATACAGAAGTGGGTTATACCATCGATGGTATTTTGCGCATCTTCCGCCTGGAAGCCGCTGCCTCTTTTCAAGATGGAAAATATGTGGGCTATGGATTTAGAATTGGTGTGGCCACAAACATCAGCGTTCAATTCTCAGATAACTAAAACTAAACAAGTGCTTTCTGTTTCTTAAAAAGAATAAAGAGGATCGCGCTGAGTCCAAGTAGATAGGGGTAATAAAGGTTGCTCAGTATATCAAAAGGCGAAATAGTCATACTGGTAACAGCCATGGCTGCTAATACTTGTGCACCATAGGGAAGAAAACCCTGTACGAAACAAGAAATAGTGTCGAGAATACTCGCACTTCTTTTGAGATCTACGTTGTTTTTAATTGAAATATCTTTGGCCAAGGGTCCTACAATCAGGATGGTGATGGTGTTGTTGGCGATGGCCGCATTCACAAAAGCTGTAAGCGTGGCAATGCCGAACTCTGCCCCACGAGGGGATTTAATCCAGCGTGAGACATGGTAGAGTATGTAATCAATGCCACCATAGTATTTTATCAGACCAACAATACCACCGATGGTCATGCACACAATGCTCAACTCGAACATAGAAGCCATACCAGCATTCATAGAGGTGAGGGAGCCCCAAAAGTCAAGACTATCAGTCAGTATGCCAATGCTGATGGTCATTACAATGCCCAATACCAATACCCAGATCACATGAAGTCCAAGAAGGGCGGCCACCAAAATGAAAATGTAGGGTAGAATTTTTATGAGAGAGTATTCATGCGGTCCTTGAAGTGCGCTGATATCTCCAATAGGATTTAAAAACGTATACAGTAAAAATGCGATCAGTGCAGCCGGCACAGCGATCCAGAAGTTTACTTTAAACTTATCACGCATGTCTACGCCTTGTGTACGTGTGGCGGCAATGGTTGTATCCGAAATCATGGAGAGGTTATCACCGAACATACTACCCCCTACAACTGCCCCTAAACCAACTGCTAATGTTCCGGGTACGCTTTCATTAATACCCACAGCAATAGGAGCCAAAGCTACCACGGTACCTACTGAAGTTCCCAATGACAAGGAGATGAAACAAGCTGTAAGAAACAGGCCTGCAATGAGTAAACTTGGAGAAAGATAAGATAGTGCGATGTTGACAGTTGATTGCACGGCACCCATACTCTTCCCCACTTCAGCGAAAGCTCCTGCTAATAAGAATATAAGAATCATCAGCATGATTCCTGAATCTCCGGCACCCTTTGAGAACTCTTCTATTTTGTGATGAAAGGAGAATCTGGGAAAGAGTAGAAATCCAACCATGGCAGAGAACAGGAAGGCAACCAGAATGGGCATCTTATAAAAGTCATTCAATACCAGTGAGGTGATGAGGTACACAAGTATAAAAACCATTAAAGGTGTTAAAGCCCAAAAGTTGCCGCGTCTCAATTCCATTGAAAATAGATAAGTCAGCAAGATACTATTTGAATGAATTCAATTTGCCACTTCACAACTTCTTTTAGGAATATTCAAAAAGGAGGGGCCGAAGCCCCTCCTGAGTTCTTATTTTCTTAATCTTCTTTCATGGCGGGGATCATCGTTTTGGCAAGTTCAGCGCCTAACAAGGATTCCAACAGTCCCATGTTACTCTTGCCACCAGTACTATTCCCATCAATGTATACCTGAGGCAACTTCATGTTGGCAAGATTTTGCGACACGCCAATGGCAATGTCTTTTTGAATTTGCGCTTTTTCCTGAGGCGTCAAACCCGCGGCAACTTTCAACCGGTTAGCTTCTGCTTGTGCACGCTCACGCACCAACATTTGATCCGACTCCAAACGAGCTGTTTGCAAGGAGATCTCAGCCAATTGCTTTTTGGTGGCCTCTTGTTTCAACTGCGTTTCGATAGCAATCAGCTGACCGACCTGTTCCTTTTCTTTATCCACACGTTCTTTGGCTTTATCACGCTCACCTTCGGCAATAATTCTTTGTTGTTCAGCTTTCGCAGTTTCAATCTTTTCCATTTCTATTCGCTTTTGAGCAGAAATGTCTCGTTGTGCTTCTAGTCTTTGCTTAAAGGCAGGCTCGGGGTACACTTCGTCAACAATTACCTGAGTCACTAAAATGTTGTTCTTCGTAATTTCATGAGGGATACGAATCAATTTCCCATTAGCATCTGTCTTGCCAATAATTTTATAACGTGTATTTATTTCTTTGATAACACGAGGGCCCGGTATTTGAATAGCCGCATAAATGGTATCGTTAAATTCTTTTCTTTCCGTTGAATAACCTCCATACTTTAACTGGTCATCTACAGCTTGACGGAAATCAGTAGCGGCACCTGAAATATAATCCTGCGCTGCATACATGTAACCCGTGTTGCTGATCTGTTCTTTGATGGTTGGTATCAAGGTGTTGTAAATCAAGTTTTGTGGAATTCTAAACGATTCTGCCACCAAGCGAAAACGCTCAGGATCTTCCGGCATTTTCATACGAACCGAAACACGCACGGCTGCACCCACACGGTCGATGAAAGTAATACCAATACCAGGAACTACTTCGGTCTTTTCTTTAGGACCACGCAATTCAAAGGTTACTTTGTCGGCAATCACGCCCTCAATTCCTTCTGTAGGTTCTCCATCGCCCACTACTTTAATGTCAATTTCTTTTTGCCATTCCTGAATGGTGGCAAACCATCGCAGTTTAATACCAGACGTAAAGACAGTGCTCCATCCACCGGTAGGATAGACTAAATAGTATTGATGGCCGAAGCGAGAGTAAAAGAATAGCTGATTACTCAAGGTCATGAAACTACCAATCGCGACCAGGTAGACAACTACTTTTTTATTTTGAAAAAGAGAGAGAACAGGAAATTGAATAAGTCGATTTCGTAAAAGATAGCCGAGTAGGGCCACCGACAATAATACGATTCCAAGAAAACTGATTAAAGCTAACATATATAAGTTGGGTTAAATTTGGTTACACGAATAGCGCCTCACTTCTGTTGAAGCGAGTAGGGCATTGCTAGTAAGAGTGAGTGAATTACAAGTAGAAAATAGGAAGCGCGGAAGGCTACATGAGTGTGTTGAAATTTTTCAATTTATCGGGATGCAAAGAAAAAGGTAACCAACGGCTAGGCACCAGGTAATTTTTTCAATGCGGAAGAAAGAATGCGTATAACTAAGTGGCTCAAGATCAGGCCTGTCGTCAGGCCAACCGCATCTGCCAGCATGTCAAAAAAATCAAAACTTCTGTCTTCTGTAAAAAGTTGAAGTACTTCTGTTAAGCAGCTAAATACTATACCGATAACGAAGACAAGAATTTTGTTTAGAGAAGAAAAATCAAATCGAATGGCAACAGCCCACACAAAGAAAAGAAAGAAGTGTACTATTTTGTCAAGCCCAAAATTTCCGACATCTGGAACGGCTGAGCCAGGAAGGAGTACAGTAATCAGGATGAGCAGCGTTATACTTATCGTGAACCAGTATTTCAATGTGTGATCTTTATAGTTTTTTCGGATTTCGCTTTCAGTACACCAAAAGCTTGTAAGTCCAATCCTTTTGTATGACAAAATTTTTCAAATACCTCACGAGCAATTGGATCTACACAAACCAATAGGCCACCACTTGTCTGTGGATCACATAAGGTGAGAAAAGATTCAGCGCCAATGCCTTCAATTTTATTCTGATAACTATTCCAATTCCGTGTAGTGATATCTGGGTAGATCATTTGTGAAGCATAGTGTGAAATGTTCTTTAGCAGCGGAACCTTCGTATAGTCTATTTCTGCTGAGAGGCCACTGCCCTCACATACTTCTACTAAATGCCCAAGCAAACCAAAACCTGTGATGTCTGTCATGGCATGGATGTAATCAAGTTGACCGAACTCAACGCCAATGGAATTGAGTTGCAACATTACCTGTACGGCTTCTTCAAAATCATCTACTTTTGCGAGATCCCGCTTATGAGCAGCACTGATCATTCCCACACCAATGGGTTTGGTAAGGTAGAGTAAGTCGCCTTCTTTGGCCGTATTGTTTTGTTTCAGATTTTGTTTCTCGACAAGCCCCGTTACGGCTAAACCAAAAATAGGTTCGGGGCTATCAATGCTGTGACCACCTGCCAAAGGAATTCCCGCCTTCGCACAGATGGCACGACTGCCGTCTAAAACTTGTTGGGCCAATTCAGGAGATAATTTTTCTACAGGCCATCCTAAAATAGCCAGTGCCATCACTGGTTTACCTCCCATCGCATACACGTCACTAATCGCATTCACAGAAGCAATAGATCCAAAGGTGTAGGCATCATCTACAATAGGCATAAAGAAATCAGTGGTACTGACCAGACAAGTGCCATTGCCTAGATCCATTACTGCAGCATCGTCTTTTGATTCGTTCCCAACTAAGAGAGTAGGAAATAGCGCCTTGGGCGCATTCGAGTGTAAAATTTTATCGAGCACTGCCGGAGCAATTTTGCAACCACAGCCGGAGCCATGTGAGTAGTGGGTGAGTTTAATTTCGTTCATATTTTTTACCACATAGGAGACATAGTTTTAATAGATCTATGCCTATGTGCTCTATGTGTCTATGTGGTTTAATTTTTCTTTTACAAAGTCAGCGATATGAGTGCCATCCCAAGAGATTTCTGAAATTATTCTAGATTCTCGATTTTCCAGACTTTTGGTATATGCTTTGTCATAGTACGTCAGTAATATATCAGCAGTGGTAGCGAGATCATTTTCCAATAGTTTTTCCTTCGCTGTGTTAAAATGCTGGCCGCCTAATTTTTTAGTGATCTTCTTCATGGCATCCAATAGCAACTCTTTATCTACTTTGCCATAATCTTCGACCAGGCGCTGTACCCGCACTTCTCTGGGCACATCAACTTTTACAATCGGACTAGTGCGTAAATTTTTCCACAAGGGCTCCGGCACAAATATTTTCCCTACGGCAATGGATTCATCTTCAATCCAAATGCGTTTGTTTAAATCAAGCTGAAGGATTTCTTCAAACAAGTTGTTTTGAAATTGCTCGGTAGTAGGTTGCTCACCTAAGCCCAACCCTCCAAAAGCAGAGCCTTTATGATTGGCTAAGGTTTCCAAACAAATAATTTGCTCTCCTTGTTTTTTAAGTTCTTGTAAGATTTCAGTTTTACCACTGCCGGTGCTCCCCGATAAAACAATCAGTTGAAAGGGTTGTGTGAACGATTCTAATACTTTCGTGCGATAGGCCTTGTATCCGCCCTGAAGGGCCTGTGATTTGATGCCGAGCCGTTCTATCAACCAACAAAAATTGTTGGACCGCATGCCGCCACGCCAGCAATGCACCAATACTTCTTTTCCGTTAGCGATTTGTTCAGCTTGTGCTAAAATTTCTGATAAACGCGGCCCGACTAAGCGCACCCCTTCTTTAATAGCTTGTTTGGGCCCCTGTTGCTTATAAAGAGTACCGACTATTTTTCTTTCTTCATTATTGAGAATGGGAAGATTAATGGCTTGCGGTACATGCCCCTGCTCAAACTCGGATTCCGAGCGCACGTCAATAACCGGTAGGTGTTGGCGCAGTTGTAGAAATTCAGTGAGGTTGAGCATCGGGGCGAAGATACAATTTGCTTTTTTAAAAAATCCGTGCATACCTTTGTTCTGTCGAAAGACAAGGGGTGCCACATAATAACGGGCTGAGATTATACCCAATGAACCTGATGCCGGTAATGCGGACGAAGGGAGAGGCAATGTTAAACGTACGCAAGAGTGCATTCCCCGATGCATTTGCAGGTTTAACCCATTTAAAAACATGTTACAATTTATGAAAGTGGCAGCATGCATCATGCTAACCACCAGCGCAATGGCGCAAGGCATTCGCGGCAACGTTCGCGATGCAGCAAGTAAGCAGGTACTCACCGGAGCAACGGTGCAGGTTGAAAACACGCGTATCGTAGCCGTCACAAACGAGCAGGGATTTTTCACCCTGCCCACACTGGAGAAAGGGAGGCAAACTTTAGTCGTTAAATTTTTGGGTTACGAAATGCAGCGATTAACTATTGAGGGTGATCAAACTACCGAACTCAACATTGAACTGAAGGAGGGTTTTATACTCACCGATGAAGTCGTGATACGCTCCACGCGTGCGGACGAAAAGTCTCCGACCACCTACTTCAATCTTGATAAGAAAACTCTGGAGAAGCAAAACTATGGACAAGATTTGCCCTTTGTCTTGAACTGGACTCCATCACTCGTCACCACTTCGGATGCTGGCACAGGCATAGGATACACTGGAGTGCGCATACGCGGAAGCGATGCCACAAGAGTAAATGTTACTATCAATGGCATTCCCTATAACGACAGCGAATCGCAAGGAACCTTTTGGGTGAACATGCCAGACATTACTTCTTCAGTACAAAGCATACAAATTCAACGTGGGGTAGGGACATCTACCAACGGTGGCAGTTCGTTTGGTGGATCTATCAATCTACAAACCAATACTAAAAATGAGAAAGCGCATGCTGAACTGGTTAATTCCTTTGGATCGTTTGGAACACGAAGACATACACTCGGTTTTGGTACAGGGTTGATAAAAAATAAATTCACCCTTGATGGCCGCTTGTCTCAAATTGCTTCCGATGGATTCATCGATCGCGCCTCCTCCGATCTTCGTTCTTATTTTGCTTCCGCAGCGTATTACGGTAAGAGTATGATTGTAAAAGCGTTGGCCTTTGGAGGGAAGGAACGTACCTATCAGAGTTGGTATGGAGTTCCGGAGTCGCGTTTGAACAATGACATAGAGGCAATGGAGCAAACTGTAAGCAATGAGGGATGGAATGAGGAACAACGCCAAAATCTACTTAATTCCAACAGCAGAACGTTCAATCCTTATACTTACGAAAATCAGGTCGATGATTATGGACAATACCATTATCAACTCCATGTATCGCAACAGTTTTCTCCTAACCTCACGGCTAATGCAGCATTGCACTATACAAAAGGAAAAGGCTTTTACGAGGAATATCGCTACGATGATGATTTTGAAAACTATGGCTTGAGTAATCCTGTGATTGATGGAATGCCTGTTGAATCCTCAGACATCATTCGCAGACGTTGGTTGGATAACGATTTTTACGGGACCACCTATTCACTTTCCTATGACAAGAATGAGTTGAACCTTGTAGTAGGTGGCGCTTGGAACCGGTATTTAGGCGATCACTTTGGGCAGGTACTATGGTCAACTGTGCCAAATGCTCCAGCAGGGTACCAGTATTATTTTAATGTGGGTGACAAACATGACTTCAACTCCTATATAAAAGCAAACTATCAGGTAAGCACGCGACTCAATGCCTACTTGGATTTGCAGTACAGAGGCATTAGCTACAAGGCAAGTGGTAAGGAAAACAAGCAATTCGACTTTTTAGTAGATGAAACGTTTAACTTCTTCAATCCGAAAGCAGGTTTTACCTATGATCTGGTAGAGGGAAATCAATTCTATGCTTCTGTAGCTTTCGCGAATCGGGAGCCAGTGCGTGATGATTTTGTAGACAATCCTGGGGCAACTCCTAAGCACGAATCCATGACGAACGTTGAAGTTGGCTATCGCAAGACGACTGACAAGATCTTGTTGAATGCGAATCTCTACTATATGGATTATTTTAATCAGCTCGTATTAACGGGTGCGTTGAATGATGTGGGCGCGAACATCCGAACCAACGTTGATAGAAGTTACCGATCAGGTATTGAACTAGAAGGAACCTTTCAACTTTCTGCCAGATTTAACTGGAGCGCGAACCTGACGTTAAGCCAGAATAAGATTCGAAATTTTACGGAGGTGATTTATGATTATGGAGTTAATTGGGATGAATACAATGAGGTAAAGAACGCTTATAAAGACACGAATATTTCTTTTTCTCCCAACATAATTGCCGGATCAGTTTTCTCGTACAGACCATTCACCAAGACTGAAATTTCTTTGCTAACTAAATACGTAGGCAAGCAATACTTGGACAATACTGCCAACGAGCAAAGAAGCATGGAGGATTATCTGATCAACGATATCCGCATGAGTTATGTATGGACACCTTCTTTTGTGAAGGAGATTACTTTTAGTCTTTTGATAAACAATATTTTGAATGTTGAGTATGAATCAAATGGCTATACCTGGGGTTATCAGGGCGGGGGTGCCGCGTTCCGCGAAAACTACTTTTATCCACAAGCAGGCACTAACTTCTTAGGCATGCTCGCCATCAAAATTTAGGCTGATAACCGGATCAGGCGTTTGAGAATGTCTACTGATTTTTCATGCACCTGATCTGGTTGGTTCTACTATCTTTGAAGAATGGTTTCTTTTCTTGAATCCCTTCTTCGACTTACTCGCTTTGGCAACTTGCTAATTATTGGCTTAGCTCAATACTTTACAGCTTATTTTTTAGCGGATGCTCACATTTTGAGTGATCTTCAATTGTTTTTACTTACTACCTCTACGATATTCATTGCGGCCGGTGGTTATATCATCAATGACTATTACGACATTAAGATTGACTACATCAATAAGCCCGATCGCGTTGTTATTGGCAAGGCCATACCTCGCAGGTTCGCGATTCTTTTTCATACAGTGCTTTCGTTAAGCGGTACAGCCATCGGCTTTTACTTAGGCTGGCGCATTGGAGTCATTAATTTCCTATCTGCTTTTTTGCTTTGGTGGTATTCCAATAATTTGAAGCGCTTGCCCTTCGTAGGAAATTTCTCCATCGGTTTTTTAACCGGCCTTTCTATTTTTATTGTAGCACTTCTTTACACCTCCGATGCATCGCTTATTGTTGTCTATTCACTTTTTGCTTTTTTCATGACGCTGGTTCGCGAAGTGATAAAGGACATGGAGGATTTGAAGGGAGACATTACGTTTGGGTGCAAAACACTTCCTATTGTTTGGGGCTTTCGCAAGACAAAGCAATTTTTGTATCTGGTCATACTACTCTTTGCGGTTGCAGTGATACTGGCAGATCTCATCTATAAGGTCTTACCCGGTGTGTATTTGAGTATATTTTTATTTGCGCCATTGCTCTGGTTAGTAGTGCGTCTCTATAACGCAGACACGGTGAGAGATTTTAATCGACTCAGCTCCTTTTGTAAGATGATAATGCTGTTCGGTATTTTGAGCATGGCACTTTTGTAACGTTCTTTGCTGCCACATGAAGCCTTTTCGTCTTGCCATCTTCGCCTCTGGTAGCGGCAGCAATGCAGTAGCTATTTGCAAGTATTTTTCCAGGCATGCCCAAATTGAGGTAGCGCTCATCGTAAGCAATAATGAACAAGCCGGTGTGTTGCAAAAAGCGCAGGAGTTAGGGATTGAATCCATCACGTTTAGTAAGAAGGAGTTTGTTGAGGGAGGCAGTGTGGACACTGCCCTTCAGGAGAAAAAGATTACACATATTATTTTGGCTGGCTTTCTGTGGCTAGTGCCTTCCTTTCTCATTACTCGTTATCCAAACAAGATTATTAATATTCACCCCGCACTGCTCCCGAAATTTGGGGGTAAAGGCATGTATGGAGCACGTGTGCACGAAACCGTTCGAAATTCTGGAGATAAAGAGACGGGCATTACCATTCATTTAGTAAACGAACACTTTGACGAAGGCAAGCCCTTGTTACAGGTAACCTGCCCTATTTCTCCATCCGATTCGGTGGTTGATATTGCTGCGAAAGTTCAGGCGCTAGAGCATCAACATTACCCTAAAACTATTGAAAGCTGGGTACTTTCCTGAGTAGATATTGGCTTATGTCTGACTTTCCTCAGCCATAAATTCAAAGCACTTTTTCCTATCTTGCACCTATGTGGAAGGAATCAATTTTAAAACTGTTAAAACTTGATGGTCTCGTAGGTAACCTTACCGGATACATTGAAACACGGGTTGAGTTGGTGAAGCTTGAGATTAAGGAAGACATTGCAAAAGCGGTAGCGCGACTTACCGTGCTTGTTGCGGTCTTGGCGGTGGTATCATTATTCATTTTATTTTTTAGTGTTTCCATTGCCTTATTAATTGGCGAGTATCTCGGCTTTTTTGAAGGCTTTGCTATTGTAGCGGGTTTTTATTTGCTACTCGCCATCATCTTTGTGGCATTGCGTAGCAGCGTAAGTGAAGCACTTGAAAAAAAGTTATTAGAGAAAATTGGAGAGCAATAATATGGAATTGTTAGAGTCAGACGACCCCAAAGCACAATTGCTGCGCAAAGCAAACCAACAGAAGGAAGCGCTAAACAATGAAGTAAAAGTCCTTTCTGATAAAACTGAAAAGGTAATTAAGACAGCCTTAATTGTAGGCGGAGCGTTGGCAGCCACCTATGTGCTTTATCGACTTCTGTCGGATGGCGGTTCCAAAAAGAAAAGGAAGAAAGTGAAGGTAATCAATGCAGCACCAGCAGAGGATATGGAAGAGGAGGACAGCAAGGATTCTGTGATGGCAGGAGTACTTTCAAAAATTGGAACCGTGTTGGCAAGTCAGGCTTCTGTATTTTTATTGTCCATGGCCAAAGAAAAAATTGGAGAGTATTTAGAGAACAGAGCTGAGAAGAAAGATGCCAACAATCTTTGATTCCTTCGTAGAAAAACAACGCTCTGGAAAAAAATCCATTGCCGTTCTGATTGATCCGGATAAGATTGATGAAGGAGCCAAGCTTCAGCATCTTATCAATCTGGCTACCGAAAATTTAGTAGACTACTTCTTTGTGGGGGGGAGCCTGGTTACGACCAGTAATCTTTCGGATGTTATCAAACAAATTAAAGAAAGCGTCACCATTCCGGTAGTCCTCTTTCCGGGGAACAACATTCAACTATCTGGTGATGCCGATGCACTCCTTTTTTTATCACTCATTTCAGGCCGCAACCCGGACCTGTTGATCGGACAACATGTAATCGCGGCCCCCATTATTCGCAACACCAAATTGGAGGTGCTCCCCACGGGATACATTCTCATTAACTCTGGGCGCATAACTTCTGTTGCCTACATGAGCAATACAACTCCTATTCCCGAGGATAAATATTCATTGGCAGCGTGTACGGCTATGGCAGGTGAAATGCTTGGCTTAAAACTTATGTATTTGGATGCAGGAAGTGGTGCTGAAAATCCCATTTCTCCGCGCATGATTACGGCAGTGCGCAAAGCCGTGAGTGCTCCTCTGCTCGTGGGGGGCGGCATCAATACTGCTCACAAAGCCTTTGCTGCCTTGGAGGCTGGTGCCGATACCATTGTGATTGGCAATGCACTCGAAAAAGATCCAGCCTTGCTTACCGCGATTGCCGATAAGGTGTACGAGTGGAATCGGGAAGTGGAGCGTAAATAATTTTATCCTTTCTCTTCTATCCCTCACCGTGTTATGTGTCTTCACAGACCACACGTAATCACGTTCAGCTTTCGGTCTGTGAGGACACAGACCGAGGGTAAGGTTATTATAAATATATCATCCATTCGGGATTTTCCAGTGCTCGAGCATCACTATTCCACCTCTTCAGTCTGCGTTTGCTTCTCGTATAAGTCGCGATACAAACCATTTTTCTCCAGCAAGGATTCATGCGAACCTTCTTCCACGATTGCACCATCTACTAGCACAACAATCTTATTGGCCAACTTCGCAGAAGATACACGGTGAGAAATAATCAAGGTAGTACGACCCTTCATGATGCGTTTCAAGCTGTTAAGGATGTTGTTCTCCGTGTTGGTATCTACCGCACTCAACGCATCATCCAACATTAATATTTTTGGTTCACGAACGATGGCTCGTGCAATGGACACCCGTTGTTTTTGTCCGCCCGAAAGCGTAATGCCTCTTTCCCCCACACGGGTTTGAAAACCATTGGGGAAGGCCAAGATGTTATCATAGACATCAGCATCTTTGGCCGCTTGCATTATTTTTTCTTCTACCAAATCATCCAAGCCAAAACCAATATTGTTATAAATGGTGTCGCTGAAAAGAAAAACATCTTGTGGCACATACCCGATCTGACTGCGCAAACTGTTGAGATCATAATCAACAATGGGAATGCCGTCAATCAGTATCTCTCCCCCGCGGGCATCATACATACGCGACACCAAATTTGAAACCGTACTTTTCCCAGAACCGGTAGTGCCAATGATGGCAAGGGACTCACCCGGATTAACTGTGAAGGAAATGTCGCGCAAAGCTTTAATGCCTGTATCCGGATACGTGAAGCTTACATTCTTGAATTCAATTTTTCCCTGTAATTCACGCACTACATTCTTTTCAGAGATAATGCTGTTGGTTGTTTTTAAGAATTCATTGATGCGCTTTTGTGATGCTTCTGCCCGCTGTACTAAACTGGTCGTCCAGCCGAGGGAGGTAACCGGCCAGGTAAGTAAGTTTACATAAATGATAAACTCAGCAATATTACCAAAGGTGAGATTGCCATTAATCACTTCAACACTTCCGCCATACACTGTAAGCAAGGTGCTTAAACCAATCAAGCCCATGATAAGTGGATAGAAAAGTGATTGCACTTTCGTGAGCTTCAACGATTGATGTTTGTAGTGATCGCTCTCCTTCGCAAAGTTCTGCATGGACTCATCTTCGCGATTGAAGGATTTCAATACACGAATACCACTAAAGGCTTCCTGCACAAAGGTGGAGAGTTTCGATTGATGTTTTTGAATTTGTTCTGACCTGCGTTCAATTTTATTATTCACTAAAAAAATACTGATCGATAAAATAGGCAAGGGACTTAGTGCATACCAGGTAAGGGTGCTGCTAATGCTGAACATGATGGGAATCAGCATCACGAAAAGTGTCACCAATTGCAAGCCATACATAATGGCCGGACCCAGGTACATCCGCACCCGGCTTACGTCTTCGCTGATGCGGTTCATCAAGTCGCCTGTGTTGTTTCTACGATAGAAACTCAGCGGGAGTGATTGGTAGTGTTTATAAATTTCATTTTTCAAATCGTACTCAATCAAGCGCGACATCACAATCAACGTCTGACGCACGAAATACAAAAAGACTCCGCGCAACAAAGCCATCAGTACAATAAGCCCTGCATAGATCATAATACCATATGCGAAAACTTGAAAGAAGCTATCTTGAGTAGACACACCATTCATGGATTTATAAACCCGAATGTTTTCGACCACCAGGTCAAGCGCACTGCGCACCAACTGTGCGGGTACAATTTGAAACAAGTTGGAGATGATGACAAAGAGGGTGCCGAGCACCATATGCCACTTGTATTTGAGGAGGTATTTATTGAGATACTTAAGTTCTTTCATCGCTTTCTTTTCAATCTAAAAGGCTCAAAACCAGCCTTCGCATTTTATTCTTTACCAAGCCAAAAAAGCTGCGAATACTCTGTTTTCTGTAAGAATATTCGGGGGCTCCTCACTACAACGAAATATTGTTTTTAATGTTCTCGCAAACGTTTGAAATGGCCTACCTTTGCCTTACTTTTCAGGGTGCTTCGGCACTGCGAAAGGTGTAAAACTAAGTATAAAACAAACGCAAAAATTCCATGCAGGTAAAAGAACTTGAAAAGGTGGAAGCAGCCGGTATCTTCGGCTCAGTTTCACAAATGGGTCATGAACAAGTGGTGTTTTGTAATGATGAAGCAACGGGCCTCAAAGCAATTATCGGTATCCACAACACGGTACTCGGTCCTGCCTTAGGCGGTACGCGCATGTGGAATTATGCGACAGAGCAAGAAGCAATTACAGATGTATTGCGTCTTTCCCGTGGCATGACCTTCAAAGCAGCCATCAGCGGTTTGAATTTGGGTGGTGGAAAAGCGGTTGTGATTGGAGATGCAAAAACATTGAAGACAGAAGCCTTCATGAGACGTTTTGGTAAGTTCGTAAACAGCCTGAACGGAAAATATATTACGGCCGAAGATGTAAACATGAAGACACAAGACATGGAATACATCGGCATGGAAACCAAACACGTTACCGGTTTACCGGAGAGCATGGGGGGTAGTGGCGATCCTTCACCGGTTACAGCCTATGGCGTGTACTTGGGTATGAAGTCCACAGCTAAAAAGGTATACGGAAGCGATTCATTAGTGGGGAAGAAAGTAGCGGTACAAGGTGTTGGCCAGGTTGGTATGCACTTAGTAGAGCATTTAGTGAAAGAAGGCGCGAAGGTTACCATTAATGATATTTCTGAAGAGAAAGTAAAAATGTTGGTCGATAAATTTGGTGTAGCTACGGTAAGTGCTGATGCTATTTTCGACTTAGACATGGATATCTATGCACCGTGTGCGCTGGGTGCAACATTAAATGATAACACCATTCCTCGTCTAAAGTGTGCGATTGTTGCAGGTGCTGCCAACAACCAGTTGAAGGATGAAGTGAAGAACGGCTATATGTTGAAGGACAGAAGCATTACGTATGCTCCTGACTTCTTGATCAATGCCGGTGGTTTGATTAATGTGTACAACGAATACTTGGGTAACTACAACCAAAAGCGTGCGTTAGAACAAGCAGAGAAAATCTACACAACCAACATG
This sequence comes from Cytophagales bacterium Ga0077538, assembly GCA_001464155.1. Lineage (GTDB taxonomy): Bacteria > Bacteroidota > Bacteroidia > Cytophagales > Cyclobacteriaceae > Chryseotalea. The sequence continues at coordinate 32,106 of LNEN01000154.1, read as the reverse complement.
AACATTCTTACCCTTGCTGAAAATGAAAAAATCAGCACGCAGGAAGCGGCAATCCGTTTGGCTGAGAAGCGCATTGAAGAAGTGGGAAGAGTAAGAATTCCAAGATAAGATTCTTCTTGATCTGTCCTCCGAGTTCTCTTACAGAGGGAGCCTGATGAAGGCAGAAAACAAGATTAGTATTTCAATCAAAGCGAGAAATTTCTGACATGGGTTAGAGATTTCTCGCTTTTGTCTTTCTAAAAGGCCGAAAAACGAATGAATTGATGTTTTTTAGCTTACTTTTGTATCCTAGTTCTTACAAAGTCGTTCTTACCACATGCTTAATCGCCACAGTCTACGCATAAAAACCATGCAGAGCCTCTTCGCTCTACATCAGTGCAAAGAAGCCAATCACGGGCTCTGCCTCACACTCATTACCCAACGTTTTGCGCCCGATCTCAACTCTATGGAGTTTCAGGATAAAGAGCTCCTGAAAGATCAACGTCAACTTGCATTTAAACTTTTCGAAAAAGAATTTCAAGCAGGTGCTCAGTCTACCAAACACGAGGAACCTAAAATTGAGAAGGTAGTGAACGAAGCATTGGAATATTATGCTAAGCAGACAAAACGCGATGTTGAAAACCAACGCAAGAACTTAGTGTCGGATGCGGAACATATTTACGATTACTACATTTTTGTTTTAAGCTTAGGGGTTGCTATTGCTGAGGCTGCAGCTGCAGATAAAAAAGTAAGCCATACGGGGTTTTTGAATAATGCCTGGGTCAAGGGCCTTCAAAACAGTGAAGCCTTAAAGAAAGATTCATTGAAATTGAATCGGCACTGGAACGATAAGATGGACCGTGTGCGCGTGTGGTTCAGAGATGTTATTCGTCCGGATGATTTGTATTTGGAATCTCTTGACAGGAGAAATCCTCCTTTAGAAGATCAACGAAAAGTAGTCAGTCATATTTACAAGAAACTTATTCTTGGCAAGACCATCATCAACGATTTCTTTGAAGAGGAAGTATTGCATTGGGCGGAGGACAAAGAGATAGTAAAAGGCATGGTGGAAAAAACCATTAAGAGTTACAATCCTGAAAAGAGTGATCAATTGGGATTGATGACCTTGTCGATGGACTGGAACGATGATAAGAACTTCATTGAGAAGTTGTACAACTACGCATCAGATCTTCCGGAAGACCAAAAGAAATTGATTGCTGACAATACACGCAATTGGGAAGTAGAACGTCTCCCATTAACCGATCGTGTTATTTTAGAAATGGCCATTGCTGAGTTGATTACTTTCCCTGGTATTCCGGTAAAAGTTACGATCAACGAATATATTGAATTAGCAAAGGGATATAGTACACCCAAGAGCCGTCAGTTTGTAAATGGTATTTTGGATGTGATTGCCAAGGCCATGCTAGACAACGGCACCTTTAAGAAGAGTGGAAGAGGTTTGATTGATAATAAATAGAGATTTTCGAGAATCTATCACACAATAAGAAATCGGCTTGTAGAAATACAGGCCGATTTGCTTTTCAGGGTATTAGAAGATCACCACTTCATCTTCATTCATGTTCGCCAAATACGAGCTTATCAGGTTGTGCACAGTGGGTGTCTCCACACCGGTTCTGATCACACGCTGCGCTTCTTCAAAACTATTGAAGGAAATTTTTCTGTCAGTAAATCCGTGCCCAATATAACTTCCTTCTTTTATCAGGATAAGCGATTGCTCGGCTTGAGTTCTTCCCTTTCCCACAATGGCTAGTTTATCCCCCTTTTGCTTGAGCGTGTCCAGCATCTTAGTAATGCGTTTGTTATATTTTTTAGTGCTTTCAATTCCTTGGCATGCCCCATGGCATTCACCGGTTTGATGTTGAAAGCACAAGCCTTTGGCTGCCTGTAAGCCGCAGAGCTTTGGACATAATTCAAAAGCATGAACTTTCTCCCATAAAAAATTCCAGGCATCTCCTTTACTGCTCAGGCGCACCAGGGGTTGAGATCCCTTCATCACTGTATTCACAGAAAAGCGTACGTATCCATTTCTGTCTTCGTAGGTATAGATACTCCACTCTTCTACACGGTGTTTTTGTGCCTGATTGTACTTGGGCCACAAGCGTCTGATCTCCTGCGACTCAAAAATGAGGGCTATCATTTCATTACCGGTCAGTTCATACCGAATGCGATGAATTTCGTTGCGAATGTTTTGTCGACTCCATTCACGTGCATCTCCAGAAAAATGTCCGGCAATTCTCTTTTTGATATTGGCGGCTTTGCCAACATAAATCACACTGCCGCGGGCATTTAAGAAATAGTAAACGCCTGGCTTGGCAGGCAGCGAATCAAAATCTTCTTTCGGTAAGTTGGGTGGCAGAATGGTTTCTCCACTGTTGCGCTTTAGCGCTTTTAGAATATGTCCTTCGCGATCGCGATTCAATAACAAATTGAAAACGCGTACCGTTGCTTCAGCATCTCCGCTGGCACGATGGCGGTTGGTTATTGGAATCCCCAGACTTTCAGCAATGCTTCCTAAACTGTAAGAACGCAAGCCCGGAATGATTTTGCGACTTAAACGAACCGTGCATAGTTTTTTGGTTTGCCAAACAATACCGGCTTGTTCGAATTCTTTTTTTAGAAAAGAATAATCGAAATGTGCATTGTGAGCAACAAAAATTTTTCCGTTTAGAAATTCAAAAATATCGGAAGCCACCTCTTCGAAGCGAGGAGCACTCAACACCATTTCGTTGGTGATACCTGTGAGACCAGTGATATAAGACGGAATCGGTCTTCCTGGGTTAATCAGTGTTTTAAAAGTCTCTCCAGTCTGAATGCCATCGTGGTGCACAATGGCAATTTCTGTAATGCGATGGTTCTCTGCATAGCCCCCGGTAGTCTCAATATCCACAATCGCATACATGGTGCTAATTTATAGGATGCAATTATACTGGTCGTTGTTCCTGATGAATAAATAAGACATATTTATTAATGAATTGGATCGTACGGTTTTTATTAAGTGGTGTAGCCGTTGTGCTCACTTCTTATTTGCTCCCAGGGGTGGATGTCCATGATTATTGGACCGCCTTGTTGGTGGCCTTAGTGCTCAGTTTGGTAAATATCTTTGTGAAGCCTTTCTTAATACTGCTCACCATTCCGCTTACGTTCATCACGCTTGGGCTTTTCTTGCTGGTGATTAATGCCTTGATGATCCTATTGACCGACTACTTTATTGACGGCTTTTTTGTGGATGGTTTTTGGTGGGCGCTCCTTTTTAGCCTCATCCTTTCCTTATTCAACAGTCTCTTTTCTGATATGGCTGGAGAGAAGGGAAAACGTTAAACAAATTATCTGCTGCTTCTAAAAATAAAAGTGGCTGCTAACGGTCGTTTGGAGGGTGTCACATTTTAGGATACAAAATATAATTCCGAAAGATTGATGCAATTAAAAATTTATACACTATTTATAGGGTATAGGCGGTAGATTATTGGTTTGAATTGCTATTTTGAGCCCTGTTAACCTAATACAAACCTAAACCTATGATGAAAAAAGTACTATCTATGGCAGCCCTCGCAGCAGTGGTTGTTATGGTGTCCTGCCAGCAGGACGAAAGTTTTACCTCCAAGGAAATTTCTCAAGCTACGCTTGATAAAATTTCTGCCCTTGGATTCAACACACAAGATGTTCAATTAGCGGAGGATGGATACCTGGTAGAAGGTGACATCATGCTGCACGACCATGATCTGGAAAATGCAAGAACCAGAACACACTTGAACGCAGCCAATGTTGAGCAATACCGAACTACAAACCTTGTTTCTGCTCCTAGAACAATTACAGTAAGTGTTAGTGGTACTGTTCCTGCTGCTTTCTCTACAGCGGTAAACAATGCCCTGGCGCGTTACAATGCAGAGAACTTGGGTCTTACCTTCACACGTGTGGCTAGTGGTGGAAACATCAATATCCGTATTGTGAACACCAGACAGTACATTGCTTCTGCCGGTTTCCCGAGCGGTGGCAATCCTTACAATGAAATTAAGTATGCGAAGACATACACTACGTACAGCGATGGTTTCATGACAACCGTTGTGGCGCACGAGATCGGTCATTGCATCGGTTTCCGTCATACAGACTACATGGACCGCAGCTATAGCTGTGGAGGTTCTACTGCTAACGAAGGTGCTTCTACAGTAGGTGCTATTCATATCCCTGGTACTCCTACCGTTGCGGATCCAGGTTCTTGGATGTTGGCTTGTTTGAGCGCTTCTACGAATCGTCCGTTTAACAACAACGACAAAACAGCTCTTGGCTACTTGTACTAGTCTTTATTGATTTATAATCTGAAAAGGGAGAGGCAGTAAGCTTCTCCTTTTTTATTTTACTCGCTTCAGTTTCGATTCTTCCCAGTATTTTTTCTTCTTCACTAGCTGAAGTAATTTTTTTGGTGAAGGATCTATTTTATAATACTTCTCATTACTATCAATTTGTATTATTTCCACAGCTATTTCTTGCTCAAGCTCCCAAAGCAATTTGTCCTTGCCGGCTCCGTCAATGGCAAACATGCGAAAGCTCAAATTACCTCCGCTTTCTATTTTCACTACGCGCAATAACCATTGGTCGTTCTCTTTGAAGTTGAAAAAATAATAGCCTTTGTATCTCTTCACGACTAAGGAGACGCTGAGCTGTGCATTGTCTAACCAACTGTGGTCTGCTTTTTTAGCGCTGCTGGTAAAACGATAACTCGTGGCATCAATGATTAGTGTGTCCATTCTATCCACACTATCGCCTTCTGGAATTATATACTTACCGCGAAGCTCTTTCGGCATTTCAGCTAAGGGCTTTATTCCTTTTGGTTGATGAGTGGGGAAAATAACCTCTGTACAGGCACTACACCAAAGGACAACAGCAATGGAAAGGATGTGGAACTGAATCTTTCGCATAAATGAAGATAGTCATTTACTTTTGAAGTACCCAGATCATTCCTCTGGCTGCATTTCCTTCAAAAGAGATTGGAGTTGTTGCAAGTATTTGTCGTACGATACTTTGTACATCCATTTAGCCAAATAATAGCACACAGGGGTGAAGATGATCATACAAATCCACAGGATGATGAGTACATGAAGGTTTGTTAAATTTCTTTCAAACTGTGTACTGTTACCGGTAAAAAGACCCATTAAGTATCCTCCTGTTATGGAGATAGGATACATGTAGAGTGCTGCTTTTTCCTGAAAGCGAATCGAAGAATGCGCTATGTGGTAAATTTTATGGAAAGCCTCTTTAAGGGGACTGTCAAAAGGATTCACCCATTCGACTTGAAGTTTTTTGTAGGTTTTAAGATTATAGATAAAAAAGAAAGAATAGGCAGCAATCAATAATCCTAAGAACAAGCGTATTATCCATGGATCAAACACAAAGAGGAGTGCTATAAAAAAAAGGCCGAAAACGATCGTAAAACCTAGCGTAATCTGAAAGGCTCTGATTAGTTTTTGAACTGGATGACGAGAGTGCTTCTTAAACGCAGGCAATAGTGAGTTGCCTGGAGTGCCCAGCTTCTCTCTATCTAATTTGTTCCAGGTTTCCTGAAGATTCATGCGCAGAGGTTTTTTACTTTAGTAGTGAGTGTTTCGCGAATACGGTGCAACTTCACAGCCGTATTGTTTTTAGAAAGTCCGGTAATGTCTGCAATCTCTTCGTTGCCATATCCATCTAAATGAAGTGTAATAATTACTCTATCAATTTCCGGTAGAGACTTAATAGCGATGTACAAGGCCTCGCTTTCATCGGGTGGTGTTCCAACCGCTACTTGTAAGCGAGAGAGGTCGTTTTGCGACTCTACCAATGCCGGCCTTCTCTTAAATGTAAGAACAGTATTTAATCCAATGCGGTATAGCCAGGTGGAGAATTTTGACCTCCCCTCAAACCGAGGAAATGATTTCCAGGCTTGGAAAAGAATTTCCTGATATAAATCCTGCTCATCTTCCGGATGGTTTACATATAAGCGTATGACCTTGAAAATAATTCCTCTCGATTGTTGGATCAAATCGGTGAATTCCTTTTCTCGATTACTGTCCATGCCTTTTTAGTTTAGGATGTTTAGAAGCTTGATCCTGAGAGAATAATTCCCAGAAATGACACTAGCAGTAAAACAACCTTTACCAGGTTCTGTTTAGGAGATTTCGTCATACAAAGTTTAACTGTATGCAATTGGTAACAGAACTGGCTGATTTCTTACAAGAAGAAATAGATTTATTGAATTTAATGGGCTGGACTAAAACTCTATGAGAATTTGATTCTTCTCTACGCTGTCACCTTTTTTCACTTTTATCTTTTTTACCACCCCATCACCGGGTGATTTTAAGATGTTCTCCATCTTCATGGCTTCTAAGATGAGGAGTTGATCTCCGGTTTTTACAGTGTCGCCTTCGGCCACCTTTAAATTGATGATAAGACCAGGCATGGGTGCCTTGATATTATTTACCTTACCGGCATTGGCTGAGCTGATGCCCATTTTCTCCAGCAAGAGATCAAATTTATCTTTTACATCAACCGTGTAGCGGTTATTGTTGATTTTAAGGCTAACCGATTTTGTAGTAAAGTCCACCTTCACTACCTCAGCGTGGTAACTTTTATTTTGATAAAGTATATGAAAGTGACCTTCTTTAATCTTCACGAAATCCCAGGAAAGTGGAGACCCGTTGAGGACTAAGCCTTCTTCAGAAGGCACGATGGAAAATTCTTTTTTGTTAACGGTAGCTTTTAACATACGCTTAGATTCTTGTTCGCAAAGGTGCACAAAAATGATTAATTGAGAGAGGAAAAACTATGAATTGCCAGGCTTAACAACCTCGGTGGCACTGCGAATAGCACGTACCACAACAGGGTCTACGGTGCGCAGTTTAAACTCTGTTCCTTCATTACTTCCCATGACAGTTAGTAATTCGTTTTTGAACTGCATGGGGCTTTCTTTGTGAGTCATCGCTGAAAAGTGAAGTTCTTGTGCTCCTGTCGTAGCAGTAAGCATAGCGGCATTTTGCTCATTCACTCCAGACCCCGGCATGATGGTAATTCTAGCGTTTGCTTTGCGCACGAGTTCAGTAAGCACCTCAATTCCCTCGATGGCTTTGGTATGCCGGCCAGAAGTAAGAATCCGATCGAATCCCACTTCAATACAATCCTCCAGTGCTTGAAATGAGTCCTTCGTCATGTCAAAAGCCCGATGACAAGTTACTTTCATTGGGCGAGCCAGATCAATCAATTCTTTGCAACGCTTTTTGTCGATGGTTCCATCTGTATGTAGTATACCGAAAACCACACCATCGACTTTTAATTTTTTGCACTGCTCAATATCTGTCTTCATGCTTTCAAATTCCTCTGCAGAATAATGAAAGTCACCACCTCTGGGGCGAATCATCACAAATATGTCAATGGATAATTTTTTCCGCACCACCTCAACGGTTCCGAAGGAAGGAGTGGTGCCTCCCTCTCCCGGATTGTCACAGAGCTCGATGCGATCTGCTCCACCAAGTTGTGCTTGCACCGCAGACTCAATGTTATAAACAACAACTTCTAAGATCATTTGTAATAGCTGTTAGCTTCAAACACCTTGTTGGGTATTTCGTTGGAATACAGTGCATAGGTAAATCCTTTTTGTAAGGCATAGGCACCATACTCTCCATTTTTATTAATGGCTAAAAAGCCAACTTGTATACTCTTTGATTTTTCTGGTTGATTCTTCACCACGCGCTTTACCGCTATCTCGCAGGCTTGTTGCGGACTGTTACCTTGACGCATTAGTTCTACTACTAAATGGGAGCCAACAATACGAATCACTTCTTCTCCTAAACCAGAAGAAGTGGCTGCACCAATTTCATTATCGACAAATAAGCCGGCACCAATAATGGGCGAGTCGCCTACACGGCCGTGCATTTTATAGGCCATGCCACTGGTGGTGCACGCTCCAGAGAGATTCTGTTTCATATCCAAGGCCAACATACCGATGGTGTCATGGTTTTCAATATTGGCAATCGGTTTGTATTCTGATTTCTTTATCCACTCCTTCCACGCTTTTTCTGATTCGGCTGTTAATAAATTTTCTTTCTTGAAACCATTGGCCAAAGCAAACTGTAGTGCTCCATCGCCCACGAGCATCACGTGAGGCGTTTTCTCCATTACTTTTCGCGCAACAGAAATAGGATGAACAATGTGTTCAAGACAAGCCACGGAGCCGCAATTGGAGAATTCATCCATGATGCAGGCATCAAGTGTAACACGACCATCGCGATCGGGTAAACCTCCTAATCCGACAGACGTTTCAGTAGGATCTCCTTCGGGTACATGCACGCCTAACTCTACAGCATCCAGTGCTCGTCCATTGGTCGAAAGCACCTTCCAGGCCTCAACATTCGCGGCTTTACCAAAATTCCAGGTAGAGATTACCAAGGGTTTGGTGGCTGGTGTGGCCGCTTTACTAAAATAAGGTGCCAGAGAGAAGGCAGAAGCCAGCGCTCCTCCTACTTTTAGAAAATGTCTGCGGGTGGTTTTCATAAAGTACAATTAGACAATAGAAAAGTAAGGTGAAAATACGGTCGAAGAAAGAAACCTGAAAAGATTGTGGCACCTAAATCCGAAAGTGTCTTAGCTGCGTAAGTTGTCGTAACTTTATAAAAGAATGAAACTAGAGACCAACGTAACAGCCCCTGTTTTTAAATTGATTGACATTTATGATCGGGAAATTGATCTAAGCCTTTATAAGGATAAAAGGGTGTTTATTGGCTTCTTTCGCCATGCGGGCTGCCCTTTTTGCAATTTGCGAGTCCATGCCTTAACTAAAATTCATCGGGAGCTACAAGCTAAAGGCATGGAAATGATCTTCTTCTTTGAGTCAAAGAAAGAAGTATTGCTGAGAAGTATTTTTCATAAAGAGGTTTCTCCCATTCCCCTTATCTCTGATCCTCAAAAGTTGCAATACGCAGCGTATGGCTTGGAGCCTTCAGCCGCCATTTCAGCCAAGAGCCATTTGACTTCTTTTGTTCAGACGGCCTTTAGAGCCCGCATGGCAGGGGTACCTATACACATGATGGCCGATGGTGAGTCAATCAATACTATTCCTGCAGAGTTTCTCCTTGATAAGGGATTGATTGTAAAAAAGGTGCATTATTCTCAAGGCCTAAATGATCGCCTGAGTATAGATACCGTGAAAGAGTTTGCAGAAAGCGGAACAATTCTGAGCTAGACAGAAAACCTTTTTTGGTCTGCTGCCATAGGGTTGTCAGTACTGCCTTTTACATTTAGGTAGTTTTGATTGGAGTATGAGCAAATCGTTGAACGAATTGATCCTGGAACTTCCTAGAGAGGAGCAAGTCATTGTAAAAAAACTTCGCTCCCTTGTGCTGGAATGTTTACCAAAGGCCACCGAGAAACTTTCCTATGGAGCGCCTTTTTATACTCGTAACAGAATGATCTGTTTTATTTGGCCCCCTTCTCTTTATTGGAGCCCAAAGCAGAAACCAGGGAAGCATCATGATAAGGGTGTGAGTTTTGGTTTTTGTTACGGAAACCTTATGAGTAATGAGAGCGGTGTATTGCTAAGTGAGGGGCGCAAACAAGTGTATTGTATGTATTTTAAATCCCTCAAAGAGATTGATGAGGCACTTATACGCTCCCTCCTTTTTGAGGCCGAGATGTTGGATGAAAGTTTTGCTAGAAAGAAGAAGTCAACACGACTAGTCGTTAAGAAATCAAAACTTTAAATAGGCATACCCTTTTAGTTGATGGGTGGTGACCACCGTAAGCATGGAGGTGGCAATAGCAATTTCAGGCGCCATTCTTTTTCGATCAATGTTTCGGGCCACTAGCGATTGTCCGCAGACAAAAAGTTTCACACCCGCCTCACTTAATGCTGCGTACAAAGCCAGATTCGGATTATCGGTTTTATACTTCTCCCGGTATTGTTGGTTATCTAAAATACTGTAAGCAGCCTCTCCGTGAATGGCCACCACCACCGAAAGATTTTCTGGGGGCACACCGCCAATGGCGTGAAGATTAATAAGACGCGCAATGTTGTTGAGCGAGTTGTTTAATTGTTTTGGCTCGTCCGCGCCCGTCACTAATTCAATCATGATGTTGTACGGAAAATCAGCTGCAGGTTTTTCAACAGCATCTGGCACTTCGAAAATGCCACCATAGTTTTTGATAACAGGAAATACGCGTGTTTGCGCGATAACTGTAATGTTCAGCAAGAGGAGAAATAATAACGTGATTGTTTTCATATCAAAAAGTTAATTAACATCTGTGCGGGTGGTCGTTTCTATTTCAAGAATGAGATCAGCACCAAAGTATTCAGCTGGTGTTGAGTATCCTGCTTTAATTGTAGCGTTTAGAATTTTAACAGCAATGAGTACAGCTGTTTTAGCGGTTAAAGAATAGCCGTTGATGGTCTCTAAGCGTGTGGTGCATTCTTCCCCTTTTTCATTCCACACCTTACCCCATAAATAACTTCTTCCTTCGTTTCGTCTTTGTTCGCTCGGGCCTGCAGGCTTTTTATCCACCTGCTTTTGTAAATAATTTTTAACCCAACGGCTTCTTAACAACCACCCTAAATAATTACTCAGCTTAGCTCCCCGAATGGCAGAAGATGATACGCCACTGTACACTTCAATGTTGGGAATACCGGTACTGCGCCAGGCAGTTGAAATATCGCCCCACGGAATGCAGAGGGTGGTGCGTCTAAAGGAGTCAAAGTCTACAGTCATTATTTTTTCACCCAGTGCAATGGATTTGATTTTTCCATTTTCACGAATGCAACTGCCGTTGCCCATGCCTTCAATCATGGTTTTAGAAGTGCCGCGTGAGAGTCCGCCCTTGCCCATAGTAAAAGCAAGTTGCAAATGCGTGGCAGAGGGCAAACGATTTTTCAAATGAAGCGCCAGGCAATCGGAGGGCACTACATCAAAGCCAACGCCTGGCATGATGACAAGTTGTTTGGCTTGTGCTTCATCCGAATACCGGGTCAGTGATTCAAATACTTCAAACTCACCGCTAATATCTGTGTAATGCGTTCCTGCTTCGAGGCAAGCTTTTACCAGTTGATGCGCAGTGTATTGAAAAGGCCCGGCACAATGAATGAGCAGAGAGGCTCTTCGAAGAACAGTGACTAAGGTTTTATGACCGCTGACATCAGCAACCTGATACGGGAAAGTATACTTGGTAGCCTGCTGTTTGAGTTTCTCTTCGTTGCGTCCCGCTAAGAGTACAGTGAGATTACTGAGTTTACATTCCTGCGCAATGAGTTCACCCGTGTACCCATACGATCCATAAAGCACTACTTGAAATTCTCTCACTTGAAAAAAATTAATACTTCTTCAAGGTAAGGAATAAAAGAGAAAGGCTTATTCCAAGCCCTTTTCTTTCATCAAGCGGAACTCGCGGAATCTTCGCACCATTGCTATGCTAAAGCCAGCCATGAGCACCAGGGTGCCCATCCAGAGCACATTGATGAGCGGTTTCTCTAGTGATTTGATCACCACCCAATCTTTTTGACGGGTGTTGATGCCAATCGTAAATTCATTCGTTTCAGGATGAATGTTTACTAAGGTGAAAAGGATCCCTAACTGTGGGATTTCTGCGCTGATGCGACCCACTAATTTATCACGAATGAGGAAGTAAGGCTCTACCGTATATTCTTCGCGTGAACCCTTCACGGTAATGGTGGCTTTCACCGCTACATCTTCTGCTGTCAAAATGGTTCCAGGAACTTCTGTTACACGTGTAACGGCTGCTACGGTGCTCACATAATCGTTGGCAAAAAATTCCTTGTTGATACTGGTACGCAATTCTTCCATGTCACTCCATTCCTTTTCTTCATCCGGTTTCATAATGGAAGAAGTATAGGTATAGAAATCGGCTTTGAGTGTGCGATGAATGTCCGGAGATGACAGAATGCCCCCCATGTCAGGATTTATCTGAGCGCGTGGATAAAGCGTATACGTATTACCGTCTTTCCTAAACTCAATTTGATAATACGTATTCTCACCATAGACTTCAATCGTGTCTTTGGCTTTGAAACCATCCTTGTCTTTTATTGCAATTACCTTATCGGGATCTGCCGTAAGCTGTACATCATATTGATTGATGAAACCGTTACCGTTTCTGAGTTCTAGTTTTTGATTGATGTATTCAATCTCATAACCAGCCATGGTTCTGGGCTCGTGCAAAAACAAGAGGAGGTTATCGCGATTAAATTCTTCTCCCGCATCGCGAGAATACAATAAACCTGTATTGTTGATAGACACCACCTTGGAGTAACCGGAAGAGAACAGAATACCCAACAACATCATACCCATACCAATGTGTGCCACTGCTCCTCCCGACAAACCTGGACTGTTTTTGAAAACAGAGAAAAGTATTTTACTGTTGGCTACAATGGTAAATACACTGGCAAAGGTTAGTAAGATGTACGCTGGCTCCGTTACCTGTCCGATCGTGATGATGAGGGCAAACACCAACAAAGCAATAAGTGCAGGTGGTTGTAGTTCTTTTTTGAGTTCTGCTTTATCAATTTTCTTCCACCAAAAGAATTGACCAACAGCAGAGAGTAAACCAATGGCAATGGCGAACCACAATTGAAATTTTGAGTAGAAGCCAATCTGATCAGCCGGAGGTGCCATGTTAGAACTACCACCGAATAGCGAAACAATTTTATTCCAAACCGGAATAGACGTGGGTAACAAGACTTGAAAACCCATCAAACACAACGTAGTAGCGCCAATAAAAATCCAAAACTCGCGCGAATAAGCAGAGGCTTCTTTTTCACTGGAAGGAATTTCTTTCCAACGCCAAGCTGACAATACAACTGCGCCAAGCAGGAACACAAAGAGATAAACTAATAATTGTCCTGATAAACCGAGATCCGTAAAGGAATGCACAGAGGCATCACCCAACACACCGCTTCGTGTTAAGAAGGTTGAATAGAGAATAAGAACAAAAGTGGCTGTCACTAAAATGATCGAAGCCTTCAGGGCGGTCTCACTGTTTTTGTAGGTGATCATGGTGTGAATAGAAGCCACTAAAATCAACCATGGCACATAGACAGCATTTTCCACAGGGTCCCAATTCCAGTATCCACCAAAGTTTAGGGTTTCGTAGGCCCAATATCCACCCATTAAAATTCCAAGGCCTAAAATCGCACCAGAGAACAAAGCCCAGGGCAAGGCTGGTCTAACCCAATCGCGGTATTTCTTTAACCACAAACCAGCCATGCAGAAAGAGAAAGGAATGAGTGTGGTGGCAAAACCGAGGAAGAGTGTGGGAGGGTGAATCACCATCCAATAGTTTTGGAGAAGAGGATTTAACCCGTTGCCATCTTTAGGAATAAAGTCAGGTTGCATTTTAAATATAGGGGCATCGGCCATAGACTCCCGCAACAAAATGAAAGGCGAGCTTCCAATTTTAAAATCGATCACCGGCAAAACAATACCCAGGATCATGGAAGCGAGAAATGCCTGCACGAGGGCGAAGATGGTCATGACAGGCGCTTGCCAGAATTTGTTGGTGTGAATGAGTATGATTCCAAGCACCGCTTGCCAAAACATCCAGAGCAGAAAGCTTCCTTCTTGTCCATTCCAAAAGGTTGAGATAAGATAGTGTGTCGGAAGCTTTTTATCAGAGTAGCTGTAGGCGTAATGATATTCGAAATAATGATTAGCCAGAATGACAAAGAGACTTATGGATATGCCGAGCACAGCCAATGCGTGCACGTAGAAACTGATTTTTCCATTGAGTAACCAGGATTCTTTTTTAGTAATATTCTCTTTGCCGGTTGCTTTAAAGTACGAGAAGAAAGCCGCCAGCGAGGAAATGAAAGCAAGGATAACGAAGAAGTGCCCCAGGTTACCAATAAAGTAATGCATCTTTTATTTTGCTAGTTATGAATGAAAGCTTAGTGGAGAGTGCCGGAATTAAACCGTAACTGTCTCTTCCTGATATTTAGAAGGGCACTTTAAAAGAATTTTTTCAGCGATGAAGTTGTCCCCACTGTAATGTCCCACTACCACCACTTTTTCTGACTTGGTGAAATCGGCCGGCATGGGTTGATTGTATTGTACCACTTGTTCTTTTTGTTGATCATCGATCATCACAAAGGTGAAGGATACTTTGTCGGCTCCTTCATAGATACCGACCACGTTACCCAAGGCATCTTTTTTCAATTCACCCACTACGTGTATGCTGGAGGTGTTTCCGGTGGAGGCCATTTGGTAGGCATCCGAAAAGCTAACATAGGTACTGGCATCATTTCCGGTACTGATCACGATGGCGATGGCCACGGCAATGATCAGAATTATGAAGATGTGAGACTTTTTCATGCGAATCAGTAAAGGTCAAAAGTACGTCAAAATGCTAAGGTCCATGGTGATTTTTATCACGCAGTTTCACCTGTCTTAACAAATTTTAACAGGCAATGACTGATTATTTCTTTACCAATTTTTCCAAACGACTGATTTTGCGATCCAAGGCAAACAGGTAGAGGATAAAGCCGATTAAAACAATCAGGATAATACCGACCACTACATAGATTTTTCCATTGGCACGCATCGTGTCAGCCATCTCCACTTCGGCTGCTTGTGAAAAACCAAGAAATGTGATGAAGCTAAAAAGAAGGGTTGTTAATATTTTTTTCATATCTAATTTTCAGATAGTTGATTTTGCAGAAGGCGATACCGAACACGCAAGGAAACAATCCATACGCCTATTAAAAACCAGGCAATAACTGCTGGGTAAAAGATGAGCCGCATCCGGCTGTCGAGGTCGTAAGCATTAAAACCAGGATTGCCGCCATTGCCGGGATGCATGGAATCAGTAAGTCGGGGGATGATAAAGATTAAGGGGATCATGGCCGCAAAGGCGAAGATGTTGTACACCGCACTTAAGCGTGCCTTTTGTTCTTCATTGTCAACAGAACCGCGAAGCACGAAGTAGGCTAAGTAAACCAGCAGCGCTATGGCTGCACCATTTTGTTTAGGGTCTCCATGCCAGGGCGAGCCCCAGGTATAATTGGCCCAGAGCATGCCGGTTAGGATACCGAGTATTCCGAAGGCAGTACCCACGTTGGCATATTCCACCGACTTAAGATCAAAATCCGATAGGGGATTGCGCAAAAACTTGATGGCGTAGTATACCGAAATGGAGTAGAGCAACACCATGCCAAACCACATGGGTACGTGAAAATAAAGTGCCCTAACGGTTTCATTCAGAATGTTCAGGCGAGGTGCTTCTAACAGAAGTCCCCCCAGGTGGATGTAGACCAAAAGGGCCACAGAAATGTATTTATAGAGATTTTTCATAGAGGAGCAATTGTCAATTCTTGAGTCAAAATTGGCAATTGATTAGCTGCGCCAAATATACGGGAAGAGTAGATAGGCGAGGGCCGTTGCGATGCAATTTATTGCCAGTAAGTTCAGCAACTCGTCATAGCTGGCGGCACGATCGATGCCGTCCAAAGCGTTTTTAGTAATGCGAATGGACATGAGGAGAATAGAAATCAGTACCGGAAAACTCAATACCGCCATGAGAATATTGCTGTTGTTGGCCTTAGAGGCGATGCCTGAAATGAGGCTTAAGGAACTAGAGAATCCAATACCTGAAAGAACGAGGGTTGTTATGAAGAGGGCTTCATCCTGAATTGGATTGCCAATAAAAACGGTAAACAAGAGGTACCCAGCCAGAGATAGAATAACTGCTAATAAGGAATTGTATAGAATCTTAGAAAGGATGATGGCTTGTGGACTGGCGACCGAGTAATAGTAGATCGATAAACCCTTCTTTTCACCAATAAAGCTTTTGGCAATGCTGTTAACAACCGAAAAGAGAATGGTAAGCCAAAACAAGGCCGACCAAGTGGCTGCATTAATCGAATTATGCCGGAGGCTAAAAGTGAGATAGGAGATAAACACCAGGCTAAAAAGATAAAGTCCGATACCAGCGATAACGGACTTTCTTCTTAGTTCGAGTGTTAGTTCTTTCTTTAAGAGAGTAAGAATCATTCGTTGGCTTTGCTAAGCGAGGCCAGGTAGCGATCAAATTTGAAAAGACCTAGAATTAGATAGCCCAGTACCCAAGAGGCAAAGAATGAGATGACAAGAACTTTGGGTAAGCTTACGCTGTCAGGCTCTTTGAAAGAAGTAAAACCATCTACTACTTCGAAATCGGGTTTTACTGATAATTGGTAGTCTATACCCTGAATTTGTTGATGTATATCTAAGTCTTGCTTAAAAACATCCAACGGATTGGTAAGGTACTTATCACTAAGAATGACATTATTGGAACCAGGACGATTATTCTCTTTTGCCATGGAAGCATAGTTAGCAAAAAGAACAGCTTTCAAACTATCTAATTTCCTAGACTCTCTTTGAAGTTTGGATTTTCTTTCCAGCAATGCTTTAGAATTTGCTATTATTCTATTTTGAACAAACGTATTATTTCTGATATAACTAACAAGAGAGGCTTCCAGATTCTTAATAATCGCAGGATCTAAAACCTTTACTTCAATTAGGAAGGCGTTTTTATTCTCGATTTCAATTTTTGAAATGATTTTGTTGACAAGATCTTTTTTCTCTTCAGCCACATTATTAAGCTGCTCTTTTAATACTTCTATTTCAACCAAATCCTTTTCAGAAACAAAGGCCCTAGCACTAAACTCTTGAATATTCAAGGCTGTGGCGATGTCGATTTTTAACTCATTGGCTAGGCCAGTCCTTTCTTTTTCTCCACACAATAAATTTAATTTTTCAACAGTATTATCAAGAATTCTATTATTCAGGTAGTCGCAACTAATAATCATTGATGATTTATAAAGCTTTTTACTGATTAGTTCCGAGTAAAATGCTCCCAGAGTTAGTCCACCTATAATAATTATTCCAAAAAATAATTTGTTCGAAAAGAAAGTAAACCGTAGCCCAGCCAAGAAGTTAAGTATACCTTGGCCAAAATTTTTGAAACCGTTTCCTATCCATCGGAACAGTTGAGAGAGGTCGATTTCATCTGAATTTGTTGACTTTACCTTATTGTCTTCCATCCTAAATAATTTTGATGCAAATCTAAGCAAGAATCTCAGGTTAAAATCAATGATATTTGATAATTTCGCCCAATTATAAACATGGTATTGAACAGGAAAGTATTGGTAACGGGTGCTGCCGGCTTTATTGGGTTTCATTTAAGCAAAAAGTTGTGCGCCTTAGGATATAGTGTTTTGGGCTACGACAACCTTAACAATTACTACGATGTTACGCTCAAGAAAAGTCGTTTGGCTCTTCTTCAAGGTCAGGATTCTTTCGAGTTTGTACAGGATGATCTCACCGACAGAAAAGCCATCAACGATCTCTTCAAAAATAACTCTATTGAGTATGTTGTGAATCTTGCGGCTCAGGCAGGTGTTCGGTACTCCATAACCAATCCTCATGCTTATTTGGAAAGCAACTTACATGGCTTTTTAAACATATTGGAAGCATGCCGACACAACGGTGTTAAGCACTTGGTGTACGCATCATCCAGCTCCGTCTATGGGGCGAATAAGAAGATGCCCTTTTCTGTGCATCAAAATGTAGATCATCCACTTTCGTTGTATGCCGCCTCTAAGAAGTCCAATGAGTTGATGGCACATACCTATTCAGCCCTTTATAACCTACCCACAACAGGGTTGCGCTTTTTTACCGTTTATGGCCCGTACGGAAGGCCGGATATGGCCCTGTTTATTTTTACAAAAGCAATCTTAGAAGGTAAGTCCATTGATATTTACAACTATGGTAAAATGAAAAGAGATTTTACTTTTGTAGATGATATTGTGGAAGGAATAACCAGGTTAATCCCCACCATACCCACTCCTAATGAACAATGGACAGGCTTAAACCCTGACCCTGCCTCGAGCTTTGCCCCTTATAGGATTTTTAATATTGGCAATAATCAACCCGTACAGTTGATGGAATTCGTGGAGGCAATTGAAAATAAATTGGGGGTTAAAGCAATTAAGAATCTCTTACCTCTCCAGGATGGTGATGTACCGGAGACGTATGCAGATGTAGAAGAATTGATGAAAGCAATAGATTTCAAGCCCTCTACAAGTATAAAGGAGGGCATTGATAAGTTCATAGATTGGTATAAGGAATACTATAAAATTAAATAAGCTGGCGTGAAAAAAATTGGTGTAATAGGATTGGGATATGTGGGGCTGCCACTGGCGGTAGAGTTTGGTAAAGTTATAGACACCATAGGATTCGACATTAATCAGCATCGCATTAAGGAACTGCAGGGAGGTCATGATAGGACGCTGGAAGTTGAATCAGAAGAAATGAAGAAATCTTCGAAACTTCAATTTTCAGCAAATGCTGAGGACCTGAAATCTGTTGGGTATTTTATTGTAACCGTACCCACACCTGTGGATGAATACAAAAAGCCTGATTTATCACCCTTAGTCAGTGCCAGTAGGACAGTTGGCGCTGCTTTAAAGAAGGGTGATATTGTAATTTATGAATCTACCGTTTACCCAGGTTGCACGGAGGAAGTCTGTGTGCCTGTGTTAGAACAAATCAGCGGACTAAAATTTAATATTGACTTTTTCTGTGGATACTCCCCTGAGCGTATTAACCCTGGAGATAAATTGCACAGAGTTACTACCATTAAGAAGGTTACTAGTGGAAGTACGCCTGCGATAGCAGATGAGGTGGATGCCTTGTATAGAAAGATTATTGTGGCGGGCACACATAAAGCCTCCTCCATTAAAGTTGCGGAAGCGGCAAAAGTGATTGAGAACTCGCAGCGCGATATCAACATTGCATTTGTCAATGAATTATCGATGATTTTTGAGCGCATCGGGATTGACACCAATGAAGTATTAGAAGCGGCAGGCACCAAGTGGAATTTCCTTCCCTTTAAGCCTGGACTAGTGGGGGGGCATTGTATTGGGGTGGATCCTTATTACCTCACTTATAAAGCCGAAAGTCTAGGGTATCACCCTGATGTGATTTTAGCTGGGAGAAGAATCAACGATAACATGGGGGCGCACATCGCCTCGAGAGTTATAAAGTTAATGGCGCAACACCAACTGCCAATTCATGGTGCAGAAGTGTTAGTATTGGGTATTACCTTTAAAGAAAACTGCCCTGACATACGCAACAGCAAGGTGGTCGATGTGATAAATGAACTAAAAAGTTTCGGGACTAACGTAGATGTTTACGATCCACAAGCGGATGCCGCAGAAGTGAAGCACGAGTATGGAATCGACCTCACCCTAAGGCCACTTAAGAAATATCATGCAATTGTACTGGCTGTTGCCCATCAGGAGTTTCTATCAATTGACCTGAATTTAATTAAGCACGAGGAAGCAATACTTTTTGATGTAAAGGGTGTTTGGAATAGTAAAAACGTAGCGGGAAGATTGTAATGAGCAAAAAGCCAACAATAGCGGTAACAGGAGGTGCAGGTTTTATTGGATCCCACACGGTAGTTCAATTGGTGGAGGCTGGCTATGAGGTAGTCATCATTGATAACCTCTCTAGGAGTGACAGAACCATGCTGGATGGGATTTCAAGAATAACAAAAACAACAGTCCCTTTTTATGAGGTGGACTGTACCGACCCCAAGGCGCTAGATAAGGTTTTTTTAGAAAACAGTTTTGATGCGGTTATTCACTTTGCGGCCTACAAGGCTGTTGGTGAATCTGTATCCATGCCACTTGATTATTACGAGAATAATATTTTATCACTTACTACTTTACTAAGGGTAATGAATAAGCACGCTGTGAGGAGTTTGATTTTTTCCTCCTCCTGTACAGTTTATGGCGAGCCCGATATGGTGCCGGTAACAGAGCAGTCACCCATTAAATTGGCAAATTCTCCGTATGGAGCTACTAAGCAAATGTGCGAGCGAATTTTGGAAGATGCTAAAGTCTATGGTATTCAAGCTGTTTCGCTTCGCTATTTTAATCCAATCGGAGCGCATCCGTCTGGTTTATTAGGTGAATTGCCAATTGGAGTTCCCAATAATTTAGTTCCTTTTATCACGCAATCGGCTGCTGGCGTTAGGGGTAGTTTGACCATTTTTGGAAACGATTACCAAACCCCAGATGGCACCTGTATACGAGATTACATACATGTGGTAGATTTGGCAGATGCACATGTGAGGGCATTTGATTTTATCAGACAACAAGAGGAAGCCTCAGGCTTCCACGTATTTAATGTAGGAACGGGACGTGGGGTTACTGTGTTGGAGGTGGTGAAAGAATTTGAGGAGGTAAATAAAGTAAAGCTGAACTATTCCTTTGGGCCTAAAAGACCAGGGGATATTGAGAAAGTGTTTGCAGATCCGAGCAAAGCATTTAAAAGCTTAATGTGGCGCCCAAAGTTTAGTATGAAAGAAGCTTTGCAACATGCCTGGCAATGGGAAAAGAACTTTAGAAAGATTGAACAGTAAAAGCAACGCCTCTCTTCAATCATATTCTTGATAAGATACTAATAATTGGAATGATTAGGTTGATAACTCTGGCATTAATCAATACTGCAAATGGATAAGATTGTGATGGTCGACCTTCACACGCAATACCAGCGTATTAAGGGTGAAATTGATGAGGCCATACAGCAGGTTCTAAATACCTCTGCCTTTATTCAAGGTCCCCAGGTTCAACAATTTGCGGAGGCCTTAGCAACCTACAACGATGTAGACTTTGTCATACCGTGTGCAAACGGGACAGATGCTCTCCAAATTGCTATGATGGCATTGGAATACAAACCTGGAGATGAGATTGTTTTACCAGTGCATACCTATGTGGCCACCGCAGAAGTGATTGCTTTGCTAGGTCTCACGCCAGTTTTTACAGAGGTTGATCCTGATACCTTTAATATTGATCCTAATCAGATTCAAGAGAAAATCACCCCTTGTACAAGAGCTATTGTGCCAGTACACTTGTATGGGCAATGCGCTGACATGGAAGCAATCTTGGCAATAGCCAAGAGAAATAATCTGGATGTAATTGAAGACACTGCCCAAGCACTAGGAGCGATCTACACCTTCTCAGATGGTAGAAAAATGCGGGCAGGGACTATGGGTACTATCGGGACAACTTCTTTTTTCCCGTCTAAAAATCTTGGCTGCTATGGGGACGGAGGGGCGTTACTAACAAGAGATTCAAAACTGGCTGAGAAACTTAAGATGATTGCCAATCATGGGCAACGTATAAAATATCATCATGACATTATCGGGATTAACAGTCGCTTAGATACCCTGCAGGCAGCAATTCTAAGAGTAAAACTCAACTACCTGGACGAGTACATCTCGGCTCGAAATGCAGTGGCCAATTTTTATGATCAAAAGTTGAGTAGCATTGAGGGGTTGCAGAGACCACAACGATCCCGGCAATCAACTCATGTCTTCCATCAGTACACACTAAGAATTTCCAACAACAGGCGAGATGAACTAAAAACCTTTTTGGAAAAACGCGAGATACCTTCCATGATATATTACCCCGTACCCCTGCACTTACAGAAGGCCTATCGTAGAAAGGGAGTTGAGGAGGGAGCGTTCCCGATAACAGAGACACTTTCAGCAGAAGTTATTTCTTTGCCTATCCACACAGAGATGAGTGAAGATCAATTACTTTTCATTGCAAATTCAATCAAAGAATTTTTTAACTAATGGCAAAGGAGAAATTTTCAGCACACCCAACAGCCATAATTGATGAAGGCTGTGAAATAGGGGATGGTACAAAGATTTGGTACTTCTCTCATATTATGCCAAACTGTAAAATCGGTGAGAATTGTAATATCGGGCAAAACGTTGTGATTTCTCCGGAGGTTATACTTGGTAATAATGTAAAGGTACAGAATAACGTATCCATCTATACCGGAGTAATTTGCGAGAACAATGTTTTTCTTGGTCCTTCTATGGTATTCACCAATGTAATTAACCCACGAAGTGCGGTGAACCGAAGAGGGCAGTATGCTAAAACAATAGTAAAAGAGGGAGCCTCTATTGGAGCAAATGCTACCATTGTGTGTGGCCATGACATAGGCCGCTTTGCATTTATTGGAGCGGGTGCTGTGGTAACGAAGCATGTTCCGGATTACGCCTTAGTAGTAGGTAACCCAGCAAAACAAATTGGTTGGATGAGTGAATTTGGAAGCCGCCTTGTGTTCGATAAAAATGGAGAAGCTAGGTGTGAAGAATCAAAAGAGCTATATCGATTAGAGAATAATAAAGTAAGTAAACTTACGCCATGAAGAATTTTGCATTAATAGGAGCTGCGGGCTATATAGCCCCTAGACACCTTCAGGCCATTCGCGACACGAAAAATGTATTGGTAGCAGCACTCGACAAATCGGATACAGTAGGCATTATGGACTCATACTTCCCAGAGGCTGATTTCTTCACCGAGTTTGAACGCTTCGATCGTCATTTGG
This sequence comes from Cytophagales bacterium Ga0077538, assembly GCA_001464155.1. Classification (GTDB taxonomy): domain Bacteria; phylum Bacteroidota; class Bacteroidia; order Cytophagales; family Cyclobacteriaceae; genus Chryseotalea. Next base: position 9,694 of record LNEN01000154.1, on the reverse strand, counting down.
ATAAGCTTAGAAGGCAGGGTAAAGGTGTTGATTATGTAAGTATTTGCTCACCAAATTACCTGCATGATTCTCATATTCGATTTGCCTTGCGCAATGGTGCAGATACTATTTGTGAAAAGCCCTTGGTTCTTAATCCATGGAATGTAGATGCCTTACAAGAAATCGAGAGAGAAACAGGTAAAAAAGTTAACACCATACTTCAGCTGAGACTTCACCCTGCCATTATAGCGCTGCGGGATCGTGTTTTGCATGGACCAGCAGAAAAGGTTTATGATGTTAAGTTGAATTACGTGACCTCCCGAGGTCACTGGTACCATACCAGCTGGAAAGGGGATGTATCCAAGTCAGGAGGTATTGCAACTAATATTGGTATCCACTTTTTTGATATGCTTCTCTGGGTTTTTGGTAAAGTAAGAACACTGGAAGTATCCCAACTCGATCACGACACGGCAGCTGGTTATCTTGAGTTGGACAGAGCCAGAGTACAATGGACGCTAAGCATTAATTATGAACATGTCCCTGAAGAGTTTAGAGCGAAAGGGAAGAGAACGTATAGGTCCTTATTGATGGAAGGAGAAGAAATAGAATTTAGCGATGGATTTACAGATTTGCATACCCGCAGCTATGAGCAAATTTTATTGGGCAATGGTTTTGGACTTCAGGAGGCGCGTCCTTCTATTGAAGTGGTCCACCAAATAAGAACCAAGTTTTAGGCGAGGGTATATTGAAGCACGCATGAACTTTTTCGAAAGACCTTACTAATTATATAAACAAACTATCTTTGCAAGATGAAGGGCATTATTTTAGCTGGTGGATCAGGCACTAGACTCTATCCGTTGACCAAAGCTGTTTCAAAGCAGATTTTGCCTGTATATGATAAACCCATGATCTATTACCCCTTGTCGGTATTGATGTTGGCGGATATTCGTGATATCCTGATAATATCGACCCCAACGGATATTGGACTATTTCAAGCATTGTTGGGAGACGGATCTGATCTGGGACTGAGACTTAGCTACAAGGTGCAACCATCACCAGATGGTCTTGCTCAGGCTTTTTTAATTGGAGAAGAGTTTATTGGTAATGATTCTTGTTGCCTTGTGTTGGGAGATAATATTTTTTATGGCTATAACTTTTCCTCTATGTTAGAGGATTCTAGTGGCGTAAATAATGGAGCTGTAGTATTTGGATATTACGTGAATGATCCTGAACGATATGGTGTAGTGGAGTTTGATGTAAAGGGTAAGGTGATGTCTCTTGAAGAGAAGCCTCAGATACCAAAATCCAACTATGCAATTACAGGTTTGTATTTTTATGACAATACGGTTGTTGAGAAAGCAAAAACAATTAAACCCTCGAAACGAGGAGAACTTGAAATTACGGATCTAAATAGATTATATCTTGAAGAAGGTAGCCTGACCGTAAAACTGTTAGGAAGAGGCATGGCATGGCTTGATACAGGGACTCATCAATCAATGCTGCAGGCATCTAATTTTGTGGAGTCAATTGAGGAAAGACAAGGTTTAAAAATCGCTTGCATTGAAGAAATCGCTTTTAGAAAGGGTTATATTTCAAAAGCAGATGTAGAGAGACTGGCCAAACCGCTCGCAAAAAGTCAGTATGGTCAGTACCTTTTAAGGATTATTTTGGATCGCTATCAAGTATCTGGCTAAGATTTTGAATTGATTGGAAGTGATGTTTTTATTTTGATTAGACTATTAGTTTATGCTCAGACTCCGAAGACTTTCGTTTGAGCTGAGAATTTCTTCGAATAATTCTGAAACTCCAAATTAGAGTAATAAAAGTATAATTGATAAGTATGGATTTAAAAAACAAAAGTGTATTGGTGACAGGTGCTGATGGCTTTATCGGTAGCCATTTGGTTGAGAGATTGCTTGATGAAGGAGCGAAGGTGAAGGCTATGTGTTATTACAACTCATTCAATTCATGGGGCTGGCTTGACACACTTTCAAAGGAAAAGCTAGAGAGGGTTGAGATTATATTGGGTGACGTGCGCGATGCTGGTAGTGTTAGAAAAGCAGTGGAAAGCACGGAAGTGATTTTTCACTTAGCTGCCTTGATAGCAATTCCTTATAGTTACTACTCACCTGAAAGCTATGTTGATACTAATGTTAAAGGGACATTAAACATTCTTCAGGCAGCAAAGGATTTTTCTGTCAAAAGAACCTTGGTTACTTCTACTTCTGAGGTATATGGTACTGCGATCTACGTGCCTATAGACGAGAAGCATCCTCGTCAAGGACAATCACCCTATTCAGCGACTAAGATTGGTGCAGATGCGATGGCAGATTCGTTCTATCGGAGCTTTAATTCACCGGTTACAATAGTTCGACCTTTTAATAATTATTTCTCAATTGCTAAGTGGTCAGGCGCAAATAAAATTGGGATCACTTCATCCGACCAGGGATTTACTTTTCGTGAAAGACACAGTGGATGGTTTTGTTGAAATCGCAAAATCGGATCTAACCATTGGCGAAGAAATAAATATCGCTACGCAGGATGAGATATCTGTTCATGATTTGGCTCAAAAGCTAATCAGTATTATTAATCCAAAGGCAGAGATCGTATCGGATGATATTAGATTGAGACCCGATAAAAGTGAAGTTGAGAGATTGTTGGGGGCCAACGAGAAAATAAAGAGACTTACAAAATGGAATTGCAAGTATTCCCTTGATGAGGGATTAAAATCTACAATAGAGTGGTTCAGTGATCCTGAGAACCTGAAAAGATATAAACCTGGCATATACAATGTTTGAGAAGGTTATTTCATTTGTTCGGGAATATTATGAGGAGCCAAACAATTTTATCCCACTGCACGAACCAAGATTTGTTGGCAACGAAAGAGCATACGTTCTGGATACCATAGAGTCTACCTTTGTTTCTTCTGTTGGTAAGTATGTAGATCGTTTTGAAGAAATGATCAAAGAGTATACGGGGGCAAAGTATGCTATAGCTACAACAAACGGCACAACAGCCCTTCACATGTCTTTGCTCGTGGCGGGTGTTAAGAGAGACGATTTGGTTATAACACAATCACTTACCTTCATTGCTACATGTAATGCCATTTCGTATGTGGGGGCAAATCCAATTTTTGTTGATGTTGATTTGGACTCTTTGGGACTTTCAAGTTTTCATCTTCAAGAATTCTTGAAGACGAAAACGATAATGCGCAATGGTGAATGTTTTCATAAAGAAAGTGGTAAGAGAATTTCGGCTTGCGTGCCGATGCACACCTTTGGCCACCCAGTAAAAATCGATGAGATTGTTAAACTCTGTGAGCAGTATAAGATAGCACTTATTGAGGATGCCGCTGAATCACTTGGGAGTAAATACAAGGGTAAGGAGTGCGGCACTTTTGGACTGTTGGGAACCTACAGTTTCAATGGCAACAAAACAATTACGTCAGGCGGGGGTGGGATGATTGTTACCAATGATGAGAAAATCGGAAAATTAGTTAAGCATTTGACAACGCAGGCAAAAGTACCCCATCCCTGGCATTTTGTCCATGATCACATTGGGTATAATTATCGCTTACCAAATATTAATGCAGCCTTGGCCTGTGCTCAGATGGAGCAACTAGATAGATTTATTTTAGAAAAAAGAAAACTTGCGGCAGCGTATAGAGGTCTTTTGCAAGACACCTCCATTCGTTTTGTTGAGGAGCCAGAAGCAAGCCAATCTAATTATTGGTTAAATGCAATTCTTTTGCAGAATCTACCCGAGAGAGATGCTTTTTTGGAATTTTCAAATGCCAGGAACGTAATGTCAAGACCAGCATGGACCCTAATGCATAAACTAAGCATGTTTGCAGATTGCCATAAAGGTTCTGATCTAGTTAATTCAGAGTTTATTGCCGATAGATTGGTGAATTTACCGAGTAGTGTAAAAATTAATAATAATTAGACATGGCGGATAGAGTGATCATCATAGCAGAGGCAGGAGTAAATCATAATGGATCTGTAGAGTTAGCTAAGCGCTTAATTGATGTTGCCGCTGAAGCTGGTGCTGACTATGTGAAGTTTCAAACATTCAAAGCCGAGAAGCTTGTTTCGGCCCAGGCAAAAAGGGCGAGCTACCAAGTAAAGAACATGAAATCCGGAAGGGCAATTTCGCAATTGGAAATGCTTAAGAAACTGGAATTAACCATGGGCGATTTTGTGATGCTTAAGAAACACTGCCAACTAAAGAAAATTAAGTTTTTGTCTACAGGATTTGACTTGGAAAGTCTTGATAAATTAAAAAAATTAGAGTTAGACTTTTTCAAAGTTCCATCTGGCGAAATCAACAATCTTCCTTACCTAGAAAAGATCGCTTCATTTGGCAAACCTGTTGTATTGTCAACAGGTATGTCAACATTGGCCGACATTGAGCGAGCTCTTGTTGTCTTAACAACTGCTGGGGTTAAGCAAAGAGACATTACTGTTCTGCATTGTAACACCGAGTACCCAACGCCAGCGGAAGATGTAAATTTAAGAGCTCTTCAATCAATTGCTGCCGCCTTTAAGGTTAAAGTTGGCTATTCAGATCATACCCAGGGCATTGTTATACCTATAGCGGCTGTTGCTATGGGGGCCACCATTATCGAGAAGCATTTTACCCTGGATCAATCTATGGAAGGACCTGATCATAAAGCATCGCTTGAGCCTGCAGAGCTAAAGGAGATGGTACGATCTATACGATACCTGAGTAGCGCTATGGGTGATGGAATAAAGAAGCCAAGTAAGTCTGAATTGAAAAATATTATAGTTGCCAGAAAAAGTGTGCACACCGCTAAAGACCTAAAGCGAGGTGCAGTTTTGAAGGAAACTGATTTGGAGATGTTACGGCCTGGTGATGGTATTGATCCAATGAATAGTAATCAATTAGTGGGTAAGCGATTAAAAAAGTCCTTGAAAAAGGGAGTGAAGTTAACGTATAATGATCTAAACATTTGAGAATAGGGATACTAACAAGTTCGAGAGCAGATTTTGGAATATATCTACCTCTCTTGAAAAAGATGAGAGAAGATAGCTATTTCTCTATGGAAATTATTGCTTTCGGAACTCACCTGTCACATTTTTTTGGCCATAGTATTGACACCGTATTGGAAGAGGGATTTGATGTGCCTCACAGGATTGATGCTTTAGTTCTGGGAGATACTGAAGAATCAGTGTCCACCTCAATGGCGTTGACAGCCATGAAGTTTTCCTCCTTTTGGTCAGCAAATAGGAATAGATTTGATTTGATTTTTTGTTTAGGGGATAGGTACGAAATGTTCTCTGCAGTAACGGCAGCTATTCCTTTTGGAATTAAGATTGCTCATTTTCATGGTGGCGAAACAACATTAGGTGCAATTGACAATATATTTCGACATTCAATAAGTCTCGCAAGCAAGCTACACTTCGTTTCAACAGAAGATTATGAAAAGAGATTGTTCTTGCTAACAGGCTCACAAAAAAACATTTATAATGTGGGCGCATTAAGTTTAGATAGTATTGGATCAATTCCCTTATACTCCATTGAGGAGTTTAATGACAAATGGAATATTGATTTGTCAAAACCATCTATACTGCTTACACTCCACCCAGAAACATTAGCAGTCAGTAAAAATTATGATTATGCCGTTATCATGGCAAGGGTCATAAATTCTTTAAAGGATTTTCAATTTGTTATAACTATGCCCAATGCGGATACAGAAGGCTCGGTAATTCGTAAGGTTTGGGATAAAGAATTCACCAACCATTCCAGGGTATTCATGATAGAAAATTTTGGGACAAAAGGGTATTTTACATGTCTGAAGTACTGTGCAGTTGTTGTGGGCAATTCTTCAAGTGGAATCATTGAGGCGGCTTCATTCAATAGGTACGTGGTTAATGTCGGGGAACGGCAAGCGGGTCGCGCTAAAAGTGAGAACACATATGACACCCCTTTTGATGAGGATGGGATCGTTCAGTTAATAATAAAGCTTAGTAAGTCTAAAGAGTATAGAGGTAAAAATCTATATTGGAATGGTGGTGCGTCAGAAAGAATCATACAGGCATTAAAGAATCCAACAAATGACTAATACAGATCAGCACCTTATAAAAATTGGGAGTACCATAAAACAGGCATTAGAGAAACTGAACGATCTTGGGAATTATTTGACCTTGTTTGTAACAGATGATTCAGGTGTACTCAGGGGCACAATTACTGATGGTGATATTCGCAGGGCTATGCTCCGAGGTGTTCAGATTGCTGATGTTGTGGATAGTGTAATGAACCTTTCTTTTAAGTCACTAAGAAATGACAACTATTCCATTCAACAGATCAAAGATTTCAGAGAGAAGCTGATAAAAATTATCCCTGTCATAGATGCTGATGGTAGAATTTTAAGGTTGGTCAATTTAGAGCGGATAAGAACAATCCTTCCTTTCGATTCCGTAATAATGGCAGGTGGGGAGGGAAGAAGACTAAGGCCTCTAACTGACCATACTCCAAAGCCACTGCTAAAAGTAGGGGGCAAACCAATTATTGAATATAATGTTGATCGCCTAGCCGAGTTTGGAGTAGAGAATTGTTACATAACAATTAAATATCTGGGGGAGCAGTTGAGAGACTACTTTAAAGATGGATCTGAAAAGGAAATGCACATCAAGTATGTAGAAGAGAATTCCGATCCTTTAGGAACGATAGGCTCTGTATCCTTAATTAATGATTTTAAGCATGATACTGTGTTGGTGATGAACTCAGATATTCTCACCAACATTGATTTTGAAGATTTTTTTCAGGAATTTGTTAAGAGCAATGCAGATATGGCTGTGGCAACAGTACCGTATCAGGTTAAGATACCTTATGCGGTTCTAGAGACAGAAGATAGCAGAATAATTGGATTCAAAGAGAAGCCAACGTATACCTACTATTCTAACGGGGGCATCTATTTGATTAAGCGAAAGGCATTAGAAATTATTCCAAAGGGGCAATTCTTTAATGCAACTGACTTAATGGATTATCTTATTAGTCAAAATAAGAGTGTAATAACTTATCCCATGTTTTGTTACTGGCTAGATATAGGCAAGCACGAAGATTTTAAGAAGGCCCAGGAGGATATACAACACATAAAGTTCTAATGAATACACTTTTTGTGATACCAGCCAGGGGAGGCTCCAAAGGTCTGCCAGGAAAAAACATCAAACCTCTTGGAGGCAAACCATTGATTCACTACGCCATTGATTTGGCAAGGAAGTTTGCAGATGATCAGAATATTTGTGTATCAACAGATAGTGAAGAAATACTCAACGTAGCTGAAAGCTCAGGTCTTAAAGTTCCTTTTATTCGGCCTTCTGAGTTGGCAACGGATACAGCTAACTCGCGGGATGTAATTTTACACGCATTGCATTTCTTTCAAAAGGACACATTGATAAAGTATGACAGCATAGTTCTTCTCCAGCCAACATCACCTTTTCGATCAGCAAAGGATTTAGAGATCATGCTAAAGCTTTTTGATTCCTCATTAGACATGGTCGTGTCAGTAAAGGAGTCTCACAATAATCCTTATTTTTCACTATTTGAAGAAAATTCTGAGGGGTTCCTTCAGCTATCGAAACCGGGTAATTTTACAAGGCGACAAGATGCACCTAGGGTTTATGGGTACAACGGAGCCATTTATGTCATCAATCCTAAATCACTCGAAAAACTCACCTTTAGTGAGTTTCCTAGGATTAGAAAGCATGTCATGTCAGAAATCGATTCCATTGATATTGACACGCAATTTGATTGGTGGATAGCCGAAATGGTGGTAGAAAAATCATTGTGGAGCGATATTTAGTGCCATTTTAAGCTTAATTTTGCCCTTTGATTATTATGAGTAAAACAATTAGAGTAATTCCTAGGCTAGATATAAAAGGTCCTAATGTTGTAAAGGGAATACACCTTGAAGGATTGAGGGTGATGGGCAAACCCGTAGACTTTGCAAAGTATTATTATGAAACAGGAGCAGATGAGCTAATGTTTATGGATGTTGTTGCTAGCTTGTATGAACGGAACAGTCTGCATGATATTATAAGTGAGACCGCACGTCAGATATTTATCCCGCTTACAGTCGGGGGTGGTTTGCGTACTTTGGAGGATATAAAAATGGTGTTGAGAGCTGGGGCGGATAAAGTCTGCATAAATACGGCAGCCATAAAAGATCCAAACATTATTAGTGAAGCAGCCTTACGATTTGGTTCATCAACTATTGTTGTTGCGATTGAAGCTGTTAAGCAGTCAAATGGACAATACCTGGCCTATACCGATAACGGAAGAGAGCACACAGGCGTTGAGGTGTTAGAGTGGGCAAAAAGAGTGAATCAACTAGGAGCAGGAGAAATTGTGATTACTTCTGTCGATCGTGAAGGAACTGGTGACGGTTTTGATATCGATCTGGTTAAACGGATCTCAGAAATGGTGAGTATTCCTGTGATAGCACATGGTGGTGCAGGTTCCAAAGAACACGTTTATGATGTGATTCATCGAGCAAATTGTGACGCTGTATCTGTTGCTTCTATGCTTCATTACGACTATCTCATGAAGCATGACACAAGTGCTGCCTCACAGTCAGAAGGAAATGTGGAGTTTTTAAAAAGCAAAAGAGCTTTTCATAATTTTAAAACCGCAACCTTGGGCGATCTAAAAAATTATTTAATTGAAAAGGGAATTTCTTGCAGACCACCCCATGAATAAACTAACAGTCATAATTGATTATCAACTGGGTAATCTTTTTAGTGTAAAACAAGCCTGCGACAGAGTTGGTCTTAATGCCATTATATCTTCCGATAAATCTGATATTTTAAAAGCAGATGCACTCATTTTACCAGGAGTAGGCGCGTTCGCTGAGGCAATGACCAATTTTAAAAAGCTTGATTTAATTGAACCATTGAAGGAATCTGTGAAGGCAGGCAAGCCATTATTTGGTGTGTGTTTGGGACAGCAACTACTTTTTACAGAAAGCGAAGAATTTGGAAGCTCAAAAGGCTTGGATTTAATTCCTGGTGTTATCAAAAAGTTTCCAGCATATAGTGGCGCTAATAACTTGATTAAAGTTCCACAAATTGGATGGAATCATATTTATAGAAAGAACGTAGAGTGGAGAGAAACCCCTCTCGAGAATGTTAAGGAGAATGCATACGTATATTTTGTGCATTCTTATTATGTAGAACCTGCCAATACTCAAAACATACTTACTCAAACCAATTATTCTGGAATTGAGTATTGCTCTGCAGTGACGAACAACAAAAATATTTTTGCAACTCAATTTCACCCGGAAAAAAGTGGCCAACTTGGTTTGGGTATCTATAAAAAATGGGCGGAATTATTTAATTTAGTTAATAATGGAAAATAAACAGCAATTGGAAACCTATTATGGTTTGCCACATGAGGTAACATTTTGTAAAAAATGTGTCATGTCTAATCAAAGGCCAGCCTCAGCGGTAGAATTCAAACATACCATTGATAGTAAAAAGACTACTTTAAAAATCGCAGATGATGGTATATGCGATGCGTGCCGTACAGCGGAAGTTAAAAATTCAATCAAGTGGGATAAACGTGAAGAGGAGTTACTTAAACTTTTGGATAAGTACAGAAGAAACGATGGTCACTATGACTGCTTGGTGCCAGGAAGTGGAGGAAAGGATAGTGCCTACCAGGCTCATATCTTGAAATACAAGTACGGTATGAA
>LNEN01000153.1 GCA_001464155.1 Cytophagales bacterium Ga0077538 | reverse complement strand
ATATTTTCAGAATCAGTAAAACATCCATAGCTGAAAACGACACTCCTCCACCTCTGAAAGAACCACTCTTCAAAGTTCTTTGCTCCTACACTCTCTACGAAGAAGAAATACTGTCCTAAGCGGCAAGCCTTTCGTAGCTTTGTCAGAATTCCTCATTTCATTTCTATTTCAATTTATCTCTACTCAAATGAAAACAGTACTGATCTCTATATTAACTCTTGTGTCTCTTGTGGCTTTTGGTCAAAAGGCTACTACCATAAAAGCTGAAATAAAAGTATACGGTAATTGCGGTACCTGTAAGGCTCGTATTGAAAAAGCCTTGGACCGAACCGGTATTAAAACCGCGTCCTGGAATACAGAAACCAAAATGCTTTCGGTTGTTTACAATTCCGGAAAATTAACAGAACAGCAGATTCACAACTTCATTGCGGAAGCGGGCCATGACACTGACAAAGCAAAGGCAAAAGATGAAACCTATGCCAAACTTCCGTATTGCTGCTTGTACCGCGACCATGATCATAGTGGGATTATCGATGGAGATCATCGTTAAGCGATAACCCAATGAAAAAGAACTGGATACAGATCATTCCTATTGTAGTTGGGCTGATGTTGCTATGTTCCCTTTCGGGATATACACAAAAACTAATGGGCCTTGTGGTTGAAAAGAATGCGGAAGGGGTGGATCAACCCCTGCAGGGCGCCAATGTGTACTGGTTGGGCACTACAACAGGAGTGTCCACAGGTGACAATGGTGTATTTATGATTGACAGGGTTGCGAACGTCTCCACCCTGATTGTAAGCTTCGTTGGGTACAAGAGTGATACACTCACCATTACAAATCAGGCAAATGTAAAAGTGCTGCTCACCTCCGAGCGTGTATTGGATGAAGTAACCGTACAAGGTTGGCGTTCAACAAGCGCTATGGATCAACTCAAGCCGATCAACACCGTGATCATGACAGAGAAGGAGCTTTTTAAAGCAGCTTGTTGTAACCTCTCTGAAAGTTTCGAAACTAATCCTTCTGTGGATGTTGCCTTTACCGATGCGATAACGGGTACACGACAAATTCAAATGCTTGGTTTGGCAGGACCAAACACCATGATCTCTATCGAGAATATGCCAGGCGTGCGCGGCTTGGCTGGTAGTCAGGGTATACAATTTATTCCGGGCACCTGGATTAATTCTATTCAGGTAACGAAAGGCGTAGGTTCTGTAGTGAATGGATACGAGAGCATTGCCGGACAAATCAATGTAGAGTTAAAGAAGCCCGAAGAGAGTGAACCTTTTTATTTGAATGCGTACGTAAACGAATCGGGTAGAAGTGAGCTCAATGCCAATGCCACGGTGCACACCAGTGATAAGTGGGCGACCACGCTCTTGTTACACGGTAGTACACGTCCTTTCGAAATGGATCAGAACAAGGATAGCTTTTTGGATTTTCCCACAGGCTCTCAAATCAATGCCATCAACCGCTGGGTCTACAACAGTGGCACGGGTTGGTTAGGGCAGTTTGGATTTAAAGCGTTGAGTGATACAAAGCAAGGAGGACAAACTGATTTTACGCAAGAGGATAAGTTCACTACCAATCGCTACGGTTTTGAGATCAACACGAAACGCTACGAAGCGTGGGGAAAACTTGGACATCAGTTTAAAGGTCAGCCATACAAAAGCATCGGTCTACAATTGTCCACCACCCTGCATCAACACGATAGTTATTTTGGATTTACTGTTCATGGAGGAGAGGAGCATTCAGCTTATGTGAATCTTATCTATCAATCGATTATAAACAACAACGCGCATAAGTTTAAAACAGGTGTAAGCTTTTTGTATGATGAAGTGGAGGAGCAACTTAGTAACAACACCATGACTATTGTGGAGGAACAACCGGATGGGTCTTGGTTGGCTTCGAATGCTGTGAGATTCGATCGCACCGAAAAAATACCCGGAGCCTTCTTTGAATACGATTATGACAATCATAAAAATATTCAGGTGGTTGCCGGCATGCGTGTGGACTATCATAATTTATTTGGAACGCTTTTTACACCTCGTTTACACACCCGCTTTCTTTTGTCAGAAACAACCACGTTGCGTGCTTCTGCAGGTAGAGGCATACGCCTGGCAAATTTGTTGACGGAGAATACAGGTGTGTTGGCTTCTGCAAGACAGTTGATTTTCTCTAATCGTACAAGTCAGTACGGGTACGGCTTTAAGCCGGATATGGCCTGGAACTACGGAGTAAACTTGTCACAAGACTTCACTCTCGATTACCGGTCTGGTAGTATTACGCTTGATTACTTCTATACAGATTTCGAAAATCAGGCTGTGTTAGATTTGGATCGCTCTACACGCGAAGCAAACTTCTTTGGCTTACAAGGTAAATCGTATTCACACAGTTTACAATTTCAGGTAGACTATGAGTTGATCCGCAGGTTTGATATTCGACTGGCCTATCGCTGGTTGGATGTGAAGACAGATTACCTGGACGGTCTGTTGCAACGTCCGCTGATTCCACAGCACAGAGCTTTCGCAAATTTGGCGTACGAAACACGAAACGAATGGAAGTTTGATTTCACAGTGCAATGGTTGGGTGAGCAGCGCATTGCTAATACCTCGTTAAATGAGGTGCAAAATCAATTACCCACCACTTCACCGGACTATGTACTGATGTCTGCGCAAGTAACCAAAGACTTTGCTGCCCGATGGAGTTTATATGTAGGAGTAGAAAACCTGACTGACTACACACTGGAGAATCCTATTATTGGCGCGAACGATCCGTTCAATCCTAATAATAATTTCGACACTTCTTTTGTGTGGGGACCAATATTTGGACGCATGGTGTATGCTGGTTTTCGCTATCGCATAGGAGTGACTCACAACGATTAAGCGTATAACCTCTGCTGAGATTTTACATGTAAGACTTTGGTGCACTAAATTTTACAGTACAAAAAGCCTTTTTCAGATCAAAAGTTTATCCATAGCAGCATTTGCTTTTTCGAAGTGAAAGACTGCTATTTCTTTTTCCATCTGAACCTTGAGTTGATCGTTGCAGAGGTTACCAATGCTTCCTTCATGTGTGTGATGAATGTCAGTAGAAGGTGTAAACATTCCCTGCTCAATTTCTCTTCCTACTTGTTTATACGCATCCCGAAAAGGAGTTCCGGACAGAACTCGCTTATTAACTTCTTCTACGCTAAACAAAAAGGTGTATTTTTCATCTTTCAGGATACTTTCTTTTACTGAAATGTTCGACAGCATGAGGTGCATCATGCGCAGACATTCTTTCAGATCTTGAATAGCTGGGAAAAGTACTTCTTTGATCAACTGCAAATCGCGATGATAGCCAGAGGGCAAATTGCCAGTCATGAGTGTGATGGTATTGGGCAAAGCAGCCAGTTGGTTGCAACGGGACCGCACTACTTCAAATACATCGGGATTTTTTTTGTGCGGCATAATGCTGGAGCCCGTGGTAAGTTCATCTGGGAAGGAGATGAATCCAAAATTCTGGTTCATGAACAAGCAAGCATCCATGGAGAGTTTACTAAGCGTTGTAGCAACATTGCTGATCGCGGAAGCAACTATGCGTTCTGTCTTCCCTCTTCCCATTTGAGCATACACAACATTGTAATTCAAAGACTCAAAACCTAAGAGTTCTGTCGTGAATTGTCGGTTGAGAGGAAAGGAAGATCCATAACCAGCACCCGAGCCCAATGGATTTTTGTTTGAAATTCGATACGCTCCCTGAAGGCTGATTACATCATCGATAAGACTCTCAGCATAAGCACCAAACCAAAGTCCGAAGGAAGAAGGCATAGCCAATTGCAGGTGTGTATACCCGGGAAGAAGGTGTATTTTGTGTTTTTCACTTTGCGAAAGCAGGAGTTGGAAGAGTAGTTCTATCTCTCGAACGATTTGCTCAATCTCATAGCGCAGATAAAGTTTAATGTCCACCATCACTTGGTCATTTCGGGAGCGACCGCTGTGTATTTTCTTGCCGACATTACCCAACTTTTTAGTAAGAAGATTTTCAATTTGTGAATGAATGTCCTCAACTCCTTCCTCTACTTCAAAATCTCCTGCTTGAATTTGTTTATAAATCGCTTTCAACTCAGTAAGGATTATTTTTAGTTCTTCCTTCGTGAGAAGACCAATGGACTCCAACATCGTGCAATGAGCCATTGATCCGAGCACATCGAAAGGTGCAAGAAACATATCCATTTCGGCATCCTTACCAATGGTGAATTTTTCAACGGACTGTAGCGAAGCCTTCTCTTTTTGCCAGAGTTTCATAAAACAATTTCGTTTAGTAATTGAATGTAGGTGTTGATGCCTTGGCTGATTTCATTCACATAAATGAATTCGTCTGCTGAATGAGAGCGAGCGGAATCACCCGGTCCCATCTTGATGGAAGGAGTGGGAATCAAGGCTTGGTCTGAAGTAGTAGGAGAGCCGTAACACACCATGTCTAGCTTTTTAGCAGCCATTACCAAGGGATGATTTTCTGGAATACCAGAAGGGCGTAAGCGCATCGAGCGAGGTGTAATCTTACTTTTTACATGTTGTTGTATGATTTCCAATATTTCCTCCAGTGTATACGCATCGGTTACACGTACATCTACTGTATAGTGACATTCAGCCGGCACTACGTTATGCTGTTTCCCGGCATTGATAATAGTCACACTCATTTTGATTGGCCCAAGAGTAGTAGATACTTTTGGAAATTGATAGGATTGAAACCATTGAATGTCTTTTATGGCTTCGTATATCGCGTTGACTCCCTCTTCGCGTGCGGCATGCCCTGCTTTTCCTTCGGCAACACAATCTAACACCATCAATCCCTTTTCAGCTGTGGCGACTTGACACAGTGTAGGCTCACCAACAACGGCCACGTCAATGGTTGGTAATTGCGACCAAATGCTTTCAATGCCTCCTGTGCCAGAGATTTCTTCTTCAGCGGTTGCTGCTAATACAACATTGTAGGCCAGATTCTCCATCTTATAGAAATGGAGGAAGGTAGCAATCAAAGAGACCAAAGGCCCACCGGCATCATTGCTGCCCAGGCCAAACAGTTTGTCACCAATAATTTCAGCAGCAAAAGGATCGCGGGTGTAATGAGTGTTGGGACGAACGGTATCGTGATGGGAGTTGAGTAGAATCGTTGGTTTAGCAGGATTGAAATAGAGATTGCTAGCCCAGACATTGTTGCCCAATCGTTGCGAAGGAATTTGGTGTTCTGAGAAAAAATTTTCCAGAATGGTGGCCGTACCTGCTTCTTCCTTACTAAAAGAAGGCGTGCGGATGAGTTGTTGCAGTAATTGGATGGCGAGTGCCGAAAGTTCCTTGTTTTGCATTTTTGTTATGTAAGGGTGAGCAAGGTTCCTTCTGTTTCCTGTCCTATGTTTTTCAACAGGTCAGCAGCTTCGCCAATCAGAATTTCTTTTACACCTGTTCCGAGGGCAGCATAAGCACTTTCTAATTTGGGCAGGATACCATCGGTCAAGATTCCTTGTGTGAGCAATTCAGTATATTTTTTTTGGGTTAGGTGACGAATCACGGAATTAGCATCGTTTACATTCATTAACACTCCTTTCTTTTCAAAACAGTAAATCAGACGGATGTCGAAATGTTTACTAAGGGCAGTAGCTAGTACCGAAGCGATGGTATCGGCATTGGTGTTGAGCATTATGCCATTAGCATAGGTAAGCGGAGCAAAAACAGGAACGGTATTTTGTTTCAATAAGAAATACAGCAAAGAAGTATTCACGCTGTCAGCAGTAATGTCACCCACATAGCCATAATCAATATCTTTCACAGGGCGCTTGCTGGCTTTCAACATGTTACCATCTGCACCTGTAATACCGAAAGCATTGCAATGATGTTGTTGCAAGGAAGCCACAAGTTTGCGGTTCACCAATCCCCCATAGACCATGGTTACAAGATCAATTGTCTGTTCATCGGTAATTCTCCGGCCGTTTACATACTTGGACTCAATACCCAGCTTATTGCCTAGTTCAGTAGCAATTTTCCCACCGCCGTGTACCAGTATTTTGGGTTCCCGGATGGCAGCAAAATCGTGGAGGAAGCTCTTTAGTTGTGCAGGATCATCCAGAATGTTACCCCCGATTTTTATGATGAATAGTTTATTCATGTATATGCTCTTTCTCTTAGTTAGTAAGTTGATGGAAGTATTTCGCTGAGCACCGCCTGTGCTGCCCAAACGCGATTGCCCGCTTGTTGCGTTACTAAACTTGCGGGAGAGTCCAGTACTTCATCACTTAATTCCACGTTTCTTCGAACGGGCAGGCAATGCATTACACGCGCCTTGTTTGTAATGGCTAGTTTCTTATTAGTCAGCATCCAATTCGGATCGGTACACATTACTTTGCCATACTCTGTGTACGCACTCCAGTTTTTTACATAGACATAGTCAGCTCCCTGCAGTGCTTCGCTCTGATCGTGGAGGATGGTAGCACCTTGGGTGAATTGTGCATCCAATTCATAGTTCTTTGGGTGTGTAATAACAAAGTTTACTTCACCCCATGCATTTACCCATTGGGCAAAACTATTCGCTACGCATTGCGGTAAAGCCTTTACATGCGGAGCCCAGGAGAGTACAATTTTAGGTTTTCTTTTTTCCTTAAAAGTTTCTTGTATGGTGATGATATCAGTTAAGCTTTGTAAGGGATGGAGCGTAGCACTTTCTAAACTGACAATTGGAATGCCTGCATACTTTATAAACTGATGGATATAGGTCTCGCTATAATCTGCTTCTTTGTTTTGAAGTGATGGAAAGGTGCGTATGCCTAATACATCAAAATATTGCCCAAGAATCGGAGCTGCTTCTTTCACATGTTCTACAGTATTGCCATTCATCACAGCACCCTCCATAAACTCCAATGACCAGCCATCTTGACCCACGTTAAAGACCACTGCTTTCATCCCCAGATTTTCCGCTGCGATTTGTGTACTTAATCGTGTACGCATGCTGGGATTTAAGAATAGCAAACCCATGCGTTTGCCCACTCCTAGTGAAGCGCTAAGCTGTGGATTCGCTTTGAAAGCCAAGGCTTTCTGAATCAAATCATCGATGTTGTGGACATCCCGTACAGATATAAAATTCTTCATGATAACTCTAGTTGTAAAGCAGATAGAAAAATACTAGCCTCTGATTTAGTTAATGCCAAAGAAGGTAATAGGCGAATGGTGCTCGGTTTGGCTTCACCGGTGAAGATGGCGTGCTCGAAAAGTAAATTCGTACGAACACTCTTTTTATCTTCAGGGAGGTCAATGCCGATCATGAGCCCTTTACCGCGTTTGGAAGATAGCGTTGAGAAGTTTCTTAAGGAAGCCAACAAGTAGTTTCCTACTTCTGTTGCGTTGCTCAAGAGATGCTCCCTTTCGATTACTTCCAGTACAGCAAGGCCTGCTGCACAGGCTAGGTAGTTTCCTCCAAAGGTGGTACCCAACATGCCAGACCATGGTTTTATAGTAGGATGAATCAGTACTCCGCCAATTGGGAAACCATTACCCATTCCCTTGGCGGTGGTGATGAGATCAGGGCGAATGTTGGCAAATTGATGTGCAAAGAATTTACCAGTTCTTCCATAACCGCTTTGAATTTCATCAAGTATAAGCAGAGAGCCATTCTCCTTGCACTTTTTTTCGAGTAGTTGTAGAAAGGGTTCGCTGGGTAGTTGTATACCCCCTACACCCTGAATACCTTCAATGATGACAGCGGCTATTGAAGAATCTAAGGCAGCCAGGAAAGCGGACTCATCGTTCAGCGGAACAAACACTATTTCATGAGAAGCATTGAAAGGAGCTACAATTTTTGAATTATCCGTAGCGGCTACTGCGCCTGAAGTTCTTCCATGAAAGGCATTTTTAAAAGCAATTATTTTTTTTCGTCCGGTTACGAAAGAAGCAAGCTTTAATGCATTTTCATTTGCTTCTGCTCCTGAGTTACACAGAAATAGTTGATAATCGGGGTAATTGGAAATCTGCCCTAGCTTCTCAGCAAATTTTTCCTGTAACGTATTCTGGACACTGTTCGAGTAAAATGCAATTCTGCCAAGCTGCTCGGTGAGTGCCTGCACATAGTGTGGATGTGAATGGCCGATAGAGATAACTGCGTGACCACCGTATAGATCTAAATATTTCTTACCCGCCTCATCCCATAGCCAGGAGCCCTCGGCTCTAACAGGATTAATGTTGAAAAGGGAATACACATCAAACAGCTTCATTTCCGTATGGAGTTTATTTTTTCGAAAGAGGTAAGTATACCCTTAATAAGAGCAGAGCTTAACCCTTGATGTTCCATTTCATTGAGTCCGGCAATGGTGCAACCCTCCGGTGTAGTCACTTTATCAATCTCAGATTCTGGATGTGAATCGGAAGTTTGTAAAAGCAAGGCAGCACCTTTTGCCGTTTGTACGGCAATGTGCTGTGCTTCCTTGGCATCAAAACCAAGTTGAATTCCTGCTTGCGTAGCGGCTCGCAGGTATCGCATAAAGAAGGCAATTCCACTGGCAGCTAATACTGTAGCAGCTTTCATCAAACGCTCTTCTATCAAGAGCGTTTCTCCTAAGCAGTTAAACAACCTAACAATGCTGGCTACTTGTGCTTCGTTGGCATGCTTATGACAAAGACACGTCATCGAGGTGCCGATGGCAATGGCAGTATTTGGCACGGCACGAACAATGGGTATTTTCTTGTTGTCTAGCTGAGCACTGATTTCATCGATGCTAATGCCAGTAATGGTTGAAACGAGCAAATGCTTTTCTTCCTGTAACAGAGGCTTTATTTCTGTTAGAACTTCTTCCAGTTGCTTGGGTTGTACACAAAGAATAATAATGTCAGAAATCGCAACGGCTTCTTTATTATGGATGCTTATGCGTACACCAAGTCCTTGTGCAGCATCCGGTACCAGTTGAGAATTCACCAGCCCCTTAGCAATGGCAATTCCTAAGTTCCCGCTTCCAATAATGGCGATGTTAGTTTTCATAAGTATCAGAAGGTTATGGATTTTAACTGTAGGCCTGTCTTTTCATCTAACCCAAAAAGTAAATTCATATTTTGGACGGCTTGCCCCACGGCTCCTTTTAACAGATTGTCGATGGCAGTGTGAATCACTACGTTGTCTCCTTCTTTTTCGATGTGAAGAAAACATTTATTTGTGTTGATCACCTGCTTCAAATGAATTGCTGTGTCTGACACCTGTGTAAATGGATGATCCTGATAATAGTCCTTGTATAAGTTAACGATCTCTTCAAGTGATAACGCACTCGAAAGGCAAGAGCTTACAAAGATGCCACGGGTAAAATCACCTCTCCAGGGAATGAAGTTGATTGCCTTGTCAAATTGGTGCTGGAGTTGTCTTAGCGATTGTTTGATCTCACTCAAATGTTGGTGACTCAGTGTTTTGTATGCAGAGATGTTGTTGGCTCTCCACGAAAAATGTGTTGTGTCCTGTAGTTTTTGTCCGGCTCCCGTAGAACCTGTAATGCCAGTGGTAAATACTTCCCCAAGCGTTCCGGCCTTAGCAAGGGGAAGCAATCCCAACTGAATGGCCGTAGCAAAACAGCCGGGGTTAGCGATCGCTCTTGCTTTTTTTATCTCTTCTCTGTTTAGTTCAGGTAAACCATAAACAAAAGCAACATCTTCATACGTCTCTCCCAATCTGAAATCCTGACTGAGATCGATGAGTTTAGTGTTTTGGGGTATAGTGTTCTCTTGAAGAAATTTCTTACTTTCTCCATGACCTAAGCATAAAAAAAGAACATCTGCCTCCTGCACGGCATCAGTGAAGTGTAAAGTTGTTTCTCCCAGAAGGTCGTTGTGAAGTACATGCAAAGGTTTACCAGCATTGCTTCTACTATGCACAAAAAGTAACTCTACTCCGGAATGATTTAACAGCAAGCGAAGCGTTTCGCCACCAGTGTACCCAGCTCCCCCAATAATTCCGACTTTAATTTTCTGTGCCATGTTCTACGTCATTTTTTACCTGATGATAGATGGCTGTTTGGTTGCCAAAAATCTTTGTAAATCCTTTTACATCATCTCCTGTCCAACCCAGATTCATTTCTCCGTACTTACCGAACTCGGAGGACATTAAATCATAGGGTGTGTTAACCCCCAGAACGATAAAGCGATAGGGGTGAAGTTCCAGGTGTACAGTACCCGTCACATGCTTTTGTGTATTTGCTAAGTATGCTTCGATGTCGCGCATAACAGGATCGCCATACTGACCTTCATGCAACCAGTTTCCATAAAATTGGGCTAGCTGCTCTTTCCAACTCAGTTGCCATTTGGTAAGTACATGTTTTTCTAACGCGTGATGCGCTTTAATGATCAGCATTGGTGCAGCTGCTTCAAAACCAACCCGTCCTTTGATACCAATAATGGTATCTCCCACATGAATGTCTCTTCCAATTCCATAAGGGCCCGCGAGCGCTTGTAAGTAGTGGATAGCTTCAGTAGGATGGGTAAATGCTTTGTCATTGATTTTGTTCAATTCACCTTTTTCAAAATGAAGTGTGATTGTTTCGCAGCCTGTTTTACTCACGGGTGTGGGCCAGGCTTCTTCTGGTAGCATACCCAAAGAGCTCAGCGTTTCTTTTCCTCCTACAGAAGTGCCCCATAGTCCTTTGTTAATAGAGTACATGGCTTTTTCAAAATTCATGTTTACTCCCTTTGACTTCAGGTAGTTGATTTCTTCTTCTCGCGAAAGTTTCAAATCACGAATGGGGGTGATGATTTCAACACCTGGGGCGAGTACATTCAGAACCATGTCGAATCGGACTTGATCATTTCCTGCTCCGGTACTGGCCAATGCTTGCGACATGCGTTCGGCACTTACGCTGAGAGGATAGGTGTTGTTTTTTAAGATATTGCCGTAGATAAGAAAACGAATGACAGTATCGTAGTACGTTTTAGTTTCGTCAACCGCTGTGTGAGAGGCTACTCCCAGGCTCTTTGCTCGATCTTCAATTTCCACGAGTTGTTGTTCATCGAAGCCGCCTGTGTTGACGGTAAGGGTATGTACTTCATAGCCTTTATCCTCGCTCAGGTATTTTACACAGTAGGAGGTGTCCAGCCCTCCGCTAAATGCTACTAGTATTTTCTTTTTCATAGTTACCAAAAGAAGATGCTTAAAAATGTTTTTCTTTTATCTGTTGTATTGACAGATCCGTCCTCTTTTTTGCGAAAGGATTTTAAGAGTACGAATTGCTTAAAACGGAGCCAGCGTTCATACAACTTGGCGTTGGTGTTAAATTCACGATGCCGTATCAGTTCATGATCTGCCTCACCTGCAGAAACGCTAGTTGCTGATTCAACGGCCGTTTGCTGAAGCAAATTATTTAGTTTTGCTTCTGCCTCAACAGGATCGAAAAGCATGCCTGTGCACAAACAGTTTTTGCGCCCCTTGCTCATGAGTATCTCATAATTTACGCAACTCTGACATCCCTTCCAGAATTCTTCATCGTTTGTTAATTCTGAATAGGTAACCGGTTCATAGCCTAAATCTGAGTTGATCTTCATCACCGCTAAACCTGTGGTTAGTCCAAAGATTTTTGCGTGAGGATAGTTAACACGAGACAAATTGAAAATGGCTTTCTTGATCTCAGTGGCGACACCTGTTTTCCGAAAGGCAGGAGATACAATGAGGCCTGAGTTGGCTACATATTTATCGTGTTCCCAGGCTTCGATGTAACAAAAGCCAACCCAGATACCTTCTTGGGTGAGGGCAATAATTGATTTTCCCTCGGCCATTTTTTTCTGAATGTAGGCAGGGGAACGCTTGGCAATACCAGTACCACGCGCTTTGGCAGATTCTTCCATTTCGTTGGTAATGGTTTCTGCGTATCGAAAATCCTCAGACGTTGCCAGTCTGACAATGAGGTTATTCTTCTCCAATGTTGGTGTGAATTAAAAGCTGAATGAATTAAAACTTGATGCAGAAATGCATCATGCGCGAATCGTCCTGGACGAAACGGGGTTTACTCACAAAGATGTAAAGGACTGTATCAGATACGCGCAAAGCGAGTCGCTTGCGGTCGCCTGGTCACCGTGCAGGCTTTTGTTAAGAACAGGTGTGTCCTGTTAAGGGAAGGAGTAGCAAGGGCTACTGCGGAGTGGGTGAACAATGTTTTCAATTTCTGTCGTTGGATTAATGTAAAACGCTAGATAAAAGGCATAAATGGTTTTTAAATTCCGTGACAAAGGTAGAGTAAAAGTTTTTTTTTGCGCAAAATTATTTTCAGCATGCCTTTTAGCGGAGGCGATCGTTCGTTAGCTAAACCACTGTGAGAGGGTAGGAGAGCACCTACGCCATTTTATACGAGAAAAAAAAATCCGGCTTTTGCCGGATTTTTTGTAGAAAGTATGCAAATACTTACTTGAAGAATTTCGTTGCTTTTTTCCAAAGCAAATCTCTGTCGCTGGTGATGGAAGGATCGCTGTAGATATGGGCTGATAATTCAGACACAACACCCTTCTTGAAACCAAGTTTTTCAGCTACTTGTTCACAAAACACAATCTCGCTGCGGAATACCTGACCATCCATCTTCATAAGTTGAATCAGGTAATAGAGGTGTTCAAACTTCTCTTCCTGTGTCATTCCGCTAAGACTATGTATAGCCTTAGGGCTCTTAATCATGGCTTCTACTTCTTCTTTGCTGATTCCATTTGCCTTTGCAATCGTGTGGATCAACTTGGCCTCTTTTTCTTCTATCTTGTTATCGCTGGCAGCTAGGTTGATAAGGATGTTCAATTCTGATTTCTTATCGAATGTCATAGTATATAGTTGGTTTTGAGGGGCAATTTTGTGATAATCGTTTAGAAATTTAATGAAATTTACACGGATTTTGTACATCGGCTAAAAAACTTTTGAAATTATTATGCAACCTATTAGCAAGGGGCCTGTCTTTTTGAAAAAGGGAATTATGAAAAAAATAGCTATAGCAGTATTGGCACTAACGGTAGCATGGGGGGCTTTTGCACAACAATCTGAGATTCGAAGTGTTTCCTCCTTTAATGGGGTAAAAGTGGCAGAGGGAATTGATGCCTACCTAAAAAAGGGCAGTAAGGAAGAGGTAAGGGTTGAAGTTACGGGTACCAAGCTATCGAATGTGATTACAGAGGTTTCAGGTGGGTACCTTAAAATTCATATGGAGGAAGGCAATTATCGCGATCGAAAGGTTCAAGTCTATGTTACCTATTTGGCTATCAATACGTTGACAGCCAGTTCTGGCGCCAGCGCTTATCACGAAGGAATACTGAAATCAGAAAATCTGGAACTGAGGGCCTCCAGTGGCGGCAACATTGAATTGAAGGTAGAGAGTTCTTCTGTTGAAGCGGGTGCTAGCAGTGCAGGTGAAATTGTGTTAGAAGGCAATGCCAAAACTGTTGAGTTAGACGCCAGCAGTGGAGGAGAAGTAGATGCTTATAATCTGACATCTGATAAGGCCAGTGCAGAGGCCAGTAGTGGTGGTGAAGTAAAATTATCTGTTGCTAAGGAATTAGAAGCCAGAGCCAGCAGTGGCGGAAGTATCCGATACCGAGGTAATCCAGAGCGCTCCAACACCAATGCCAGCAGTGGCGGCTCTGTTAAAAAGTCGAATTAGGCACCAGATACCGCATGCTGAGGTATAAAACCTGTTTACTATGTAAATGGGTTTTGCCGATTAAATAATTACCTGTCATTTTTGAACATCTTCGTGTCTCTTTTACGTTAACATCTTACTGTTAAATGAGTTGCTTAGCTTTGCAAAGCGCTTAGTAAATTGAAGGATGTATACGTATGAGAAAAAAGTATAGAATTATTGCAGCTTGTCTTATTCTCTTTCTAGGAATTGCTGCTTACGCTCCATCCGAACGGTATTTCGAGATCGCCAAAAACCTGGACATTTTTGCTTCCCTTTTTAAGGAAGTCAACGCACTTTACGTGGATGATGTTAATCCGAATAAGTTAATGCGCACAGGGATGGAGGCCATGCTCGCCTCATTAGATCCCTACACTAATTATATTTCTGAAGATGAAGTTGAAAGTTACCGCACGCTGAACACAGGGCAGTATGGGGGCATAGGCGCCATTACCCGTCACATTGGCGAGCGCACCGTAGTTACCATGATTATGGAAGGCTTTGCTGCGCAGCGAGGTGGACTGAAGATTGGTGACGAAGTATTGAAGATTGACAATGTTGAACTTTCGAAAGTCAGCAGTGAAGAAGCTGGTAGCCTCATGAAAGGTCAATTGGGTACGCAAGTTAGCTTAACTGTAAAGCGCCCGGGAACTGAAAAACCTTTCGTGCTAAATTTTAAACGCGAGAAAATTAAGATTAGCAATGTGCCTCACTTCGCGATGGTGACACCAGAAACAGGCTACATACAACTAACAGATTTCACACCCGATGCTGGTAAAGAAGTGCGCAATGCCTTGGTCACACTCAAAGAAAAAGGAGCCAAGAATATTGTTTTGGATTTGCGCGGCAACCCCGGTGGTCTGTTGATGGAGGCCGTCAATATCTGTAATCTTTTTATCCCCAAAGGAAAATTAGTGGTAAGCACTCGAGGTAAAATTGCTGATAACAATCTTTCGTATGAGACATTGAATAATCCGGTGGATACAGAGATTCCTGTAGTGGTGCTTATTGATAGAGGCAGTGCTTCAGCCTCCGAGATAGT
This sequence comes from Cytophagales bacterium Ga0077538, assembly GCA_001464155.1. Classification (GTDB taxonomy): domain Bacteria; phylum Bacteroidota; class Bacteroidia; order Cytophagales; family Cyclobacteriaceae; genus Chryseotalea. The sequence continues at coordinate 41,008 of LNEN01000153.1, read as the reverse complement.
AGCGGGCACACTTCAAGACTACGATAGGGCAGTAGTGGTGGGCGAGAAATCGTATGGCAAAGGCTTGGTACAAGTAAGCCGCCCGCTTTCATACCATGCTCAGTTGAAAGTAACAACTGCTAAATACTATACACCTAGCGGTAGATGCATACAAGTATTGGATTACTCTACGCGTAGAGAAGATGGAAGCGTAGGAGCCGTTCCCGACTCACTCAAAAAAGCTTTCAAAACAACGAAAGGCAGAGTTGTCTACGATGGGGGCGGTATCGATCCGGATATTGTTTTGGCAAATCCGCCCTTTCATCCCATTGTTCAGGTATTATTTGAATCAGGATATCTCTTTGACTATACAACAGAGTTTGTTAGCAAGCATGCAGCGCCAAGCGATGTTAAGTCCTTCCAATTTACAGATGCTGATTATGCTGCCTTTGTGCAATGGATGAAGGATAAGCCGTATGCCTACACTACTCATTTGGATGAGGATTTAGCGAAGGTAAAAGAGCAAGCTAAACGTGAAAAGAATTACGATGAGATTAAAGCATTGGTAGAGAGGATTGAGACAACCGTTTCAGAAAAAAGAAAAGGTGACTTGCTTGCGCACAAAGCGCAAATCAAACAAGCGCTGGAAGCAGATATCTTATCGCGCTATTTTTTAGAACGCGGTTATGTAGAGGCTGGCTTTAAGTATGATGAGGAGTTGGATAAATCCATCAGTCTTTTCTCTAATCTCGATGCCTTTACAAAAATTCTATCAAAGGGTTAGACATCTGGAAGTCTACTACATGAAGTATATTTTCCAGAATAAATTGAAAGTAGCCTCCAGTGTGATGGGGGCTTTCTTTTTGGTAGTCATGCTGGTGATGCATTCGTGTATGACTTTCCGGATGTCTCCCAAAGAAATTGATAGGTTTTTTCAGGAGAAAAATTTGAAGAGTTCTCAACTTCAATATTCCATTGGAGATAGAACCATTCATTATGTAGTCTCGGGCGACTCAACAAAACCGGTTGTGATATTTGTTCACGGTTCGCCCGGATCGCTCAGCGCCTTCATTGATTTTATGGTAGACACAGTGCTGTTGCAAAGCGCTTTATTGATTACTACCGATCGCCCTGGTTTTGGTTATTCTAACTTTGGGGTAGCAGAACCCTCTTTGAAAAAGCAAGCTTCCTTACTCAAGCCACTGCTTGATAAGTACGAAGGCAATCGCCCTATTATTTTAGTGGGACATTCTTTGGGTGGGCCGGTAGTGGCGCGTATGGCGATGGATTATCCATCGCAAGTGGATGGACTGGTACTAGTAGCGGCCTCTATTGATCCGGAACTGGAACCCAATGAGACTTGGTTTAGAGCTCCCCTGGCAACACCATTTCTGAGCTGGCTCTTACCCAGTTCCCTTCGAGCTTCTAACGAAGAAATTTATCATGTTAAACCAGAGCTGCAGCAAATGCTACCCTTGTGGAGTTCTATCACATGCCCTGTTGTTGTGATACAAGGGGAGAAGGATGACTTAGTGCCACCGGGCAATGCAGATTTTGCAGCACGCATGTTGGTGAATGCTTCACTCACGCTTGTGCGGAGGGAAAACGTAAATCATTTTATTCCTTGGTCTCATCCTGAGTTAATTAGAGATGCGATAGTGGAAATACTTCATGAGAATGGACTTCCGCCCAAGATTCCTTCACATCAATAATAAAAGGATGATTTGCTATTGTCTCCAGTGAGCAGGATCGAAGCGCCAGGATTTTAATTGCGTAAGTTGCTCGGCTGATATCTGATTGTTTTTTAAAGCAAATTCAATAAGATGACTGTAATCGCTTAAACAGATTAATTCAATGTTGGCTTTCTTGAAATTCTCTGTTGCCACTTCGAAACCATAGGTAAATACAGAAAGCATACCCTCTACTACAAATCCTGCATCGCGCAAGGCCTCTGCGGCCTTTAACGAACTTCCGCCTGTAGATACAAGATCTTCAATAACGACTACTCGCTGACCTTTTACCACTTTTCCTTCGATCAAGTTTTCCATTCCATGATCTTTTGGTTTAGGACGAACATAAACGAAAGGTAATTCGAGGGCATCCGCCACTAAGGCACCTTGCGGAATGCCAGCAGTAGCAACGCCCGCTATACCCTCTGCTTTTGGAAAATGCTTTTTAATGGCATCCACCAATGACCGTTTAACCAGGCTGCGCACATCCGGAAATGAAAGAGAGAGTCTATTATCACAGTAAATCGGTGATTTCCATCCAGAACTCCATGTAAAGGGCTTTTCTGTATTCAATTTGATAGCGCCAATTTTTAGCAGAGCCTCAGCAATTGGATGTGCAGTTTCATTTACGATGGTCATGACTTGAGAATTATGGTGCGAAAATGCTAAAAATTATAGAAGCACTTGTTCGCGTGGAAATATTTTATTCTTTTGCGTAGGTAAGCCTACAAATCGAATGGTTCTTTTTATCAACGACATCCGTGTAACCATCCTTAAACCAGACGAGAAACCGGCTCCAGAGCAGTTTAATCATACAATCGATGCTCAAAATGAGCCTATTACGGCTGCCAAGCTCCTTCACCACGTGTGGATACCCAACGCCAATGAGAAACATATAGAGGAATTGTTGGGTTTGCTCAATTCAAAAGTGCCCTTAAATGTGCTCTCCTTGTTTATTACGGTGAAGAATTACGAGGCAGTTAAGATTTTTCTGAGAAGTAAATTCAAAATTGTGCGAGCGGCTGGAGGATTGGTGCGAAAGAAGGATAAGTTTTTGATGATTTATCGTTTGAAGAAGTGGGACTTGCCGAAGGGCAAGAAGGAAAAGGGTGAAAACTATAAGGAGACCGCAGTTCGGGAAATAGAGGAGGAGTGCAATGTGTCTGTAAAATTGGGTAAGAAGCTATGCACTACCTGGCATACGTATACCATGAACAAAAAGGCGATGTTGAAAAAAACACGCTGGTACATTATGGATGTGGTAGATGATACGAAGATGGCGCCCAGTACAGAAGAAGATATCGAAGAAGTGCGCTGGATGAATCCAAAAGAGGTGTACCACTCCTTACACAATTCGTATAAATCAATCAATTATGTTTTTGAACAATATTACGAGATGAAAGGTGAGAAAGCACCGCGTTAACTGAATTGATTTTTTTTTGAAAGAACAGACATAAAAAAATCCCCCGAGTCACACTCAGGGGATTTTTTCTTTATAGCTCGAAACGATTACTTTTTCTTCTTAGCCGCCTTTTTTACGACTTTCTTCACCGCTTTTTTAGCCACTTTCTTACTTGTCTTTTTAGCTACTACTTTTTTCTTAGCGGCTTTCTTCACAAGCTTTTTAGCTACTTTCTTCGCAGCTGGTTTGGTAGCCTTTTTTGCAACTTTCTTCACTACCTTCTTGGCAGCTGGCTTAGCTACTTTCTTCGCTGGCTTTTTAGTACTTGTTTTCTTCGCTGTGTTCGCCTTCTTAGATGCTGATGCCTTGTTCATGGCATTCAAGGCAGAACCTGCTTTGAACCACTCAATCTGGTTAGCATTGTAGGTGTGATTTACCGTAATGGTGTCCGTGCTTCCATCAATATGATGTAACACCAACTCCAGAGGTTTTTCAGGAGCGAATTTGGTTAAGCCGATAATATCTAAACGATCGTCTTCACGGATTTTATCGTAGTCAGCTTTGTTAGCAAAAGTAAGGGCCAACATACCTTGCTTCTTCAAGTTGGTTTCGTGAATACGGGCAAATGATTTTACCAAGATAGCACGAACGCCAAGGTGACGAGGCTCCATCGCTGCGTGTTCGCGAGAAGAACCTTCTCCATAGTTTTCATCACCCACTACAATTGAACCAAGGCCTTTTGCCTTGTATGCACGCTGCACCTTTGGTACTTCATCGTATTGACCGGTGAGTGTATTTTTTACACTGTTGATTTGTTCGTTGTAGAAGTTAGTTGCACCAATTAATAAGTTATTGGAAATGTTATCCAAATGACCGCGGTACTTTAACCACTTACCCGCCATTGAAATATGGTCGGTAGTACACTTGCCTTTTGCTTTGATGAGCAGGCGCAGACCTTTCAGATCAGTTCCTTCCCATGCTTTAAAAGGATCTAGTAATTGTAAGCGGTCTGAGCTAGGACTCACCCGCACTTGTACTTTGCTTCCATCTTTAGCCGGAGCCTGGAAGCCAGGATCTTTTACATCAAAACCTTTTTTAGGAAGTTCATCGCCTGTCGGAACCTCTAGCTTTACTTTCTCTCCACGCTCGTTGGTCAGGTAATCGGTGAGCGGGTTGAAAGTTAAATCACCGGCAATGGCCAGGGCCGTTACAAGTTCGGGGGAACCAACAAATGCGTACGTATTAGGGTTACCATCATTACGCGATTGGAAGTTTCTATTAAATGAGTGAACGATAGTGTTTTTCTCTTTTTTATCAGCACCCACACGATTCCACATGCCGATGCAAGGTCCACAGGCATTCGCAAATACTTTTGCACCAATCTTATCGAAGGTGGCAATAAAGCCATCGCGTTCGATGGTGTACCGCACCTGTTCAGAACCTGGCGTGATAGTGAATTCTGCTTTTGTCTTCAAGCCCTTGTCGGCTACCTGTTTGGCTAAGCTGGCGGCACGGGCAATATCTTCGTAAGAAGAGTTGGTACAAGAGCCAATCAGACCTACTTCAATTTTAGTGGGCCAACCATTTTTAGCGGCTTCATCTTTCAACTTAGAAAGAGGCGTTGCCAAATCGGGTGTGAAAGGACCGTTGAGGTGTGGCTCCAGGGTAGATAAATTTATTTCGATAACCTGATCGAAGTACTTTTCAGGGTTCGCATATACTTCCGGATCAGCTGTTAAATGTTCTTTGATTTTATCGGCCATCTTCGCTACATCTGCACGACCTGTAGAGATCAGGTAGCGAGACATAGAGTCATCGTATCCGAAAGTAGAAGTAGTCGCTCCGATTTCTGCCCCCATGTTACAGATGGTGCCCTTACCGGTACAACTCATAGAAGTAGCACCTTCTCCAAAATATTCAACAATAGCACCGGTTCCACCTTTTACGGTAAGGATGCCTGCTACTTTCAAAATCACGTCTTTAGCGGAAGTCCAACCGCTTAGTTTGCCGGTTAATTTAATACCAATCAACTTAGGAAATTTAAGCTCCCAAGCCATACCCGACATTACGTCTACGGCATCGGCACCCCCCACACCAATGGCGACCATCCCCAAGCCTCCGGCATTTACTGTATGAGAATCGGTACCGATCATCATTCCGCCAGGGAACGCATAATTTTCCAATACAACCTGATGAATGATACCTGCGCCTGGTTGCCAGAAACCAATGCCATATTTGTTGGAGACAGAAGCAAGGAAATCGAAAACCTCTTTGCTTTCCGCGTTGGCTGCACTAAGGTCATCCTTCGCACCGGTCTTAGCAACAATCAGGTGATCGCAATGCACGGTTGAGGGCACGGCTACTTTTGGACGGCCAGCAGACATAAATTGAAGTAAGGCCATTTGGGCAGTAGCATCTTGCATGGCTACGCGATCTGGGGCGAAATCCACATAGGACTTACCACGGCCGAAGTTTTCCAACTTCTGGTCGGCATGTAAGTGCGAGTACAATATTTTTTCAGATAAGGTAAGCGGTTTGCCAACAGCTTTTCTTGCTTTGGCAATGCGGCCGGGCATGGCTGCATACAACGCTTTGATCATGTCTAAATCGAAAGTCATATTCAGAAAATTTTAAGGTACTAAACTACACAATTTTGTTTCAAGTAAAGGAAGGTTTTGGGCATAAAAAAAGGCCCCGGAGGGCCATCTTCTTATTTTGAATTCACATAGTTGAGAAATTCGCGCTTTACATTTTCATCGTCTTTGAACTTGCCCGAGAAATAAGCGGTTCCGGTCTTGCTGTTGGTGTCACTTACCCCCCTGGAAGCCACACACATGTGGTTGGCATCCATCACCACGGCTACCGATTTTGTTTGCAGGATACGTTCCATCTCCTGCCCGATTTGCACGGTAAGCCTTTCCTGCACCTGAGGTCGTTTGGAGAAGTACTGTACAATGCGGTTAATCTTAGAGAGGCCAATTACTTTGCCGCTACTAAAATAGGCTACATGGGCCTTGCCATAAATGGGAACGAAATGGTGCTCGCAATGAGAATAGAACGTGATGTCCTTCTCTACCAGCATTTGATCATAGTTATACTTATTATCGAAGAGGCGTGCGACCGGCTTATTTTTAGGATTGAGGCCGCTGAAGGCTTCTTTCACAAACATTTTGGCTACCCTTTTTGGTGTGCCCGCCAGGCTGTCGTCCGTAAGGTCGAGGCCAAGGGTTTCCATAATGTCTTTGAAGTGTTTCTCAATGCGGTCAATCTTCTCGTCATCGCTGAGGTCGAAAGCATCTTTACGCATAGGAGTCTCTGCCGAAGAGGCGGCATGATCCATATCGTCATCCTCATGGAGCGGCTTAAGAGGCCGGATATTCAACGAAATTTCTTTCTGTCTCATAGAGTGTAATTTTCAATTCAAACTTGGGGTCAATCTTCTGCCTCAGTATTCTCCAGATGACAAGCGCTATGTTTTCAGCTGTTGGAATGAGACTCAAGAAATATTCTGTATCTAAATTTAAGTTTTTATGATCAAGTTTAATAAGGACATTTTCTTTTATAATGTCACTTAGCACTTTTAGGTCGTATACGTAGCCAGTTTCCGGATCGGGTTCTCCTACCAAGCTTACAATTAGCTCGTAGTTGTGGCCATGGTAATTGGGATTATTACACTTTCCAAAAACCTTCTCATTCTGTTCTTCTGTCCAGTTTGGATTGAAGAGTCGATGTGCGGCATTAAAATGCTCTTTTCGGGAAACTTTTACCTTCATTCATGCTAAGAACAGGCAATACCCGGAATAGTTCAAGCATTCTTTCAAATAAGTGTGCAGGGGACAGGAAAGGTCCGTAAAAATCGTGGGAACTTAGTTTGTGTATTTCTTTTTTATACATTCAATATTAACAGATAGCAGACCCCTATGAACAATATTGCCCTCGTTATTATTTTACTCACAGTTGTAACCGCTCTGGCGGAAATTACAGATAAGATAAAAATACCCTATCCTATTTTACTTGTGCTGGCGGGTATGCTGATTGGTTTTGTTCCGGGGCTTCCGCCTGTGGCCTTGCAACCGGACATTGTTTTCTTAATTTTCTTACCTCCTATCTTATACGCGGCAGCCTGGACAACCTCCTGGCCTGATTTCAAAAAAGCAAAAAGACCTATTACTCTATTGGCCATCGGCTGCGTAATTTTCACTACGTGTGCAGTAGCAGCAGTAGCGCATTATTTTATTCCTGGATTTTCGTGGGCAGAATCTTTTGTATTGGGCGCCATCATCTCTCCGCCTGATGCAGTAGCCGCTGCGGCCGCTACCAAGGGCTTGGGTTTGCCCAAAAGAGTCATCACCATCTTAGAAGGGGAGAGCCTGGTGAACGATGCTACTGGATTGATTGCCTACCGCTATGCAGTGGCGGCTGTAGTTACCGGTACCTTTAGTTTATCTACCGCGGGTGTTCAATTCTTTTATGTGGCGATTGGGGGAATTATTTTTGGTTTGGTACTCGGTTTTGTTTTTAAGTGGATTCATAAAATCACTCCTGATAATCCTACCACCGATACGACACTTACTTTTTTAGTGCCCTTTATTGCCTACCTCGGTGCTGAAGAGTTCCACATGTCGGGTGTACTGGCAGTGGTGGCGGCTGGCTTGTACCTGAGTTGGAATTCGTCTGAAGTTTTCTCACAACGTACACGCCTACAGGCCAATGGTACCTGGGACACGGTCATCTTTATTCTCAATGGTATTATCTTCATTTTAATAGGCTTGCAACTGCCGGGAATTCTAAACGAAATTGACAATGCCTCTATTGGTAAACTGCTAGGCTATGGAGCCATCGTAAGTTTGGCGGTTATTGTTGGACGAATCATTTGGGTATATCCAGGTGCCTACGTTCCCCGCTGGTTATTTAAAAGCATTCGCGAAAAGGAACCTGATACGAATGTGCGGTTGGTAACAATCATTGCCTGGTCTGGCATGCGCGGTGTTGTTTCGTTAGCAGCTGCTTTGGCCTTGCCCTTAACACTCTCCAACAATCAACCTTTTGAAAATCGAAGTCTCATTATCTTTCTAACTTTCTGTGTGATCTTCTCTACGCTTGTGATTCAGGGGTTAAGTTTACGACCTCTGATAAAGTGGTTGGGGATTAAGCAAGATGATCGGGAGTTGCATGAAGAGCATGAAGCACGCCTGAAAATTGCAGCAGCCGTTATTGAGCGAATTGAAGAGGAGTTTTCGCTTAGCTTAAGCGATGAGGTATTAAATCAAATTAAAACAAAATACGAAATCCGGATTCAGCGTTTACAAAAAGATCCAAGTACAAGGCGCCTTAATGAAGAGCAGATTAACGAGTTTCACAGAATACAACATGAATTGTTGTTGATGGAGCGCAAAAAGATCTTTGCTATGCGCAATCAGGGAAGCATTAGCGATGAAGCCTTACGGAAAATTGAGTATGAGTTAGACTTGGAAGAAGCTAGGCTGATGTTGGATAAGCGATAGGGCTATTTTTCCAGTTTACAGAAATTATCCATGCCTAAGTGAATGAGTGCATCCCCCGCATTAACAACGGGGATATTGTTGAGCCCGATAACGTAGCCTGTTTCTTTGGCAATAACCTGTTCTTTAAATTCTCCAAACGGATCAGTGATGGTACCAACCCATTGACCTTTGTGTACCAAGTCACCGCTGTTTACTACTGATTGAAATAATCCTGCATGCTTGGTGCGGATCCAAGAGGAACTCCAAATAATTCTATTTTCTTCCTTAGGCTCTGGAGCCCATTCATTCATGTGTAAATGATTCATTAAGCGAAGGGTGCCTGCAATTCCTTCTTCGATGGCTTGCTGGTCGAAGCGTAGGGATTCACCGGCTTCGTACACAATGATGTTCTTTCCTTTTTTGGAAGCTTCTTTTCGAAGGGAGCTTGGTCTGAAGGGAGCATCGAGTGTAAAAGGTGCAGCAAAAGCATTGGCTAACTCCAGATTTTTAGCATCGCTTAAGGTTGCCCGTACTTGTGGGTAGTTGGTGCGCATGGCGCCTCCTGTGTGAAAATCGATTCCGTAATCGATGCTTGGGATGATGTCGTGCGTAACATGATAGGCTACCCGAGAGGCAAGCGAGCCGGACTTGCTACCCGGAAAAGAACGGTTTACATCTTTTCCATCGGGCACATCGCGGGAGAAATTGAGAAAGCCATAAACATTGATGATAGGGATGCAAACCACTGTTCCCCGCTTCGGTTGATTTAATTTGCCATCAATGATCCTCCGCACAATTTCCATTCCGTTGATCTCATCACCATGCATGCCCGCCATCAAGGCTAACACAGGTCCGTCTTCTTTACTTCGCGAAACGTATATGGGTGTTTCGATTTGTGTGTGAGAAGGTAGTCGGGCAATATTGATATTAATCTCCTTGAATTCACCCGGACGAATTTCGTGGCCTGCAATTTTGACTTCTCTCATACACTTTTACTTATCAACAGTTAACGGTTGACGATTAACTGATTAAGCGTTGATTTTATCTTTTTGAATTTTTTTCTTGAGTGCATTTCTTTCCAGATACTGGATGATCTTTCCTGCAATATCTACTTTGGTGGCACCTTCAATGCCTTCTAAGCCTGGGGAAGAGTTCACTTCGATGATGAGTGGACCTCTAGGTGAGGGGAGCATGTCAACACCAGCAACACCCAGTCCCATTTTTTTGGCCGCAATAATAGCGGTGTGCTTTTCGTGCACATTTAGTTTAATGAGTGTTGCTTTTCCTCCTCTATGCAAGTTGGAGCGAAACTCTCCGTCTTTCGCCTGACGCTTCATCGCGCCCACTACTTCTCCGTTCACGACAAAGGCCCGAAGATCAGCACCCTTCGATTCTTTGATGAATTCCTGCACCATGATGCGTGTCTTCAAACCATGAAAGGCATCGATAACGGATTGCGCTGCTTTCTTATTTTCGGCCAGCACTACGCCCAACCCTTGTGTGCCTTCTAATAATTTAATGATAACAGGTGCCCCACCAACCGCTTCTACAATTCCTTCGGTGTGTTTGGCGTAATCCATAAACACGGTCTTGGGCAAACCAAGTCCAGCCCTGGAAAGAATTTGCAGACTTCTGAATTTATCACGCGAGCGAATCAGTGCCTGAGATTCAACTGCGGTAAAAACTTTCATCATCTCGAATTGTCTCACAACGGCTGCGCCATAGACGGTAACAGAAGCACCAATGCGAGGAATGATGGCATCAAAGTAATCGAGTTTGCGGCCATTGTATAAAACCATGGGATTTTTCTTCTCCAGGTACAACACACATTTCATGTGGTCAATGATCTCCACCGTGTGTCCTCTTTTTTCAGCTGCAAGTTTTAGTCTCTTGGTTGAGTAGAGCTTGGGATTGCGGGAAAGTATGGCAATGTTCATAATCTTGATTTTTTAGAGGCCTTATGAGAGGCACGCGAGGTGCGTTTTTCTCGTAACCTTTTTTGTTTCGCTTTGAAAGAAAGATTCTTCTTTTTTACATCAATCAAAAAACGATCTCGTAAAATTTTTCTACCGATTAATATCGGAAATTTTAAGGAACCTCTGTTGCTCAGAGAAAAATCGGCTGTTATTTCTTCGTTAAATAACTTGATCGTAGTGTTGATGACATATCGCCTTTCAACTTCTCCAAAGGAATTTTTGATGTCGCGCTTGTGAAAGGTAGTGAAGGAAAATTTCATTCCCGTAAACTCCGGATGCTCTTCATCCAGTAGAATAAATTCGAGCACACCATTTACTTCTTTCGCACTCAGGCAATGAAGACTACAGCGATAGGCGCCCGTGTCTACTTTGGCATGAATGTTTTTGAGCCCTAAGCCGGGTAAATCTACACGATCGTATCGGCCAAGCACCTCCATATCTAAAGGTTATAAAAAAAAGAGGGCTTCGCAAATCCCTTCGTGCTTAGTCATAAAAAAAGCCCTGCTTTCGCAGAGCTTTTAATTGAAATTTAACGAATACTAACCTTTCTTAATTTTAAAGGTTACGGATGTGGTCTCCCATTTTAGGTTCACACCATCTTTTTCAATTGCAATGGTAAAGGTTTCAGTGAAATCAGCTTTTCCGGGTTTAACATTCACGCGCAAAACGTCATCACTTTCTTTGTACTTGTACGCACCCCATTGCTTTGGATCTTTATTGAAAATGATGGTCCACTCCTTTTCTCCAGGGATTGTGAACAAGGCGTATTTCCCAGCGGCCAAGGTTTTGCCTTCAATGGTTACGGCTTTATCAAATTCAATGGTGGTGGCATCGTTGGCCCCTGTTCTCCATACTTGTCCGAAAGGTTCTTTTTCACCAAGCATTTTCCGGCCACGGGCAGAAGGACGAGAGTACACAATAGTAACTTTTGTTCCATCAATGGATCCGTCAACTGTTTCTTTTGGGCTTAATGGCTTTTCTTGTGCCATACCCTCAACCGACATAAAGGCAAATAACACTAACGCAAGGCTTGTAATTTTTTTCATAATCAATAGGTTTTGTTTAATGTTCATGAGTAATGGATATAACGCGAAAATGCCCCGAACGTTCGGAGCATTTTCTATTTATACTAAAATACCTGTAAACTATGTTTGTTAACGAGGGTAAAGGGACTTTAGTTTCTAAGCGATGATTATTTTACCCCTTAAGACAGTAAAAAAAGGAAGATCAGCGGAAAGAGTATACCAATGGTTGCTAATTTCCATCCGCGGCTTCTGAAACTATTTTCCCCTTTTTGAATAAACATGCCGGTAATAGCAATAACCAACATGCCTACACCAAATATATCGGAATAATAGATCCACCACTTGCTGGTATCTACGTGCAATTGCGTCATTTGCCCCAATACAGGGGTGGTTCGGTATTCATCAATCTTTCCTTTGCCTGTAGTAAGATCGACTTGTACATCATGCTTTTCATAAGAGATTCGAAGGATATCTTTCTCCACTGTAAACCGTCTCAGGTTGTCTTCAATTTTCTGTTCTTTCGTGAAGGCTTCAATATAGGCTTCGTTCACAAGGCTGTCTGCATGCGCTACCGCTGGTATCGTAATTTCTTGAGAGCTGAACGTGTAACGTCTTGGGTGCCAGTCTCTGCGGTGATTGAGAAAAATACCAGAGAAAGAAAAGGCGATGATTAATCCCAAATAGAAGTAAGCAAAATCGCGGTGAATGTTACGGGCAGTCAATTTCATAGTATCGGTTGAGTTGATGGAAGGAGTCAGCGATTAGCGGCCAAAAGGATTGAGTGCACCGAGTGCGCGCTTGCCACCTCCCATCTTATTCATGGTCTTCATCATCTTGCGCATGTGGAGGTTCCGCTTCCTTTTGCAATCCGGTTTTTGCGACTGCCGTTAATGACATCTGGATTTTCACGTTCCTGGGCTGTCATGGAGCGGATAATCGCTTCTACAGGTTTAAACGCATTGTCGTCTACTTCAACACCCTTCATGGCTTTCCCAACACCGGGTATCATGCTCATGAGGTCTTTGATATTCCCCATCTTTTTCACTTGCTCTAGTTGCGTGAGAAAGTCGTTAAAGTCGAATTGATTTTTGCGAAGCTTGGCATTGAGTCTCTTGGCTTCTTCTTCATTGAAGGCTTCCTGAGCTTTTTCCACCAACGTCACCACATCACCCATACCAAGAATACGGCTGGCCATACGCTCAGGATAGAAGCGATCGAGCGCTTCCATTTTTTCGCCCATGCTGATGAACTTGATGGGCTTCTCGACCACTCTGCGAATGGAAAGGGCGGCACCACCGCGTGTATCACCATCCATTTTGGTCAGCACCACGCCATCAAAATTTAACCGCTCATTAAACGCTTTTGCAGTATTCACAGCATCCTGACCTGTCATGGCGTCTACCACGAATAAAGTTTCTGAAGGATTGAGTGCTTCTTTCAGTTTAGCAATCTCCTTCATCATCTCTTCATCCACCGCCAAACGACCTGCGGTATCGACTATGACGATGCGATGGTTGTTTTTCTTAGCATGCTCCAGTGCTGCTTTGGCGATTTTTACGGCATCTTTATTTTCGGGTTCTGCATATACCTCAACACCAATTTGCTCGCCCAACACTTTCAATTGGTTGATCGCAGCCGGACGATAAATGTCGCAGGCCGTAAGTAACACCTGGCGGCCTTGTTTTTTTAAGTAGGCAGCCAACTTACCAGAGAAGGTTGTTTTACCAGAACCTTGCAAGCCGGCAATTAGTATGATTGAAGGGTTGCCCTCCAGTTTTATATCGACACTCTCACCGCCCATGAGGCGTGTTAGTTCATCGTTGGTGATTTTGGTTAATAACTGACCGGGAGAAACAGAGGTTAACACATTTTGCCCCAATGCCTTTTCCTTGATTTCATCGGTTACGTCTTTGGCAACTTTGTAGTTTACATCGGCATCGATAAGTGCTTTCCGAATCTCCTTAACGGTGGTGGCAACGTTAATTTCGGTGATGCGTCCCTGCCCTTTGAGGGTTTGAAAGGCTTTCTCGAGTTTGGAACTTAAATTATCGAACATGGCGGTGAATTATATGAATGGGTGTACTAGGCTTTGTATAAGGGTGCAAAGTTAATTCGATTTTTTGTTTGGCATATTGCTTCTTAGCAGGAGCTCCTAAATTTTCAATGGGTGTTTTTACTGCGAAAAAGCCACTATATTGGAACTTAATGTGGCAGGGTAAGCTGCTATTTTTTTAATTTATGACCCTTCGCAAACGAATATTCGGTCTGTTGGAGCCTGCTGCATCAGGTTATCGAGCTGCCCGTATTATTGAGTACTTCCTCATTACGTTAATCGTTTTCAATATTGCAGCCATACAATTGGAGACGGTTCCTCATTTTTACGAAGAACATGCTGAGTTCTTTGATCAGTTTGAGATTTTCTCAGTTATCATTTTTTCAATTGAGTATGTCCTTCGTTTGTGGACGAGTGTAGAGCAAATACGGTACAGTAAACCCTATGTGGGCCGGTTTCGATACGCCATTTCCTGGTCAGGTCTTGTGGACCTCTTGTCCATCCTTCCTTTCTATCTCAATTTTCTTCCTATTGATTTGCGTTGGCTCAGGATCTTCCGGCTGTTCCGTTTATTGCGGATGTTGAAGATAGCCCGCTACCTAACTGCCTTGAACCTGATTTTTGCCGTGATAAAGGATAGGCGGGAGCAGCTCATGGTGGTGATCATGTTCATCTTCTTTTTGCTGGTGATTATTGCGACTGTAATGTTCTATGTGGAGGGGCCGGCACAACCAGAGGTATTTTCCAGCATACCTGCCACCATGTGGTGGGGCATTGCTACCCTCACAACGGTAGGGTATGGAGACATGGTTCCGATTACTACACTGGGAAAATTCTTGGCGGGTATCATTGCCATCATTGGTGTGGGGATGTACGCTTTACCTGCGGGTATCTTGTCTGCCGGTATTTCGGAGCATTTGCGTGATCATACAACGCAGAAAGCAAAACGTTGCCCACATTGCGGCAAGGATTTATAATCGCCAACGATTAGTAATACACAGCTACTTGGTCTAAGGGTTTCCTCTTCAGATCAGGCACATAGGTGTTCTCAGCGGCATACCCTACAGGGATTAACAAGAACGGTCTTTCGTTTTCTGGTCGGTTTAAGACTTTTGCTAAGAAGTTCATGGGGCTGGGGGTATGGGTGAGCGCCACTAAGCCTGCATGATGAATAGCGGCTAACAGGAATCCACACGCCAAGCCGACAGATTCAGTTACATAGTAGTTTGTTTTTTTCTCACCCTCTTCTGAGAGGTCAAATACTTTTTTAAAAACCACGATCAGGTAAGGAGCTGTTTCCAAAAAAGGTTTGTGCCAATCTGTTTGCAGTGGACGAAGATCCTGAAGCCACTCTTCACTCATGCGACCGTTATAGCTTTCGTGCTCCTCCTTCTCTGCTTCGTTGCGTATTTGTTTTTTAATTTCAGGATTACTCACCACGCAAAAAGTCCAGGGTTGTTTGTGCGCGCCAGAAGGTGCTGAGGAAGCGGTGCGAATAAGATTGTCAATAACTTCTTTGGGTATGGGCTGATCAGAGAAATCGCGTACTGTTCTTCGCTCATCCATGCTTTGGTAAAAGTCTGCGCTTCTTTTCAGCAGATCGCTGGCAGTAACTTGTGGGCGTTGGTAAGAGAGGAAGGGATATCCATCCATCATTTTCACTGACTTTTCCATAGAGAAACGAATTAGTCTCTAAAGTACTAAAAGTGTAAAGCAAAGTTGTAGCCTGCGCGACAACCTGGTAAGAGTGCTTCGGTAGTGGAGAATAAACAATAGGCTGTCTCAAAAGTCTAAACGTCATTTCGACCGAAGGGAGAAATCCCCCAAAGTATAATTCTTCAAGCGGGGGATCGCCACGCTTCGCTCGCGATGACGCTACAATTTGACTTTTGAGACAGCCTGTTGTTTATTCATCGGAGAGAAGTTATTATCTCAAGTCAATGACTTCAACACCTGGATACTTCTTAGGATCGAAGGTGAACATCGCATCTGTAAGGGCTGCGTTGGGTGTAAATTTGGTAATGGAATACTTGTATTTATTTCCACTCTTGTCGAACATGGTCCAGCTTTGAATACTCTTATCTTTTTTGCTGATCATCATTTTGATTTTGAAGTATTGAGCATCTTTTTTCTCAGGCACTAAATCAATCTCTTCACACAACACACCGGCCTCGGTTTTATCAGAGAGGTATAAGTATTTAAATCCCTTCTTATAGATTTCGTAAATTTTGGAAGGGTTGATTTCATCTGATCCCGGATCATAGTTATCAATGTTCACCTCTTTGGCAGAGGGTAGGTAGGTCCAAACAGTTACTCCGTTGTTAATGATTTCCTGATCGTCCAGAGTAAGGCGAAACTTATCGCCCTTTACTAAAATTTTTCCCTTGAATTCTTCCTTGATACCCTCGGTATCATTCGTCATAGAGGAGGTAATATTGGCTTCAAAAGCGGGAATAGCCTTGTATTTTTTACTCATCGCATCCAGGGTCTCCAGGGCCTTTGGATCGTATTGAGAGAAGGCAAAAGTGGCTGTTAGGAGCGCAAAGGCGGTAAAAAGCAGGTTTTTCATGTTGTGGGCTCTAAAAATTGTGTGCAAAGATATTATTGTCCGTGTTTTTCGCGAAGAGAAGACAATAATTGTTCCAAACTGTATTCGTCTTTAATATTGGTCAATCAGTCGGCCGGCCCGGTTGTAGCCGAGTTTGAGTTTGCGTTGAATTAAGGAGGTACTGCCTTGTTGATGCATGACGATAAGTTTGGCTGCTTCCTCGAAAAGGGCATCGCGTTCGCTCAGGTCAACATCGGAGGCGCCCCCTTCATCATCTCCTTCGTATTCCGGCAGCATGTAGGCGGAATCATAGCCGCGTTGTGAGCCAATAAAATCACACACTTTGTCAATCTCCGGAGTGTCAACAAAAGGGCATTGTAAACGGATGACATCAGAACCAGAAGATAAAAGCATGTCTCCTTGTCCCACTAACTGATCGGCACCACCGGCATCTAGAATTGTGCGTGAATCGACTTTGGAAGTTACGCGGAAGGAAAGACGGGCAGGGAAATTTGCCTTGATAACACCTGTGATAACGTTCACAGAAGGACGCTGCGTAGCCACCACCAAGTGAATGCCAATGGCACGTGCTAATTGGGCAAGACGAGCAATGGGTGTTTCTACCTCCTTGCCGGCTGTCATCATTAAGTCAGCCAACTCATCAATAACCAAGACTATGTAAGGCAGAAAACGATGCCCTTCTTTTGGATTGAGTTTACGGGCAACAAACTTGGTGTTGTATTCTTTTAGGTTTCTTGCTCCGGCATCTTTTAAGATTTCGTAGCGGTTCTCCATCTCAATACACAAGGAGTTAAGCGTATGTACTACTTTGCGTGTATCGGTAATGATGGCTTCTTCAGTACCCGGAAGTTTGGCTAAGTAATGTCTTTCTATTTTCGAGAAGATAGACATCTCCACTTTTTTCGGATCGACCAATACAAACTTAAGTGTGCTGGGATGACGTTTGTAGAGAAGTGAAGTAAGGATGACGTTTAGTCCCACCGACTTACCCTGACCCGTAGCGCCCGCCACCAGTAAGTGAGGCATCTTGGTCAAATCAATAATGTGTACTTCGTTTGAAATGGTTTTACCCAAGGCAATCGGAAGTTCATAGTCTGTTTTTTGAAAACGTTCAATGGCCAGCACCGAACGGATGCTTACCATCTCGCGGTTTTTGTTGGGCACTTCAATACCTATGGTTCCCTTACCAGGAATGGGGGCTATGATACGAATGCCGAGAGCCGACAAGCTCAGGGCAATATCATCTTCTAAATTTTTGATGCGAGAAATTTTGATACCAGCATCCGGAACAATTTCGTAAAGTGTTACAGTAGGCCCAATGGTCGCTTTAATGCTTTGTATCCCGATTTTAAAATTAACCAGGGTGGCAACAATGCGATCTTTATTTTGATTGAGTTCTTCCTGTGTTACCTGTACTTTCCCCACTTCGTATTCGCGGAGTAGTTCCAGGGGAGGAAATTTATAATGGCTGAGTTCTAAGGTTGGATCGTAGGCGCCTTGTTCGTCTACCAATTGCTCGGCTAGTTTATCGGTTTCGAGTTGTTCTTCAACCGTAAAGACAGGCTCTTGCTTAGGCTTGTTGGTTGAAGGTTCAGGACGGTCAATCTCTAAGGTTAACGCACTGGCAGGCACAACAGGCTCCGGTGTTTTAGTAAGCAACACAGGTTCTGGAATTTCTTCTGCCTTGAGCTGATCGGGCCAAACATCTTTATCGTCAGTATAGGTAGGAATCAGAGGTTCATCATCTTTCTTTTCCTCGTCTACAAAGGCCGCATTGCCCATCATTTTTTCAGCAGGCTGAAAGGCATTGATGGCCGTTACGTTGAAATAAAAAATGATGAAGATGAGCAGTGTAAGAATAAGTACTAAGAAGGTACCCCATCCAAAAATACTGTCGCTGACCAAGGCAAGGTTATAGCCGAGTCCTCCGCCTAAAAACCCCCACTCAGACACGCCTTCGTTTTGTAAGGTAAAGTAGCCAAACAACAAACTGAGCCAGAGTATAGAGAATACAGAGAAGATGGTAGTGTTAACAATGGAAGCGAGATTTCTCTTGAAGACTAATCGAAAACCTCCGATAAATAAAATAGGAGGAATGAAGAAGGCAGCGATGCCAAACCAACGAAAAATAAAGGCGTGTGAAACAATGGCGCCCCAAAGGCCTAACCAATTATCTGCTTCACGGCCTGCTTCCAAAAGTGTATCAGAGGCCAGGGCTTCAATTACGCTTTGATCTGCTTTGCCGGTAAAGAGGTAGGAGAGGAGAGCGGTGAAAAGAAAAATGGACGAGATCATCAGCATGAACCCCATAGCCAGAATGAAACGCGGGTCCTTTACAAAGGCGAAAAAGGGTTTCTTTTCCGATTCAGTTGCACTGCTTTTTTTGCTCTTTTTTTCCTTCTCTTTTTCCTTTTCAGGTTTTTTGAAGGTATTGCTCTTGTAGGTGTTTTCTGCCATGTAGATTAAAAAGTATCCAAAACTACGGAAATCGCGTTAAAAACGGATGACAATCTCGATTTACGAAAAATCACTAATTTCATAGACTATTATCAAGGCAAAATGACAAAACCCCTCTTATCATTATTGCTTGTGTGCCTCGGTTTTTGTGCCCGTGCGCAACAAGATCCCCTTTATTCCCAATACATGTTTAATCCTTTGTTGCTCAATCCGGCTTACGCGGGCTTGAATAACAACTTTAACGCCATGTTAGGATACAGAACCCAATGGACAGGGCTGGAAGGGCAACCCACCACGTTGAATGCAAGTGCTCATAGCTCGCTGGTCGATAATAAAGTGGGAGCCGGTTTTTTGTTAGTGCAGGATCGTATCGGAAACATTGCCAATACAGAGGCCAATCTCTCCGCCTCCTATAAGCTGGAGTTTAAAGAGCAGGTTTTTAGTTTTGGTATGCAGATGGGGGTCCAGAATTACAGAACGGATTATTCTGAATTGAATGTATTGGATCCTGGTGATAATGCTTTCATCGGAGGGGAGAAGGGTACACGCCTTAACATTGGTGCCGGGGCCATTTTAAAAAGCGAAAAATACTTCATCGGACTTTCTGTTCCCCGCTTGCTGCCTTCCACGTTTACCAATGGTGGGCAGGAGTTTGAATTGTACAACCAGCATTATTATTTGATGGGCTCCTACGTTCATTATTTTAACGAGCATATTCGTTTAAAACCTTCCGTACTTTTTCGTGGAGTCTCCGGAGCACCTGCTTCTGTTGATTTATCATTTAATGTGAATCTCAATGCGATTCACACAGCAGGATTATTCACCCGCAACTTTAAAACCTACGGTCTGCTGGTTCAAACCTTATTGCAGGAGAAATACCGGTTTGGGTATGTGTTTGAATTGCCGACTAATAAATCGGTAGGTACTAATTTTACTACACATGAAATTAGTCTGGGCATCTTGTTGTCCACCTTCGCTTTTCATGAGCGTACCTTAAGTAACTTTTAACTAATCAAAGCATACGTGTTGTGAAGCATATCATCATTCATTTTTCGTTAAAGCCTATGTGGACACGAAATCTTTTTTTGTTTTTGTTATTGAACGGAATGGTGTTGAGCGTTTTTGCTCAGGCACCCACTACGGGCGCTTCTAATTTTTCAATCACCAATAACGATGGTAATCGCTTGCGCGTTAACTGGACGCGTGGCAATGGTGCCAATGTGTTAGTGGTAGCCAGTACAAGTGCTACGTTCAATGGCACAGGAGTTCCTGCTGATGGGACTGATTATGTTGAGAATGCAATTTTTGGGTCTGGCAATTTAGTAGGTGCAGGAAATTTTGTTGTGTACGAAGGCACGGGTACAAGTGTAACCGTTACAGGTCTTGATCACAGCACCACCTACTATTTCAGAATTTATGAATTCAATGGCATTAACACTGCCACTCAATACAATACCATTAATGTATTGGCTGGTAATGGCTCTACCTTATTTCCTCCCACTGTTGGTTCTACCAATTTGATTGCTACCGTTACGGGTAATTCTGCTGGCTTAACCTGGACGCGCGGTAACGGAACACGTTCTTTGGTTGTTCTTCAAGCAGTATCGGCTACAACAAGTCCTACTCAGTACGTTAACTACATTCCTAGCGCTTCGTTTGGCTCCGGCTCTTCTGTAGGTAGTGGTTATGTTGTTCACTTTAGTTCGAGTAATAGTGTGAATGTTATCAACCTGCAGCCGAACACCCAATATTTTTACCGCGTGGTGGAAGGGAATGGACCCAATGGACCTGTGTTTGATTTGACAAATACCCTGGTAGGTTCTTTCACAACTTCGGGTGCTCCTACTGTGGGCAGTACAAACTTTTCAGTTACAGGACAGCAAGGCAATAGCATCTCCATTTCCTTGACACGGGGAAATGGAACGCAGCGACTTATTGTAGCCAGACAGGATAATCCGGTAGTATGGACTCCTACAAATGGTGTTGATTACAATGTGAGCGCAAGCTTTGGTGTTGGAGATGATTTGGGCAACAATACCTTTGCAGTCTATCAAAATACAGGGAGCACTTTTACAATGACAGGCCTTACTCCGGCCACTACCTATCACTTTGCAGTTTTTGAATTTAACGGCACCGCCACCAACACCGTATACCTAAGCACGCCAAGCGATGTGTTGGTGGGGCAAGGAGCTACACTATCCCCACCAAGCACCTCTGCTGGTGGTTTTCTCTTCACCAGCATTACAGGCTATCAGGCTAACATTGCTTTTACTGCTGGGAATGGCGCCCGAAGAATTGTGTTGGCAAAAGCAGGATCTGCGGTAACAGATGTTCCCGTTAACTTGATTAACTATGGATCAAATGCCAGCTATCCTTCCTTTACACTGCGCGACCTTCAACCAAATGAAACCTATCATCTTGCCATTTTTGAATTCAATGGTAGCACCGGCCCTGTTTATAAACAGGCCGACCCGGGTATAGGATCGTTTCCAACCTTAGGTACGCCAGCAGTTGCGCCTACGAATCTCACCTTCTCCAACATACAGGGAAATCGAATCACACTCAACTTTACCAGTGGAGATGGGTATGGAAGAATTGTTATTGGAAAGCAAGGTTCTCCGGTTGATGTATTTCCAACGAATTTGCTATCCTATGCCGCCAGCACAAACTTTGGATCCGGTACAGATTTGGGAGGAGGCAACTTTGTGCTCCAAAATAATACAGCGATAGGGGGAAATAGCTCTGCCAGTATTGCCAATTTGGCAATCGGCACTACCTACCATTTTGCAATCATTGAATACAACGGTACGGGTACGCAACGAGTTTACATGAGCAGCTCTAATGCCCTTGCAGGAAGTGCCAACACCCTCTCAGCACCAACCGTTCAGGCCTCCAACCTTATCTTCTCAAACATCACAGCTACGTCTGCCACGATTAGTTGGACGAACGGAAATGGTACAGGAAGAATCGTTTTGATTCGACAGGGTGCAGCGGTCGCCACTTTCCCTGCTGATCTTTCCAACTATAGCGGGAGCGGTAATTATAATGTCAGTCCTGCCTTGGGCACGGGAAAAATTTTATACGATGGAACCGGTAGCACTGTGAATGTTACCAATATACCTCCGGGAGAATATCATGTAGCAATTGTTGAGTACAACGGAAGCACAGGACCTGTTTATCGAAATGCAGACCCCTTAACGGGAATCGTAAATATTGGCGCCAAGCCGACTGTGCCGGCCTCCAATCTGTCAATCTCAAACATTCAAGGAAACCGCATGACGTTAAGTTGTACAATAGGCGATGGCCTTTCGCGCATGGTGATTGCGAAAGCAGGAAGTCCGGTGGATGCCTGGCCGATAGATTTTACAGGGTATACTGCCAGTGCGAACTTTGGAAGTGGAACTGATTTGGGTGGAGGGAATTTTGTAGTAGCCCTCACCACAGGCAATTCATTTACCATCTCCAATCTGGTGCCCAGCTCCACCTATCACTTTGCTATTGTGGAAGTAAACGGATCAGGAGCAAGCGCCTTTTATCAGGAGTCAGCCACGGCAGCCGCTATTAGCGGAACCACCTTATCAGCTCCAACCCTTACCACATCTAATTTTTTGGCAAATAATATTGATGGAAACAGTATGCAAGTTACCTGGACGCGCGGCAATGGAACAGGGCGCTTACTCATTGCGAAAGCGGGATCACCTGTAGATGTAATACCGGCTGACTTAACAGATCCATCGTCTAGCACTATTTTTGGATCAGGTACAAATTTAGGTGGCGGCAACTACGCAGTGTATGAAGGTGGGGGTGACAACGCCACCATCACGAATTTACAACCGGGTACTACCTATCACTTTGCCTCTTTCGAGTACAACGGAACAGGTACAGGTAAGGTGTATCTTTCTTCTTCCATTGGACGCGCCTCGTTTACTACCTTGCCACGTCCTACTATTGCTCCTAAAAATTTAAGTATTTCAAATGTGAATGGCGATCGCTTTACGATGGGCTTCACGACTGGGAATGGAACCAGACGCTTGATTGTGTTGCGCAAAGGAGGGCTGGTAAACGCCTTGCCGGTGGATTTAACAACTTATACGGGAGGAGCCTTTGGAGTCGGTTCTCAACTAGGAACCGGAAATTACGTGACTACGTTCACAACTACCAACTCTAGTATACTCATTCAAGGCCTTGAGCCCGATACACAATATGGCGTGGCGGTGTTTGAAGTGGATGGTTCTACTGGAAATCAACGCTACCTCACAACCGCTTACATCAATCAATTAGTACGAACAGCGGCTGCCCCTACGATTTCTACCAGCACAATGTTATACAATTCGGTGGGCAGTACCTCCATTAACCTCAGCTGGACCAATGGAAATGGTGCAGGGCGCATGGTGGTGTTGCGACCCTTCCAACCCGTAACCTTTCTGCCTACCGTGTTAAGTACACACGGCAGTAATTCTACCAACTATACCAGTACCTCTGGTAACCTGCCCGACTCCCATAAACATGTGGATCGTGATAATATTTCTACTGTTACTATCACCAATCTCACGCCTGGTACTACCTACCATGTCGCAATCTATGAATATAATGGAAGTACGCAGCCGGTGTATCGCGAAATTCCCTTACGAGGATTTTTTACAACGCTCCCGGCTAGTGGTTTGGCTATTGGTGGCTTTGATGCGATTACGTTTTGTCCTTCGCAACAGGTGGATGTGCCTTATTTCTTTACCGGTGTGTTAGGGGCTGGGAATGTCATGTCGGTAGAGCTGTCCGATATTACAGGAAGTTTTGCATCTCCCACCGTACTGGGTACGCAAAGCACTACCAATGCTTCTGGTTTTGTAACCTCTACCTTGCCAGCAAGCTTACCGGAAGGTGTTGGGTATCGCTTGCGCGTGACTGCATCGAACCCGGCACAAGTGAGTGCCAACAACGGGGCGGATTTGCAAATCACTACTTCAATACAGCCCACGTTTACGGTTGTTGGTGGTCAGGTAAGTAGTTGCGGCACACCAATACAATTAAGCACCTCTCAGCCGGGCTACAATTTGCAATGGTTCAAAGATTCACAGCCTATTTCAGCCGCCACTACATCTCTTTATTCAGTTACCGAAACGGGCAATTATCAGGTGCAAATAGCAGGGGCCTCAGGTGGTTGTCAACTATTGTCTACAGGAACTACGATTACCATTAGCCAGCGACCTACATTCAACTTTCAATTTTCTTTGCAGTCTTGCGAAGGGGAACAAGTTGATGTAGCTGCCCAAACGTTACCTTCGGGTGGCACTTTTGCAGGCAGTGGTATATCCGGAGGAACATTTAATTCTATCACCGCAGGTGTTGGACAACATATACTAGAATATACCTACACGGATGTGGTATCTTCTTGCACCTATGTGGAGAGCACGCAAGTAACAGTCTTGGGTTTACCTGCTGCACCTCTTGCCACTGGTAGCACCGTGTGTGAAGGCGTGAGTACAACACTTGTCGCTTCTGGTGCGGTAGATGGGGAGTACCGTTGGTATGATGTAGCCAGCAGTGGAACGGCTTTGTCGGGAGCAGTCAACAGCATCTTCACTACACCTGTTTTGACCACGAGCACAACCTACTATGTATCGGTGAATGATGGTCAATGCGAAAGTGCTCGCATGCCAGCCATTGCGGCCACGGTTACAAACCCAGTGGCGCCCACCACAACGGGTGCTTCTGTTTGCGATGCAGGTGCTTTGCTACTCACGGCTTCCGGTGGTATCAATGGTCAATACAGATGGTACACTGTTCCAACGGGAGGAACTTCACTGACAGGAGAAAACAATGAAACATTTACAACTCCTGTGCTGAATGCAACAAGTTCATACTATGTGTCGCTTGATAACGGCACGTGTGAAGGAAGTCGAACCGCAGTGGAAGCCACAGTGGTAAGTACTCCAGCGATACCGACAGTAACACCTGCTTCGGTTTGCGGTCCTGCTGCTGTGAATCTCTCGGCATCAGGCGCTGGTGCGGGCCAATACCGGTGGTATGAAAACGCCAGCGGTGGTGTGGCTATGGCAGGTGAGGTAAATGCTACGTTTACAACTCCACCACTAACAGCCAGCACGACTTATTATGTTTCCATTGTTAACGGTACGTGTGAGAGTGCGCGAGTGCCCGTGGTAGCCACGGTTAATGCCATACCGGCACAACCTACCATTAGTGCATCCACACCCCTCAGTTTTTGTGAGGGTGGTTCAGTAGTACTCACCGCCTCAGGGGGCAACGGATATTTGTGGTCTACGGGTGAGATCACTCCTTCCATCACAGTATCTTCTTCAGCAACCATTACAGTGGTTGTGACGAATGTAGAAAATTGTAGTAGTGCTGTTTCTACAGAAATTACAGTGACAGAAAATCCGCTTCCCGCGAAACCACTGATCATTGCCTCTGGGCCAACTGCCATTTGCGAGGGTTCTTCTATTACCCTGAGTGCGCCCTTGGCTACTTCTTATACTTGGTCTACCGGAGCGACAACACAAAGCATTGAGGTAGCAACTGCCGGATCGTTTACAGTGGCCATTACAGATGGTAATGGATGCACGAGTGTAGTGTCAGATGCGATGATAACCACGCTTCAAACGTGTGCAAGCAATCAGCCACCTTCTATTGACACTACTCCATTGGCCACGCAAGTTGGAGGACTGATAAGTTTCAATGTGTTATCCCTGTTGGACGACCCGGATGATAATCTTGATCTGAGCACACTGCAGATCATCACACAACCGCAGAGTGGTGCCGTGGCCACCCTTGATGCAAACGGTAATTTACAAATTGACTATGAGGGAGTTCCTTTCACAGGAATAGATCGCCTCGTGATTCAGATCTGTGATTTAGCAGGAAGCTGTACGCAGCAAGAATTAACAGTAGAAGTAATTGGTGATGTGGAGGTGTATAATGCTATCTCGCCAAATGGCGACAACCTCAATGATGTGTTTATTATACGATACATTGAAATAATTCCTGAAACGGCTCAGAATAGAGTTACCATCTATAACCGATGGGGTGATGAGGTGTTCGCTGTTTCAAATTATGACAATGACACAAGAGTGTTTAAGGGCTTAAGTAATTCCGGAAAAGAATTACCCTCAGGAACGTATTTCTACAAAATTGAGTATTCGTCCGGTAGACCTGCCCAAACGGGCTACTTGTCTTTGAAACGCTAATATAATTCCTCTTTGTTGTGTCGGTTCTAGTCTTTAGATTGAGAGCCTAAATGATTCTGTATGAACCTACCTATTCTTAGCAAGTGTGGAGCGCTTTGTGTTGTAGTACTGGCCTCCGCTTGTAGTTCCGGCACTGAAAAAGCAGTTGATGAGATTGCTCCGCCCACCGCTGAGAAAAAGCCGTATGAGATTGTATCCAACGGGCATAAGCGCATGGATAATTATTTTTGGATGCGTCTGTCGGAAGAACAAAAGAATGCCGAACAGAAAGATGAGCAGACTCAACAAGTTTTGAATTATCTGACGGCAGAAAATGATTACCTGAAAGCCAAGACCCAGCACTTACAAGGCCTTCAGAAAAAACTCTACGATGAAATGGTGGGGCGTATCAAGCAAACTGATGAATCGGTTCCTTACAAAAGTAACGGCTATTGGTACTACAACCGCTATGAAGAAGGGCAGGAGTATCCGATCTATTGCAGAAAGAAGGGGTCGCTGGATGCCAAAGAGGAGATCTTACTAAACGTGAACGAAATGGCGAAAGGCCATGCCTACTATCAGATCAGCGGGGTGAGTGTGAGTGAAGATAATAATCTATTGGTTTATGCTGAGGATTCGGTTAGCCGCAGGCGCTATACAGTTTATGTAAAAGACTTGCGCACTGGAAAAATTATTGACACTCCTGTTCCTAACACGGAAGGCTATGCTGTTTGGGCGAATGATAATAAAACACTTTTCTATACACGCAAAGATTCTGTCACCCTGCGTTCGCGTTGGATAATGAAGCATACGCTGGGAGCCGATCCGTTAAAGGATAATAGTGTTTTCGAAGAAACGGATGACACGTACTACATCGGTGTCTATAAATCTAAATCTAAAAAGTATGTGGTCATCTACTCCAACAGTACGACCACCGATGGGTATCAGATTTTGGAAGCCAATAATCCCAATGGTAAATTCCGTGAATTTACACCGCGTGAAAAGAATCATAAGTATTCAATCGACCACTATAAGGACAAGTTTTATGTAGTCTCTAACGACAATGCCTTGAACTTCCGCTTGCTGGAAACACCAGAGGCAAAAACAGATAAAGCCAACTGGAAAGAAAAGATTGCTCATCGCGCAGATACGTTGTTGGAGGGCATTGATGTGTTTAAAGATTACCTGGTATTGAGTGAACGCGCCAAGGCCAGTACACTCATTCGTGTGATTGATCAGCGAACTAACCAAAAACATTATTTGAATTTTGGTGAGGAGGCCTACACCGTTTACTCCTCTACTAACCGTGACTTTGATACCGATTTATTCCGTTACGGGTATACCTCCATGACTACGCCCTTCTCTACGTATGATTATAGCATGAAGACGAAAGAGTCCACATTGCTTAAGCGAAACGAAGTGGTGGGTGGCTATGATCCAGCCAATTATGTAACCGAGCGTTTGTGGGCTACAGCCGATGATGGCACACAAATACCCATGTCTATTGTCTATAAGAAGGGACTGAAAAAGGATGGTAACAATCCTTGTCTAATCTATGCCTATGGCTCTTACGGTTCTAGTACTGACCCTACTTTCTCTTCTACGCGCTTGAGTTTATTGGATCGTGGATTTGTATATGCCATTGCACACATACGCGGTGGACAAGAAATGGGCCGACAGTGGTATGAAGATGGTAAGATGTTCAAGAAGAAAAACACCTTTACCGACTATATTGATTGTACTGAGCATTTGATTGCTGAAAAATATTCGAGTGCAGAAAAAATGTTTGCCAATGGAGGAAGTGCCGGGGGGTTGTTAATGGGCGCTGTGGTTAATATGCGGCCTGAGTTGTATAAGGGTGTTATTGCGGAAGTTCCTTTTGTAGATGTTGTCAGTACTATGATGGACGAAACCATTCCCCTAACCTCAGGTGAGTGGGATGAGTGGGGGAATCCGGATAATATAGAGTCCTATATGTATATGCTGGAGTACTCTCCTTATGATCAAGTAAAGGCGCAAGCTTATCCGAATATGTTGGTAACCACAGGCTTGCACGATTCGCAAGTCCAGTATTGGGAGCCGGCCAAGTGGGTGGCCAAACTGCGTGAAATGAAAACAGATACTAATACGCTTCTGCTTCGCACCAATATGGAAACAGGCCATGGTGGCGCCAGCGGACGCTTTAAAGTGTACGAGGAACAGGCTCAGGAATATGCCTTTATCCTGGATTTAGCCGGAATAAAGGAATAAGTCTTTCGAAACTTAATTTGAGAACGGCACGAAAGCATTACTTTTGTGCCGTTTCCGTTTTATAGGAAGCATTAGGCTTCGTAGTACAATGGATAGTATTTCAGATTCCGATTCTGAAGATGCAGGTTCGATTCCTGCCGAGGTCACAAAGGCAGCTTAGGGATGAGCTGCTTTTTTATTTGTAATTGTTGTACGTAGCATCGAAAGACAGAATACAACTGTCTACTACAATACCCGATTAGTCGCGGATTTCTTTCAGAAAACACCAAAGAAGAAGGTCGGAGAATTTCTTGGTCGTTCTTTTATTACGTGTCACTAGATCAACATATCCGACACAACAAAAAATATCTAAGACACTAGAATAATAAGGCCAACAATGCTGCTGCCACAACAATGCCATATCCCAAGTACAAATAGTTTCGCAGCGATTCACTACCAGCCCAAAGGCCGATACCCATTTTAACTAAGGTGTTTGAAATCGTGGCAATCAATAAGGAATTTCCGGCTGTAGAAAAATCAAGTGGGTGAGTGGCCAGTTTAGATACCGTAATGGTAATGGCGTCAATATCTGAAAGGCCCGCAATACCGCTGGAGATTAATAAGCCTTTATCTCCCATCTCTTCATGGGCTGAATTTACCACCAGCAAGATGACGACATACATAATTCCAAATAAGAAGGCGCCCTGTAGGTCCAGGGGTTTGCCTTTTCGAATGGTGGTGTCGTCTACTATTTTTTCTTTCTGTTTAGAATAGAAGTAAAGGGTCACGCTCATTCCCGCCACGAATACAACGATAAGCGTAATGAAGATTTCGCTGAATAAGGCAAGGTTAAATATATAGGTCCAGACGAGCACGCGCAAGACCATGAGCGAAGAGGCGGCCAATATCGCCACCGCGCAACTGGATGACAGTCCCGGATGCTCTTTACTTTTTTTAGCAAAGACCCACGTAACGGCAGTGCTGGAAACCAGTCCTCCGACAACACCACTTAGTAAAATACCTTTTCCTTCTCCAAGAAATTTCATCAGCACATACCCGACAAAACCAACACCTGAAGTGAGAAGAATTACCCATCCGATTTGACGCGGATTGATACTGTCGTATGGACCGAAATTTGTGTCCGGTAGGAAGGGGAATAAAAGTAAGGCGATGACGACAAAGCGAATAAAATCATAGAGCTCTTCTCCCGTAATCCTTCCGACAATGGATCTAAACGTAAGTTTGGCTGACAGCAACACTACTACAACGACCATTAACAACAGGCTGATCTCCACATATCCTATAGAAACAAGCATGCCGAGTAAGAATGAAATAATTAACGAGAATTCAGTGGTGGCACCGATCTCTCCTTTGGATGCGGTGATGTAGTAGGAGATACCGGTAATCATGACAACGGCTACCGATATGATGAGGGATAGCATGGGATTGAATAAGTAGAAGACCAGACTGGCCATAAAGCCAAGCATTACGACAAAGACAAAAGTTCGGATGCCAGCAAAGCTTTTAGCTTTTTCGGTGAGGGCGGCATGCTCCCGCTCCAGGCCGATAACGGCCCCTATGCCTATGGCCACCACCATCCGGATCAGGAAATCCGCTTGTGTGAGTTGAAAGGATTCTGTATCGATAAGATAGTGATCCATGACACGGTTGTGAAAAGTAATTTCTATTGTGCTTGTGAAATAAGAATTTCCTCAACACAACGAAGATAATGCAGGAAATCTATTTTATCAGTATTTGGCACACTGATAGAAATCAGGTCGCGTTTATCGTTGTCAAGGAGCGCCAGGTAGAAAGACCTGATGGCACGATAGCGATTGGCTTACACAAGCCGTTAGGCCACCACCGCTGGTGAAGCGTCCGTTTCATCTTTTAACTCAAACAATAGAGGTTCCACCTTCGCATAATCTCCAATTACTTTTGCGGTGATATAAGCAAGAGGAATTCCAATAACATTGGAAATGATACCTGCAACGGTAAGGGTGGTTAGTTCGTCCAGTGTCTCTGCTCTTAGGGAATACCGGAAAACAAATTGACCTAGTAGATTGCTCACGATCCAGAGCGTCCACCAAATTCCTAAAAAGGAAGTAGAGGGATAGCGGGTAATATCAATTCCCTTTTTTTCAAAAAGTACTTTTGTTTCCTGGTAGAGTTCCTTCATGATCTGGTAGGGCCTGAAGAGACTAATAATTGGAACAAACCAACAACCAGCAGCCCAGCCTTCAGTGTATAAAAGGTAGGAGACTTTCTGGTGAAGATTATAATAAGCACGCCTGAACCACATGATAAAAGTGACGATTGAAATAATGAACACAATCAAAGTAATGCCACCAATGAACTGTTCTCTTAAATCATTAGCATTTGCTTCTTCAATGGAAATCTCCCCACCGTTGGAAACGGTCTGAAGTAAGTCGTACTGAAAATACCCAGAAATTAAAGCTATGCATTCCATAGCTAAAACAATCCAAAGAACGTTGATGGCATTCCTTGCCCGTTGTTCATTTGCTCGTAAAGTGTTCATTTCTAATTCGCTTATCTTTTAAAGTGTGCACAACTCATGCCTATGCTTTGTGAAAAGATCTTTCGATTCATTTCTAAAGGCATGCTAAAATAGTATTTTGATGTTAGGTAGCAAACGGAATATTGCTGGTAAAATATTCAGTTACTGAATATTCGGTACTATTTTCTTAAAAGCATGGTTGCTCAAGGGCTGTAAAGTGTTTTACTTTTTAATAATTACAGCGGGGATGTGTATAAGTAGAGGCTACAAGTCTTCTTCAGATCTGTGTTTTACCATTCTCCCTGATCTGATTTTTTCCTGACCTCTGCTTTTTTAGTGAAGGTATAATCCAGGATCAGACTTGGTGCTTTTTTAAAGGCTTCTGTAAATACATTCTTCCAGGTTTTGAGGGCGTAGTAATCGAGGTTATTTAGTTCCACTTTTTTAGTGGAGTCGTAAGTTTTTGGGGTGAGTAGAATGTCCTTCAACGTAACACGGTACTTCCCCTCCTTGAATTCAACCACAACAAAAGCCTTGAAATACGAATCTGAGACATAGGCTGCCGTTTCAAGGTTTGTAAATCCGGCCGCCTGATAGTTAGCAAAGAGTATTTTACTATCGCCTGTAATAGTGTTCTTACTAAGCTCCATGCGGTCGAAGAGACCATTGTTTTTTAACTCTTCGCTGAGTTCTTGAAAGGTAAGATCGGTGGTAAAGACCTTTTGCCATTGTAGACTACTTTCGTTAACAATAAAGTTATTGACTTTCTCTTGAGCCCATGCTGTAGTACCAATCAACAAGAGAATTGCAGTAAGTTTAAGTGTGTACACCATAGATAGGGGATAGAAGCTGTGAATAGATTTGTGACTGTCAAATTTAACGAATTACACCTCAGCAGGTTTCGGCTTTACAGATGACCGTAGACAAACAAAGGACGCCAATAGAGTTGGAGTTTAGCGATGTCCATTACTTCGATCTCAAGTTTTTATGAATAGATTGACCTTCAGATCAAAAAACCTTAAGTCACTAAAAAAAATGGACCGCTGGTGTACTGTGATAGGGAGACGACAAAATGTATACCTCCAGCTAATGGTGGCGAGCACCGGTTAAAAATTAGTACGCTACAGTATATCCGGAGCAAGAAACCGGCAAGAGTTTATTCGCATCGTTACTGTCGGACCTCGCGACCGGCAGAAAATAGTAAGCACCGTTATGGTGGGACCTCTCGACCGGCAGAAAACAGTGAGCATTGTTATGATGGGACCTCTCGACCGGCAGAAGACAGTGAGCACCGTTATGGTGGGACCTCTCGACCGGCAGAAAATAGTGAGCACCGTTATGGTGGGACCTCTCGACCGGCAGAAAATAGAAAATTGTGAGCATCGTTATGGTGGGACCTCGCGACCGGCAAAAAATAGTGAGCACCGTTATGGTGGGACCTCGTGACCAGCAGAAAATAGTAAGCACCGTTATCGTGGGACCTATCGACCGGCAGAAAATAGTGAGCACCGTTATGGTGGGACCTATCGACCGGTAGAAAATTGTGAGCACTGCTATTGTCGGACCTCTCGGCCTGCAGAAAATAGTGAACACCGTTATAATCGGACCTCACAACCGGTCGAAAAAGTGGATAACGCCATGGTATAGCAGTGGATTCGCCTAAGGACCTGGTGATAGGCCACGCACGCTATACCCGGCCTCTCACAAACAATAAGGAGGTTACGACCAGTAAATAGGATCAGAAATTAGGACTAGGGCCGATTGGCTTTCTGAGAAACATCACTTTACTGACTTTTTTGTAAAACGTAAGCCGGAATTTGGTACCTTGCAGGGCCTTTCTCCTTCGAGGGAATTATCTCCCAACTCCCATCAAATCAGCAAGGAATACACTAAGTAATATCGGGAACATTAAAATTAACTATGGCAAGATCACAAGAGACCTTTAGTAAAAAAGAAGCTGAGAAGAAGAAGATTCAGAAGCGAAAAGAGAAGGAGCAACGTAAAGAAGACCGTAAGGCAAACGCGAAAGATGGTAATGACCTCGATTCGATGATGGCCTATGTGGATGAGAACGGGAATATTACATCCACCCCTCCCGATCCGCTCAAGAAGAAGACTGTTATTAAAGAAGAAGATATAGTATTGGGAGCCCGCAATAACGTAGAAATTGATCCGGCTGATTTGATTCGCAAAGGAAAGGTTACTTTCTTCAACGATTCTAAGGGTTATGGAATGCCTTAACAACGCCTATCAAAGAAAATGATAAAGTGACATTTGAAGTAGAACGTGGTTTGAAAGGACTG
Organism: Cytophagales bacterium Ga0077538; assembly: GCA_001464155.1. GTDB lineage: Bacteria > Bacteroidota > Bacteroidia > Cytophagales > Cyclobacteriaceae > Chryseotalea. The sequence goes on along the minus strand of LNEN01000153.1, from coordinate 8,103 downwards.
AACGCAGTACGCGTAAAGGTGACGAACTAAGCTTTATTTGTAGCAAATATTCAAAAAGACTTGCCTGAACAACAGGCAAGTCTTTTTTTATCTCCTTTGGTGTGATTGAGAGAAACAATCAAAAGGAAAAAACTCCAATATTCGCAACTCTCAGAAATCATTTGAGAAAACTAGAAATGAGTGTTTTGCTCCAGGGCCGCTAGGCCCCACCTGCCTGCGCGTAGCCGCTTCGGCATAGGCAGGCATACTCACTCAACGCTGTATTCTATCCCTGCTTGCGCTAAAGCCTCAGCGAAGGCACGCGCACATTCCCTTCCAGACCGAAGATAGAATAAGGCGTTTCATGAGCATGTTGATATGATTAACAGAAAAGCCTATTACTGGATCCAGCCTTAATAGTTTACTCCAGCGCGCGGCCCGACAAAAAGCGGGGGTGAATAAATGACAACTCACCCCGTCATGCATTCGCATGACACCCCTCTCTACAAAGTAGAAAGGGGAAAGATCATCGAAGATGATCAGGGGTGAGTAGATTAAAGTAGAAGGTACCGTTCCTCCATAAGCATTTCACCAAATACAGTTTGTACATCAGCGCGCTGGCCCGACCCAACAGCGGGGGTGAGTAGCAAGTGCGTTAGGAAGCATTGTTGGGTCTCGACTTTTTTGGTCCTTTTTTCGTCAAGGAAAAAAGTACGAAAGGAAAGATTGAAGCCTGACAGATTGTAATCACTAAAAATAGTTCAGGGGAAATCCTCTTCATATTCCTTTTCAAGAAGGGGATTGCTTTGGGCTGTCTTCCCTCATTCTCTTCTCACGCCCTCGCAATGATGTCTAGAATTGCTTATTCCTCACTTATTGCCAATAAATAAAAAAGCCCTGACGTTTCTGTCAGGGCCTTTTCATTGTTTGAAAGATCTATTGATTAGTTCAACACTTTCACGTTCACCGCGTTCATGCCCTTTCTGCCTCTTTCTGCATCATACTCCACCTGGTCATTTTCACGAATTTCGTCAATTAGACCTGAAGTGTGTACGAAGATGTCTTCACTTGAGTCTGACGGCTTAATGAATCCAAAACCTTTGGCTTCATTAAAGAATTTTACTGTTCCTTGCATTTTGATTTTTTAAAAAATAATAAATTATGTAACACGTAGCGTGTTTAGCCTTTGTAATGGTAATGATTCGATTAAAATTGATTCCCTGAGTCGGGAAAGAAACGTAATGAACTATTATGAATTAAAAAGATGGTCTTTTTGACGGACCCTAAAATAACTACGTTATAAAGGTAGCCATTCCTTTTTTGGTATCCTATTTAATTATTGCTTATTCGTCTTATAGCCTTGTTCTGAGTTGAAAAGGGATCTTTTTGATAAAATAAAAATACCAGAGACCTCTTCGAAAGACTTTGATGAGATGAAAGTGACTCTGATCGGAAGAAAAAGAAAAAGCCACCCCGCATAATACAGAGTGGCTCTTAGTATAGAGTAGTATTCTCTTATCCTAAATAAGATTTCAGCGTTTTGCTGCGCGAAGTGTTTCGTAAGCGATTGGTTGCTTTCTCTTTAATCTGACGAACGCGTTCGCGTGTCAGCTTAAATTTCTCCCCAATTTCTTCCAGCGTTAGCGCCTGATTGCCATTTAACCCGAAGTAATACGAAATAACTTCTGATTCGCGTTCGGTAAGGGTAGAAAGGGCACGGGCTACTTCTACTTGCAATGAAGTATTCATTAAACCGGCATCTGGTGTTTGTTCACCATCATCTTCCAATACATCCAACAAGCTACCATCCTCGCCTTGTGCGAAAGGTGCATTAATGGATACGTGACGCCCGCCCACACGCATGGTGCTGGAAATTTCTTCCAGACTCAAGCCCATTACTTCCGACAATTCATCGGCAGAGGGTTCGCGCTGGAAGCGCTGTTCCAGGTCGGAAAAGGTCTTGGAAATTTTATTGAGTGAACCTACGCGGTTCAATGGCAAACGCACAATGCGCGATTGCTCTGCTAGGGCTTGCATAATCGATTGACGAATCCACCACACAGCATATGAAATGAACTTAAATCCGCGGGTTTCATCGAAACGCTTCGCAGCTTTAATCAAGCCCAGGTTTCCTTCGTTAATCAAATCGCCTAGCGTGAGACCGTTATTTTGATATTGTTTCGCCACCGATACTACAAAGCGAAGGTTGGCTTTTGTTAATTTCTCAAGGGCTATCTGATCGCCTTCGCGAATACGCTTGGCTAGCTCAACTTCTACCTCCGATGTGATTAAATCAACTTTGCCTATTTCCTGTAAGTATTTATCTAATGACTGACTTTCGCGATTGGTGATCTGTTTGCTGATTTTTAACTGCCTCATGTGTAAACTTTCTGTTTTTAGTTAATGCGCGAGAAAACGCTTCTTTTACTCAAGGTTGTTGGGTGTTGGTATTTACCAGTTATGCAGCAAATAATACCGATTGGTAGAAGTATGCAGGAAACGCACGAATGGGAAAGAACAAAGATAAGCTTTTTAGGGCACTTTACCGCGTAAATTACTGAATCTCTTTATGATAGCCATAATATCGGCCTTGGCGAGCACCTAAGCCCATTAATTAGTTGTATCTTGCACCTCAGTTTTCACCAGTATTGGCAAATGCCGATGGATGCTGATTGATTCTGTAACATTAGCGTAAACAATAAAATTCACATTCATGGCAGCAGGCGCATCCTACTACAACAGCATTATCACCAATACATACACACACTTGTGGAACAAGTACCGTCCTGTTATCTTAAAAATGATGGTAGATGCGGAACCCCAAAGAAAAGGGCGGGTATACTTTCACCTTACAAGCCTATCAAGGCAAGGCAAAAAATAAGATCAAAACGTCTGAAGTAGCCATTGGCTTATTGGGCATTTTGCAGGCGTCTCCGAAAGCATCTGAGCTATTAAATAAAGAGTCGTACGAGTTTGTGATGGACAAGCATTTCAAATTGCATGTTCGCAAGGAAGAAGTAGTAGTAGCAGCACCTGTAGAAAATCTGGTGAGCGAAACAGCCGAATAAGTTCCTTAAAATCGATAGACAATTGCGTTAATATTCATTCCGGCACCTACGGAAGCAAAGACCACGGTATCTCCTTTATGGATGCTGTGGTCTTTTAGTTTGTGGTGGAGAATCAAATCCAGCATAGTCGGTATCGTGGCGACAGAGCTGTTACCCAACCAACCGATCGTCATCGGCATAATACCATCCGGTACTTCATCGATGTTGTACAACTTATACAAGCGTTGCAAAATGGCTTCGTCCATTTTCTCGTTGGCCTGGTGGATCAGCACTTTTTTAACGTCAGTTATCGAAACGCCCGCTTTATCTAAAGCCGCTTTGATCGCCTGCGGCACGTGACTCAACGCAAACTCATATACCCTGCGTCCATTCATTTTAACATAAAGATGTTGCTGCGTACTTGCATCGTTCACGAAGGAAGTGCCCAGGTTAAGCAACATGGCATGTTGGATGGCATGGGTTTGCGTTTTGTGAGCGAGTATCCCTTTGCTGGAATCTTCGATTGCTTCTACTACTACCGCTCCGGCTCCATCACTATAAATCATAGAGTCTCTGTCGAAAGGATCAAGAATGCGCGACAAGGTTTCCGCACCAATGACCAGGCAGCGTTTGGCATCGCCTGAACGAATGTAGTAGTTCGCTTGTATGAGTGCCTCTACCCAACCTGGGCAGCCGAAGGGAACATCGTAGGCAACACAATCTGGATTTTCAATTTTGAGTTTCGCTTTGATGCGCGAACCCAGAGAAGGAAGAAAATTAGAACGATTGCTGTTGATACTTACTTCACCAAAGTTGTGTGCTACTATTATATAGTCAAGTGTTTCTTTATCGATGTTGGCATTGGCAATGGCTGCTTCTGCTGCGAAGGTACCAAGGTCAGAAGCATTTTGATCGGGGCGTGCATAACGTCTTTCTTTGATGCCGGTGATCTCTGAAAACTTTTCAATAATGCTCTCATTGCTTTTGGTCGAGGGCACACCTTCACGTTCGTAAAAAGTGTGGTGAAGAAAATCATTATTGGAAATAACTACTTCCGGAATGTAACTGCCAGTACCAATGATGTGTGATGTAAACATGAGACGAGAATAAGATTTTATAAAATGCTAAAGCGGTCAAAGAAAATGAGGCATGTAAAGACTATCGTAACGGTGTGGTGCACAGAATTAAATAGCAATGCAGACATAGTTAACACAGACATGAAAAGCTTGGTTCAAAGATAAAGCCTTTCTGATGCGAAGGATACTTACCAGCACTGATGTTTATCATTTTATTTTATTCCTAACGAACGGTAGTGTTTCGAATTTGAGAAGTGAGTAGTGAGTTGGTAAGAAGTGAGAAGGTGAATCTATGTGCCTCATGTTTCTATCTGGTAAATTGTGTAGACGTTGACGGAAGCAACGGTACCGTAAATGTTTGTCATGGAAAATCTGCTTATGATTTTTGCCATCTTGTTTACTGGAGTTGTGAATGCAAGATGTCCGAAGGCTATCCGTGTGCGCGGGTAATGAAAATACCCACAATAGGGTATTATGGAAATAAAAGACACTGTACAACTTGCGTAAAAAAAAATCTTATTTATGTGCAACGTAGTGTATAAACTAAAAAATGGAGTACTCGTGCTGGCAGTACTCGTCACTTTTTTTTCATGTGATTTGCTGGATGAACTCGATCCGAAATCAGAATCTGAGAAGCGTGTTGAATTATTAACAAAAGGCGGGGTATGGAAAGTGGATTCCCTGATCGGCAGAACAGATGTTCTCAGTGGAGGAGTAAGCACCATTACCAGCGAAGAAATTTTTCTAAACCACGGCACACTTGAGTTTCAAAGTCCGGAGAACAAAGACAATCCGGGATACAATGCCGGCTATGCCATTCATAAGTATACGTTGGATGGTCAGCCTCATGTTGATACCCTGGCGTGGGTTCCATACAACTTCAATTCAGGGTCAGACAATCACATCACCATCTTTTACAGCGAGCCCAATGCCGATGACTTTGTAGTGGATGCCTACGATATGTATTTCGACATCCTAACCTTCGAAAGCAAGAAGGTACGAATCGAAAGCTGGAGAAGAGAACAAATTGCGGGTGGCTCTGGCGGATCGTACGGATCCTTCAGACGCTATCATTTAACACGTTAAAGGTTGATTAAGGAAGTCACCAGGCAAAAGCCTGTGTGGCTTCTTTTCGTATGCACTTTCTCAGATCCTTCCTCACCCATTTATAAATTGAATATCTTGCTGCCTTGTAGACTACAGGCATGCGTAAGCAACTAGCGACCCGAGAGGGGGAACGTAAAAAATTCACAGCAGTATTCAGCCGCTTGGGTAAGAAGGCCGGGTATACGGGCTATTCAGTCGAAACTATATTGCTAATGAAAGTACGTGATGCCCAAACAGGAGAGCTGGTAACAGACCACCTATGGTTTACCTTTACCAAAGGCTTTCAACTATTTGGTTTGAAAGAGGGAGATGTTTTGGAGTTCGAAGCGCGTGTGAAATCATATTCCAAAGGCTATGTGAATAAGAGTCTTGCTATTCATAAAGAGAAACGCGACTACAAACTAAGCAACCCTACTAAAATAAAACGCCTGACCGTTTAGGGGAAGCAAAAGATTGCATTCTTTTGCAGAAGAATCTCTGATGTGTTTTTGAGATTTGTTATTTGAATTTAGTGGTATGTACAATCCCCTCAAACTATTTCGTCTCATTGCTTTTATTGAAGGCGTTTCCTTTCTTGTGTTACTCTTCATTGCAATGCCTTTAAAATATTGGGCTGGACTTCCATTGGCTGTGCGGGTGGTGGGCTCGGCACATGGTATTTTATTTGTACTGTTCGTCATGAGTTTAGCAGATGTAATGATCCGTTATCGCTGGTCCCTTTTTCGTGGCGCCTTGATTTTTCTGTCCAGCCTGATTCCCTTCGGCACCTTTGCAGTCGATTACTATTGGTTGCGCAAAGCCGCGGAATAAGGTTTACGCCTTCTGCACCTAAAAATTGTAACATTTCTTCCATCTTTACTGAATGGAACTCCGTCTCGACACCAGCTATCGGCAAATCTTACGAATGGCCTTGCCCATTTCCTTGGCCATGCTGGTGCCGCAAATCAACTTCATCACCAACAACATCTTTTTGGGCGGCTTGGGTGAACGTGAGCTGGCCAGTGCTGGTATTACAGGAGTTTACTACCTCATCTTTGCAGTAATCGGTAATGGACTCAATAATGGTTTGCAGGCCTTAATGGCGCGCAGAGCCGGACAAAATTTACCGAAAGAAATAGGCAGACTCTTTTACCACGGGGTGTGGGTTGCTTTGGTCATCGCCTTTTTGGGTATTGCCATTACGTACAGTGTAGCACCCACTATTCTTCGTGCTACCATTCACGATGCAGCTATTGCTACGGAAGTCATTGATTTTTTATTAATCCGTATCTGGGGTTTGCCCTTTCTTTATCTCTATGTAATGCGCAATGCTTTGTTGGTAGGTACGAATCAAACTAAATTATTAGTGTGGGGTACTTTGTCGGAGGCAGTGGTGAACATTGTATTAGATTATGGTTTGATCTATGGAAATTTGGGCTTGCCAGCGATGGGTTTTAACGGAGCCGCCTATGCCTCCATCATCGCGGAAGCCACTGGTTTGGGTGTTATCTATTTCGTGATTCACTTTAAGGGACTTCACAAGACGTTTGCTTTTTTTGAACAAACAAAAGTGGACTTCTCTGTTACAAAACTCATTCTTATTCAATCTACTCCCTTAATCCTGCAATTTGCCATCAGCATTATCAGTTGGGAGTTCTTTTACATTCTTATCGAACATCACGGACCGCGTGCCCTGGCCATCTCCAATGCCATGCGCAACATCTTTGGTCTCTTCGGTATTTTTTGTTGGGCCTTTGCAGCCACCACCAATTCGATGGTGAGCAATATAATCGGTCAGGGAAGAACAGAGGAAGTGTTGCCTCTCATTCGCAAAGTGGTGCGCTTAAGTGTGAGCATCTCTCTACTCTTATTTGTATTCATCAATCTATTCCCCACCTTCTTCTTATCCTTTTACGGACAAGATCAGGCTTTCATACAAGAGGCCATTCCAGTAGTACGCATCGTGTCGCTCGCTTTGGTGATGATGTCGTTCGGTACCATTTGGTTGAATGCAGTTACGGGTACGGGTAATTCAAAAGTTAATTTGATGATTGAATTAATCACCATCATCATTTATTGTGTGTATGTGTACTTGGTATTAGAGTACTGGAATATGCCGATTACCTGGGGATGGGGAAGTGAGTGGGTATATTGGATCAGTATGTTCTCAATGGCCTACCTCTATATGAAGTCCGGCAAGTGGAAAGGTAAAATGATTTAGGATGATTAGTAAGAAAATTTCATCGTTACCTGAGAAGCAACAATTTGATTCATGGCCTGAAGATAGGGTTCTACCACTCGTGTATCACTGAACTCCTCTTCCATTTTGTGACGACCACATTCGCCCATGTGTTGAAGGGCAGCATTTGACATTTCCATCATGGCAAACATGGTTACCGCCAAATCTTCTGCATCTTTTACTTTGCAGAGTAAACCATTCAATCGGTGTGTCACCACTTGATTACAACCTGGCACATCGGTAGCAATAATGGGTTTGCTCAAACATGCTGCTTCCATAAGAGATCGTGGTGAACCTTCGCGGTAGGAGGGAAGTACAACACAATCTGCTTTATGAATGTATGATTTAACATCATCGGTTTTGCCAAGGTATTCAACTACACCTTCCTCTATCCACTCATCAAGGGTGGAGAGAGAAATGCCTCGCTTGTGTTCTGGGTCTTTGGCACCCAACAACTGAAAGCGAGCCTTAATACCTTTTGCCTTTAGTATGCGAATGGCTTCTATATACTCAACAATTCCTTTGTCGAGGATAAGCCTTGAAATCATGAGAAAGGTGAAGGTTCGGTGGCGTTTAAATGGCTGAGGTTTGAATGCCTTCAAGTCAATGCCCGAGCCTGGCAACAGATCTATACGATCATCAGGCACTAACTTTTTGTCGAGAAATAGTTGTAAGT
>LNEN01000152.1 GCA_001464155.1 Cytophagales bacterium Ga0077538 | reverse complement strand
CAAAGGCATTCTGCTTTGCAACCTCCCCGTTTCTTACCTGGAATGGTTTAGTCGAAAGAGCTTTCCTGCCGGGAAATTAGGTATGCTCTTGCAAACGATGCTCGAAATAAAGTTAAATGGGCTCGACTACTTGTTGGATCCCTTAAAGAAAAAGGGTGCATAACCAAGAACGCTACACGTGGGGTAAACGAACAGTAAAGCAGCTTCCTTTGGATACCTGGCTGGTGAAAGAAATAGTACCGCCAAGTTTTTGAACGGCCTTCTTCACAATGTAAAGACCCAATCCATTTCCTTTGGATCCCAGGTTGGCCCGAAAATACATGTCAAAAATTCGCGGCTGGTATTCCAGCTCGATCCCTTGTCCATTGTCCTCTACTTCAAAAATAAAGCTTTCCGCTTCTACACGGGTTCTAATAAAAATCAATGAATTGTTCTGTCGTGAAAATTGAATCGCATTCTCTACTAAGTTTTCGATAACGATTTTTAGCAAGGCCGGGTACGACACGAGTCTGATCTCCTTTAAATCCAGGGTAATCTGAATCTCTCGGTGTTGAATTTCGGAAACATAGTTGCCAAGAATCGTTTCGATCAATTCTTTGAGCATTAATTCCTTGTAGACTAGCTGCTGCAAGCCTACATCGCTGATGGACTGTAATTTCATCAGCATCTTGTCTAAACTAACCGCAGTCTCTTTTACTTTTTCAAAAAGGTTGATGGCATTTTCATCCTTCACCGTCACCTTGGCTACCTCAGCCAGGCCCATAAAAGTGGTGAGGGGTCTTCTAAAATCATGAGACGATCTGTAAAAGAACGTATCCAATTCAGTGTAAGCCTGTTTGAGCTCAGTGGTACGTTCGTCCACTTTCTTCTCGAGTGTTCCATTGAGCTCTGCCAGGTTTTGATTCGCAGCTAACAACTCTTCCGCCTGATGCGAAATCTCTTGTTGTTTTTTCAACAAGTCGTCATTCAAACTGCTTAGCGCATGGTTGGCTTCAGAAAGTTCTTCAGACTGGGTCTGAATCTCCTCCTTCTGTTCATTGATTTCAGTATTTAAGAAATGTAAATATGCATTTGCCTTCTTTTTGCTTAAGTAATATTTATACAATACGAGTAATAGAATGGCTAACAATATAATTCCTACAGAGACAAAAGCTAATAATAAAGTTCTGTTCTGCAGGGTCGCTTCTTTGAGGTTCAACTCATCTTGCTTTCGCAAATTTTCAAGATCCAATTGCCGAATTTTCTGTTCTTTTTGCTCCAGTTCATATAGAGCATTTACCTGAGCAGCTTTGCCACGGGTCTCCATGGTATATAAGCTATCACTGATCTCAACATAGCGTGCAAAATAATTGGTGGCCTCTCTAAAGCCACCTTGCTCCTGCTTAATCTTAGCCAGCAAATAATAACTCTCTTTTAGCTCTGGTAAAAACTGAATATCTACAGCAATACGCTTAGCCTTCTGCAAATAGGTAGTGGCTTCATGAAAGCGCCCCTTTCGAAACAGTAGAGAACCCATGTTATTATAAGCGGTTGTCAATCGTATAGGATTCCCAGCCCTTTCATAAATAGCCAAGGCTTCTTCCTGAACGATTTGCATTTTATCCAATTCACCTTGCGCCTCGTATACATACCCCTTATTTTCTAAGCTTGAGGCTTCATACACCAAGAGGTTAAATTGCCTTCTCACTACCAACGCGGAATCAAAATAAAGAAGCGCTTGCTCATACTTCTTTTGCCGCAAGGCTATTGTACCAATCAGGTTTTGTGCATACGCTACCCCTACGTTATCCTCTATCTTTCGCATCAAGGCGAGGGATTGCCTTGCAAACTGCTCTCCCAAATCATACCCACGCTGCAAAGTATAGCACCAACCAACGCTGGCATAACTTCTGGCCATTTCATGAGTGCTCTGTAGTTCTTCCTCAATTTTTAAGGCTTCGAAATAATGACTTTGCGCCCGCTCACAATCTCCCAACTGGTAATACACTTGTCCAATACGTTTTAAGGTGAGGGCTTGATAGCGCTTAAACTTATGTTGCTCTAATAAGTCGAGTGCTTGACTATAGGCGTTTACAGTTTTTACCATATCGCCTTTATCGAAAGAAA
>LNEN01000151.1 GCA_001464155.1 Cytophagales bacterium Ga0077538 | reverse complement strand
GAGTTCTGCTGTGGCAAAGGCGATAACTGCGGAAGAAAAACTAAAGGCATTCAGTAACACGAAAATAAAGGCCCTTCATCAAAAGGCGTCACTGTATGGTATTGTATTAGGAGAAGTTTCCGAAAACCCTCAGTTGATCAAGAAGCTCAAAAAAGATTACGAAACGAAAGAACTTGACCTGTTGAAAGACATTCTCTTGTTCGGTATTAAAAATAAGGAATTCAAAAAGATCAACAAAGAAGACTTGGATAATTTAAGTTACATTATGCTATCGTCTATCCGGGGGATTGAAATGGGCGTTTTGGAAGAATGCCCAATAAAGAAGATCATTGACCGACTGGACTACATTCGCAATTTGCTTTTTCATGGCATCAAAAACTGAGAGAACATAGCCCGATTTTCTTTCAGGAGATTATTTCAATATACCGATCCATAAACTTTCTCATAGCTTTATTATGTAGTAGTATCACGCTGAAGAGCGAGATGCCAATAACGGCCACTACTATGCCTGCCAGCACATCTAATACATAATGGTGACTGGTGTATATCGCAGATAGCCATATGCCTATTGTGATCACCAGAAAAAGTAAGTTTACCCAACCCAGTCGGTTCTTTAAACCAAAATACAGCACAATTAACGGATAGGCGGAATGCAGTGAAGGCATAGCTGCAAACACATTGGAACTTTTGGAGTACAATGACTGAAAAATAGTTACGTTAAAAAATCTATCGAACTGTAATAGCCCTGCGGTGCTTCCAGAAGTTGCTGCCCGAAAATCAAATCCATATTGCTGTACATACCATGGAGGGGCTGCCGGGTAAAGGTAATAAAGGATGAAGCCAAGAATATTCACCAGTAAAAAGGTGAGTGAAAAATAGAGGAACTGTCTTCTGTTTTTGACGTAGAGATAGGTGGCAAAAGCCAGAGGTACGGGTACCCAGCAGAGATAGAATATGCCAGCAAGCACATCACCCAGTAAAAAATGATGTTGTTTCCAATATTCGTTTGGCGTTAGCCACGCTCCATCTTGCGCAATGGCAAACAACGATTTTTCTGCATCATACAGGCTCTTAATGTGCACATCGTTGAATACATAATTTGGGAATGCCTTCATGTAATCGAAAATGATCCAGAAGACGATGAAGATTGAAAAACCTAAAATGAATTTTCGCGTAGCTTGCGAAGCCAGATAGAGTCCACTAAAAATTGTAATTAGTATAAGCTGATCAGTTTTAAAACCAACCAATACAAATGACAAAAAGAGGTATGTTGTAGATATTACCGAAGCAATGGTAACATAGCTCCAAGTCGTTCGCGTCCATAGCGGATGAAACTGACCGTCTGAATTATTTTCCAAAATCTGATCCAAAAATTTTATCCCGCAATGAAGAACTTACCCCGTATCCTTTGTAAGGATAGGAATAGTGATGAAGCATGTGATGTTGCTTTAACTTTTTCCAAAGAGGATTTTTAAAGGTTGCATGATGCAATGCATAGTGCGAAATATCATAGAATAAATATCCGCCAATAAAGGCTGCAAAAAAACTTGGTAAGTATGTAGCCGGAAGCACTGTGTAGAAAAGAAAATAGAATCCGGTAGCTAATGACATGCTTGCCGATGGAGGCATCACCAGTCGCATGGCATCATTCGGGTAATCGTGATGTACTCCATGAAAGATGAAGTGAATCCGTTTGCCAAACGTTGACTTTGGTTCGAAATGAAAAACGAATCGATGTAATGTGTATTCAGTAAATGTCCAGAACAGAAGGCCACCAGCTGCGGTAAGTAAAAATTCAACTGCATTATTCTGTTGTACAACAAGGGCATTATAAATAAAATACATGGTAACAGGCACATATATAAATAGTGGAACAGAGAAATGTACTTTCGATAGACTTTCCAGGAAGCTATTTTTGAACATTCGTGTTGATTCCTTCCCGTTGGAAACAAAGTTCTTTTTCATTTTTCTAGGGTTTTAATGTTTGAATGACCTCAATTCCTGTTGTTGGATCTATTCCCCTCACTTCCGCACACACTACATTGGGAAACCAAAAACTTCCGCCTTCTATTTGCAGAAAAACACGGTTGACTTCGATAATTTTTCCGTTGATTGTGACCTGTATGTGCAGGCGGTTGTCACGAGGGGAATGATCCAGGTAAAACAGTATTTTCTTGTAGGATACAAAACGCAGTTCATACCGGTTGGCATTGATCTTACGTGACTTGAGTCCGTATGCATAATTTTCTTGTATGTACGAAAGTTCTTCTTTCTGTCCTTCCTCCTGATAGCGAAGCCAATAGGCGTGAACAGGCTCTTCATCGTCAAGTGCACCGTTGACTACATTGAGATCGTACATGATTGTGTTCTCGTTGGGTGTTCGCTGAATGTAGAAGAGTGTATGTTCGCCAGTGGGTGGTGTAGGTAAATCCTCTTTGACTTTGCATACGCAAGATTCAAAATCTGCGTGATTTGTATCCAAATGAAAAAACGTGAGAACAAAAAAATGAACAAGCAGAATTTTCATGGCTGTATATTTTGTTTTTTATCCATTGACTTTTTTACATCACGAATACGCTGAATGGCTGTGAGGTTAGTAAGCACGGCCATAATGGATAGTGGAATAGTAAACATTGAGATGGTTTCAAACACCTGAAAAGTAATTCCCGGAATGTAAAACTTGTAGTCACCGCCAATGTAGTGTGCTGTAATGCCACAGGCGATAGCCGATACGCCTACAGTAATCACGCGCTCGGGGCGTTGCATCAACCCATCTTTACATTCTACACCAAGCCCTTCTGCACGTGCCCGGATGTAACTCACCATCATGGAACCAATCAAGGCAATGAAGGCTAGCAACGAACTAAGAAAATAGTGGTGGCCGATCAGATAATAACAAATACCAAGAAACATTATGAGTTCGCTGTAACGATCAAGAACTGAATCGAACAATGCCCCAAACGATGAGCTCATATTTCCCAGACGTGCTACCTGGCCATCAAGCATATCAAATAATCCTGCGAAGAGAACTAATGCACCGGCCCAACCCACGTACGATAGGTCTCCACGATTGCCTTCTTCGGCACCCAGAATAAAAATTACTGCTACACCAACGTTCAAAAGTAAACCGACTAGCGTTACTGCATTGGGTGTAAATCCGATACGAATTAAAACCCTCACGAATGGATTAATTACTTTGTAAATCAATTGTTGAAGTACATTGCGAAGCGGTTGTTTTTGTGTGACGGTACCCATATAATTATTAAAAATCAAATTTGAATCTTGCTCGGACACCCCATTTCGCTATCTCGGGGTTATTAAGGTAAGAAAATCGTTTTACTGCATCCACACGGATGAGTTTAAAAATATTGGCAATACCTACGCTGGCTTCGAGGTAGGGCTGTTTGCTAAGTGAAAATGTTGTTGTTTGTCCGACATCATTTACGGGGAACGTAAACAAATCTGGATTCTTATTCGGATCGTTTTCTGTACGAATACTTCCGTATAAAACTTTAAGCGTTACTGCCTCGCGCCACTTCAATCGCTTCAACAAAGGAACTTTATTGAAGATGAAACCATTGAAGTAATGATCGAAGTTTACGCTTACATACTCATCGCTCACAAATTCCAGGAAGTTCATCAGGTTGTAGGATTGTAGCTGGTATGAGTACGTTTGGTTAGCCCGGTGAATCGATAGCAATGGGAATGGAACTTTTCTGGCCATGTATCCGCCCTCTACAACAACATCGGTATAACCAAATTGTGAAAGATAAACACGTTTAAAAACATTCAGTACTATGCTGTGGTAGTTATACTGGCTGTTGATCAATCCCTTAATCCCTGCGGTGTACCGCAGGGTTATAACCGGATATCGGTTTGGTATTGGAATGCGATACGCTTTACTTTGATAAAATTGCTCGCCTGGTGCCCACCTTAACTCGGCAGAGAGCTCAGTTGTGATTACATCAGTAACAGGATTTAATGAGTCATTTTCTGCATTGGTGAATATTAATCCACCGGCAGCGGTTTGCTCCCAGTATTTTAAGCCTAACCGATATGAGAAGTGACTGTCGAATTCGTGCAGGTAGTCGATGTTCCAGATGTCATTGTATAACCATTTGTCGTTAATACCACGCTTGAACGAGAGCAGGAAGTTGTCTTCCTGAACAAACTGAAGTTCTTGCCCAGGAATTTTTGTATCGCGCTGATAACTGACACGCAAAGTCTTTAGTGGAAATTCACGAATCGATCTTCCAGTGAAAGAATACGTTGCGCTTAAAAAGTACTTCCACTTTTCATCCTTAAATCCATAGGCGACATACGTTTCGAAATATAGACGCTCGTTAAACTTTGGAGTTGTTCTTCCCCCTACGCGCAACCTGAAACCTTCAACCGGATTGAAACTGTAGAATGTATTAACAGGTCCCAATTCCCACCATCCAAAATTTTTATATCCTGCTAGCAGCAAAGTGGCGATGTCGAGCGTTCGTTTGAACGAAGGCATCTTCTGCAAGCTGTCGATATTCTGATATACTTTTGATTCAGCCCTTGTTAGTGAGTCGTGGCGATTCGCGTTCAAGAAGGCCTCGTTTTCTATATCCGTTGGGTTCGCTTGGTTATTGGCAATTTGCTCTTCTGGTTTATAAAATTCTTCCGGATGCACATTGCCCGTTGTAAAGTTTTTGTAAGACACTAAACGTTCGCCATACAAGCCACCACCGCTTTTAGACAGACCGAAATCAGCACGCATTTTACTTTTTGCCAGATGATACCGGTCGTCTGATGATTTTTCGTAACGCTGATCGATGTATAATTCACGAACCCAGTTCAGATTTATATTTTTGTTCACCGTCATATTTAGTTTCTGCACTGCGTAGCTGCCGTCAAGCGTAACATATAATTTTCCCTGAAACAGAAAGCCGCCTGCATCGCGTGGGACAAACGTAAGTTCAACGAGTTTCGGTGTTTCGTCCTTTAATGTGTCAGTAACGTAAAATTTATAAAATGTTGGTGCTGCATCGGCAATCGGACTCAGAAACTGGTTTGTAAACAGTGTGATGTTATTGTCATAAATATCAACATCGTTATACAGATAGTTCAGGTAATTACTTAAGCCCTCGTTATCCACGTAGTCATCAATGCTTACTTTCTGATTGACCTTTACTATCGACTTCTTGTTTTCGGGCGTACGCATGAAATATTCATCGGTTAACTTCTCTTGCAGGTAGATGGGCACAACCATTTATACTTTCGGAACAACTTACCCTCTTTGAATTTGTCCGACATGTTGCTGAGTGACATCTGAAGTTTTTCATATTGCTCATACTCGGCAAAATCGTAATGCTCAATGTGGTTTTGTTTTTTGCGTGCAATCATTTCGCGCACGAGATCAACAGCCGGGTTGTTCTTATTGCGATAGTGCTCGCGCTCTTTTCCTGGCCGGACTTCTACTTCCTGCAAGAGGGTAACATCCTCAGATAATTGTATGTTGATTTCCTGAATTTGCCCGGGGATAATTTTCCTCACAATGGTTTTGTAGCCTATAAAAGAAAATAGAATTTCTGCTTGTGAAATATCTGACGTATGTATGGAATAATTTCCTTCTATATCAGTTACGCTGCCTATAGAAGAACCATTCAAACGGATGTTAACAAAAGGTATGGCCTCCTTTGTTTTCGCATCAATTACCTTACCGGTAACAACAGTCTGCTGCCCGTATGCGGATAACATCACAAGCAACAAACCCAAACTTAACCCAAATTTACTCAAATCCTTTCTCACAAATTCAACATTATTTAAAAACAAAACTCTTTTGAAGCAGGTAGTTATAGGTAACACTTAGTACAAGCGCTACTGAAATTTTAGCTACGCGATAATCATCCAAAAAAAAATCTTTTATTATAATCAACAATAGAAAATTAATAACCACATATCCGAGCCAGATCAAAGTATATTTCCACGCTTGCGATGTTGTTGACTTACCAGTTGCTTCAAATACCCAGAATCTACCTATGGTAAAATTGATTATGGCTCCCCCTACATTTCCAACTACACTTGCTAGGGCATACCACATGCCAAACATCTCTACTAACAAAACAGTGAGAGCAAAGTCAAGAATTGTTGCTACCAGTGACGCAGCCTGAGCTCGTAAAAATGTCCGCATCCAATCAGTTCAATAAAAACCGAATAGCGACTTGCAGAATTACATTAGTATAAATTCCTGCCAGCACATCATCGGCCATTACACCCCAACCTCCGGGAAGATTTTCTGCTTTTCCTATGTAAAGAGGTTTTATAATGTCGAAAAAGCGAAACAGGATAAATGCAAAGGCTACATTGATAAGTGTGACCGGGAGAAAAAGTAAGCTGATACACATTCCAGCGATTTCATCTATTACGACACGGCTACTATCAATTCCCCAATATTGTTCTACTACGGTAGCGGACCAAACACCAACAGCCGTAATCACAATTGTGAACATGATTGTACCAAACGAATTACCACCGGACAGATACCAGATAACGCAGCAACACAGGGCAGCGGCCGTGCCGCTACCTTTCCCCATGTATCCGATACCTAAACCGGTGGCAATGATCTTATGCATCGTGGGATGTCATTTATAGAGCTTCCACCAGATCCTGGTAATAATCCAGTCCAAGGTGTGTGATCAAGTCTTCGCCCATCATGTGACGAAGTGTGTTTTGCAACTTGATTAATTGCTTGAAGATATCGTGCTCCGGACGTAACCCTTCAGCCGTTTGCGGAGACTTGAAGTAGAACGACAACCATTCTTGTATACCACTCATATTGGCACGCTTCGCCAAGTCGAAAAATAGCGCAAGATCCAGAACGATGGGTGCAGCCAGGATAGAATCTCGGCATAGGAAATTAATTTTGATCTGCATCGGGTAGCCCAGCCATCCAAAGATGTCGATGTTGTCCCAGCTCTCTTTATTATCACCGTGTGGCGGATAATAGTTAATCCTGATTTTATGATATAGTTCACCATAAAGATCAGGGTTCAGTTCGGGCCGAAGAATATCGTCCAGCACCCCAAGTTTCGATACTTCTTTTGTTTTAAAGTTGTCGGGATCTGTCGAAAACCATCCGCGTATTCCTAATGAGCGTGCGTGCAGACCTGGCGCCAGAATAGTCTTCATCAATGTTTGTCCGGTCTTGAAATCTTTTCCACCGATTGGTACACCGTGTTCTTTGGCCAGCGAAATCAGTGCAGGAATATCACAGGTAAGATTAGGGGCACCGTTGGCAAACGGAACACCCTTCTTGATGGCGGCATATGCATAGATCATACTGGGGGAAATCAGAGGATCGTTGCTTTTCAATCCTGTTTCAAACGCATAAATACTTTTATGTACATCCGTTTCTTCAATATATTTCTCTGTTGATCCGCACCAGACCATTACAAGGCGCTCGCAGCCGCTGTTGTTTTTGAAGTCGTCAATGTCCTTCATCACTTGTTGTGCCAGCTCATACTTGCTGGCAGCTTCTTTTACATTCTTTCCATCCAGGTTGCGTACATACTCCTTATCGAAGACCGCTTTCATTGGCTTGATCTTTTCCAATTCGCTTTTGATGGGGAGCAGCAATCCGGGCTCTAATACTTTGGCAT
Organism: Cytophagales bacterium Ga0077538; assembly: GCA_001464155.1. GTDB lineage: Bacteria > Bacteroidota > Bacteroidia > Cytophagales > Cyclobacteriaceae > Chryseotalea. Next base: position 3,328 of record LNEN01000151.1, on the reverse strand, counting down.
GGGTTGCCGCTTCGTAAACGTTATCATCATATACATCCCAGCCTCCGAACACAATATCTTTCAGGTCTGCCAATGGCACAAAGTCTTTTATTTTCGGGTAGCGATTTTCGGTGCGCTTACCTAACCGGATATTTCCCATTTGTGTCAGCGAGCCTATCGGCTGCGACAATCCTTTTTTTACGGCCTCTACACCGGCAATCATCGTTGTAGCCACTGCGCCAAGACCTGGAATTAGTATTCCCAGTTTTCCATTTGCCTGTTCAATCTGTTCTTTCATATGCTTGGGATTAAAAATTGTGAGATATTTGCTTATTAATTTTTGAGCCATTCATTTTCCTTATACCACTGAATTGTTTCCGTCAAACCACTCTTGAGATCATAGCGCGGGACATATCCAAGATCTTGACTTATGCTGTCAATGCTGCACACCCAGTTTTCTGCCGTGAGTTCAGCAATTTTGTTGCGATTTAACGCGGGCATTGTACCACGGATATTTCCAATCACTTCTTGCATGCCCGCCATGATCTGAACCACACTTTTTGGAATGTGTACCTTGTAAGTTTGTTTCTGCAAAATGAATTTGGTCAGGTCTGCCAAAGCATAACGATCATAGCACTGTCCATCAGACACATTGTATGATCTTCTTGTCACATGGCTGTGCAGTGCGTCAATGGTGATTTCCGCCAGGTCTTTTACATATACAAAACTGAGTTGTTGCGCTTTGCTCCCGATGTAAGGCTCAATGCCATGAGAAATACTCTTTAGAATAATAAAGATGTCGCGCTCGCGCGGACCGTACACTACAGTGGGTCGAAGTACAATTGTAGGCAATGAGGGTATTGAAGACAGATAATGCTCTGCGAGCAATTTGCTCTTGCCATAATAGGTCAGCGGCTTGGCCGAATGAATTTCCGTTATAGCATCGCTTGTATACGAAGGGCCTAAGGCGGCCAGACTACTAATGAACACAAACTTCTTCAGGGGCAATTGCGTTTCGGCAATCGCTATACCCAATGTTCGGGTGAACTCAGCGTTGGTGCGATTGTATTCGATTTCATCGTGTGCCTTCACAGCACCTGCGGCATGAATGATATAGTCATACTGTTTTTCTTCCAGATCTTTTCGCGTAGCTTCGCGATCGGAGAAGTTTGTGTAATTAAAATTGATGGGTAGCGCTTTGAGGTGGCTGATTTTACTTGTAGCGCGTACAGCCGCATAGACATCAAGCCCCTTGCGCAGCGCGGCTTCGATCAAATGGTAGCCTACAAAGCCACTTGCTCCGGTAATTAAAACCCGCTCTTTCATAGTGCTTTTTCAAAAATCCGATAACGCTTGTATGGATCTCCTTTTATATTTTGAATTCCCCGATTCATAAGGTCGTTGTGTTCCAATATCCAAGATGCCTCGGCTTGCTTGTATTTCTTTTTTCGATACGCTTCAATGATGTTGCCGTAAAAGCAAGCTTCAATGCCCAACTTGCGATAGCCTTCGACCACGCCAAGTGCAATGATGCGCACACCGTTTATTTTCTTACGACCAAACAACAATTTGAGTAAACCAAGCGGTAATAAACGTCCACGTCTGACGTTGATTAATATCTGGTTGATATCCGGTATGGCGAGTGCGAAACCTACCACGTTGCCATCTTTTTCTGCAACCATGCAGAAGTCGGTATCAAGCACCAGCTTCACATCCTTGGCCAGGTAATCAAACTCCTTGTCCGTCATGGGCACGAACCCAAGGTTTTTACCCCATGCTTTGTTATATACTTCGCGAATGCCAGCTACTTCCTTATCGAAATTCCTTTTGTCAACCGGGCGAATAGAAATGCCCTTACTCTCTAAGCGTCTGATAAATGTATCTTTCACCTTTACGGATTTGTCATCATATCCGACATCGCCAAAGCGATAGGCAATCAGGTCTACTTTCTTAGAAAACCCCTTTACATCAACTAGAGTTTTGTAATATGCCTTATTGTACGCCATCATGGCGAATGGAGGTGAGTCAAATCCATCGATCAGCAATCCGCAGGTTTCGTTGGTAGAAAAATTTACAGGGCCAATAATGGTGGACACTCCCTTTGATTTCAGCCACTCTTCGGCATGATTAAAAAGCATGTTGCTTATATCAGCATCGTCAACACAATCAAAAAAACCAAAGAAACCATCGTTGGCATCATTAAACCGGTTGTGGTTATTATTGAGAATGGCGGCAATACGGCCAACAATCTTTTTATTATTGTAAGCCAAAAATAACTGCATCTGCGAATGCTCATGAAAGGGGTGCTTACCTGGTGTTAGCAAATCGCGTTGGGCGATAAACAATTCCGGAACGTAGTTAGAATCGTGCGCATACAAGTCATGAGGAAAATCAATGAACGACTTTAATTCTTTATTTGAAATGGCGACAACGCGTTTCATTTGATGGACTCTTTTACTCGTTCGATGCCCACCTGCTTAAATACGCGTGATAGTTTTTCTACGGCCTCTTCAATCTGGCTGAACGTATGTGTTGCCATTAATGAAAAGCGCAGCAACGAAGAATCCGATGGGACAGCCGGTGATACAATAGGGTTTACAAAAACACCTTCTTGTTGCAGCATGCTGGTGACCATGAATGTTTTTTCATTGTCCCGAACGTAAATGGGAAGAATGGGACTTTGTGTATTTCCGATGTCAAAGCCTTCATCGTGCAGCAGTTGCATGGCATACCAGGTGTTGCTCCATAGTTGCTGCATGCGCTGTGGTTCAGTTTCTAAAATCTCAAGGGCTGCCAACGCACTGGCTGTTGATGCTGGTGTCATGCTGGCACTGAAAATCAGTGACCGTGCATGGTGCTTCAGGTAATCAATGGTTTCTGAGTCGCTGGCAACGAAGCCTCCGAGCGAAGCCAGTGATTTACTAAACGTACCGGTGATTAGGTCCACCTCATTATCCAGCCCGAAATGCGATGCTGTTCCTGCGCCTTTCTTTCCAATAACACCCAGGCTATGCGCATCATCCACGATAATAGTGGCTCCGAAGCGTTCTGCGAGCGCGCTGATTTCTGGCAACTTCGCGATATCACCTTCCATGCTAAAAATACCGTCAATGGCGATGAGCTTTAGTGCTTCTTCTGGCAAGGAACTCAGCCTACGCTTAAGATCAGCCATATCATTGTGCGCATATTTGATCACGCGTGAGAACGAAAGACGTGTGCCGTCATAAATTGATGCGTGATCGTATTCGTCTAAAATTAAATAGTCATTGCGTGAGGTTAGGCTTGACATCACACCCAGGTTAACCTGGAAGCCAGTGCTGAATATTAAGGCAGCTTCCTTACCAGTGAA
>LNEN01000150.1 GCA_001464155.1 Cytophagales bacterium Ga0077538 | reverse complement strand
ACTTTTGTCTCGCGGCCCATCAGGGATTCAATATCATTGAGCTGCTGACAGGTGGTATTGCTGAAAGAGTCCAACTCAAACCTGAAATTGTCTAAGGGGTGACCGGAGATGTAGATACCGACTACTTCTTTTTCAAGGTTTAGTTTTTCGATTTCACTAAAGGGTTCTACCTGTTCAATTTTTGGTTTGGGCATGGCAACGGTAGCACTGCCACCAAACAAACTTACCTGTGCACTTTGCTCATCTTGCGTTGTCTTAGAGGCATAACGCATAGCACGCTCAATCAAACTGCTGTCGCCTTCTTTCGAGAAAATATATTGTCTGCGATGTATGCCTTCAAAACAATCGAAGGCTCCGGACTGTGCCAGACATTCGTAAGTTTTTTTGGTGACACTTTTGGAAGACAAGCGTTTGGTGATATCGAAAATATCTTCGTAGGGTCCGTTCGCATCGCGCTCATTAATAATGGCTTGAACGGCCGAGTCGCCTGCGCCTTTAATGGCGCCTAGTCCAAAACGTATTTCCCCTGCTTTGTTTACTTCAAAGTACACACCCGATTCGTTCACATGCGGACCTAATACTTTTAATCCGGAACTTCTACAATCTTCAATGAAGAAGGTAACACTTTCTAAATTGCTTTGAGAGTGCGTCAGCACCGCGGCTATGTACTCAGCCGGATAGTTAGCTTTTAAATAAGCAGTGTGGTATGCGACTAATGAGTAGCAAGTAGAGTGTGACTTGTTAAAGGCATATTGTGCGAAGGCTTCCCAGTCTTTCCAGATTTTCTCACAGACATCTTCCGGATGGTTATGCTTCTTGCAGCCCTCAATGAATTTGCTCTTCATTTTGTCGAGCACATCCTTCTGCTTTTTACCCATTGCCTTACGCAACACATCGGCATCGCCTTTGCTAAAGCCGGCCAAACGTTGCGAGAGCAACATTACCTGCTCCTGGTACACGGTAATACCATAGGTCTCCGCGAGATTATCCTCCATCTCCGGCAAGTCGTACTTGATGGGTTCGCGGCCGTGTTTACGGTTAATGAATTGCGGAATGTATTCCATCGGCCCCGGACGGTACAAGGCGTTCATGGCAATCAGGTCTTCGAACTTATCGGGCTTGAGCTGGCGCAAATATTTTTGCATGCCCACACTTTCAAACTGAAAGGTACCCGTAGTATCACCGCGTTGAAAAAGTTGGTAGGTCTTTTCGTCATCCAGGGGGATGTCATCGACTACGATGTCAATGCCCTTGCTTTTCTTGATGTTTTTGATGGCACTGTTGATCACCGACAGGGTTGTCAATCCCAAAAAGTCCATCTTCAACATGCCGGCACTTTCTACCACACTGTTGTCGAACTGCGTAACGAGCATGTCCGAATCTTTGGCTGTAGAAACAGGCACAAACTTGGTGAGATCATCGGGTGTGATGATCACTCCACAGGCATGCGTACCTGTGTTGCGCACCGAACCTTCAACTCGTTTTGCCTGATGCAATACTTTTGAGCGAAGGTCACTACCATTCAATACCTCTTTTAATTCTGGTACTTCGGCAAAGGCTTTCTCTAAGGTAGTACCCGGACGTTCAGGCACCAGTTTGGCGAGTATGTTAGCCTCCGTAAGCGAGAGCTCCATCACCCGTGCGCAATCGCGAATGGAAGACTTCGCTGCTTCTGTACCGTAGGTGATAATTTGGGCTACCTGATTCTTGCCGTATTTCTGAATAACATAGTCCAGTACTTTTTGTCTTCCTTCATCATCAAAGTCAATATCAATATCGGGAAGGGATACACGATCGGGATTTAAGAAACGCTCAAAAAGCAAATCGTACTTTATCGGATCAACGTTGGTAATACCCGTAGCATAAGCAACCACCGAACCGGCAGCCGAACCACGACCGGGCCCCACGGAAACACCCAACTCACGCGCTTTGCCAGTGAAGTCCTGTACAATTAAGAAGTAGCCCGGGTATCCGGTTTTCTTGATGGTCTCTAACTCAAAATCGATGCGGTCTTTGATCGCTTGTGTGATCTCCGGATATTTCTTTTTAGCGCCTTCATAGGTAAGATGCTTCAAATACTCATCTTCCGAATCGAAGCCTGCCGGAATATCGAACTTGGGCAGGAGTACATTGCGTTGCAATTTATAGCTCTCTACTTTGTCAATGATTTCGGCAATGGTTTCAATGGCTTCCGGCAAATCGCTGAAGAGTTTCTTCATCTCTTCTTGCGACTTGAAATAATATTCCTGGTTGGGTAGGCCGTAACGATTGCCGCGGCCGTAGCCAATGGGCGTTGATTTTAATTCTTGTTCTTTAATACAGATCAGAATGTCTTGTGCATCTGCTTCGTCTTTCGCCAGGTAGTAGGATTCGTTGGCCGCGAAATACTTCACGGTATATTTTTCAGCAAATTGAAGGAGAACCTGATTAACGTGATCTTCTTCTTTGAGTCCGTGACGATTCAACTGCACATAAAAATCTTCTCCAAAGAGTTGGTGCCACCAAACAAAGGCTTCTTCCGCCTGACGAATGCCGACACTTAATATTAAGTAGGGAATCTCAGACGTGAGTCCACCGGTGGTGGCGATTAAGCCTTCGCGGTATTGCGTAATCAATTCCTTATCGATGCGGGCATGGATCCCGTACAAGCCTTCAATAAATCCGAGCGAACTGAGTTTGGCCAGGTTGTGATATCCGTCTTTGTTTTTAGCCAGTAGGATCTGGTTAAAGCGTTTGTCAGGGTTGTCTTTCGTAAACTTTAGTTTCTTTCTTTCTTCAGCTACATAAAATTCACAACCCACAATGGGTTTAATCCCGTGATCGAGTGCTTCCCGCACAAATTTGAAGGCACCGTACATGTTCCCTAAGTCGGTGAGGGCTACGGCAGGCATGTTAGCTTCCTTCGCTTTCTGTACAATACGCTTTACATCGGCTGTTGCTTGCAGTACAGAGTATTGTGAATGCACATGGAGGTGAACAAAGGGTGTGTCTTGTAGTCGGGAGGTATTATCCGTTGTATCTTTCGTAGTTACTTCCTTCTTTTCCTTCTTCGCGAAGTTGGCGGCTTCCAGGTTGGGCTCTTCGTAAACAATTTCTTCCAGTGACGTTCCATCAAAGGGTTTGGCAACCTTCTCTTTTACTAATCCAAAAAAGCAGCGAGCGGTGGCCGCCACATCGTAAGCCGCATCGTGCGCATCGCCAAAGTCTCTTCCAAAAAGTTTTTGATGGAGTTCGATCAGCTTGGGCAACTTGAACTTGCCTCCTGGTCCACCCGGTAGTTTACAATAGTCGGTGGAAATGTCTGATGTATCCGATTTGGCGAGTGATAAGAAGCGAGTCGTGTCGGTGTTCGTGCGAATAAACTCCGATCCAATAATGTTGATATCAAATTCAATGTTGTGCCCGACTAATAAAGAGGCCTTGGCCAGATCATCTACAAAAATGTTCAACACTTTTTGCAAGTCTTCTCCTTCTTCCAGTGCTCGTTTGGTAGAAATGCCATGTACTTGTTCTGCTTTGAAGGGAATATCAAATCCAACCGGTTTTACGAGCAGGTTATTACGCGAAATGAGTTTGCCTTTGTTATCGTGTAACTGCCAGGCCAATTGTACGAGCCTTGGCCAGTTATCCAGATCAGTGAGGGGTGCAGTCTTATTGCGCGGAAGCCCGGTAGTTTCCGTGTCGAAGATCAAATACATAAAAGCGCAGTGGTTGAGGTGTAAAAATACAGAAGCCTCGGCATTTTAGCCCATCAGAAATAAAGTAAAAGGCGATTGCAACAAAGTCTCAATTTTGGAATTAAGAGCATTATTTGGACAAAATATGGAATGTTGGAAAGAGTATTTTATTTCAACATACTAATTGTCAGTATTTTAACTTTTGTCGCTTGACTTGCCATTAAAGGGAAAACCCTAATTGTATGAAAACCCTCGTAATGGCGGTTGTGAAGTTTGTAAAGAAAGAATGGTTCTTGTTTATCACCGTCACTATTCTGTTACTGATTATCTGGATGTTCGAGTATTGCGGTTTCTGCTAGCCCTTCAAGATATGTTAATCACCCTAACCATATTGCTAATCAGATGGGTTTCGACTACCCGTTCTAAGTAATAATTCCGCGATCTAATTCTTTTTTGTGAAGGATAGGTACAAGTCTGCTCTCTTATTTAGAATTCTTTTAAAGTAATAAGCCTTTTGGTTGCTAAACCATTGAGAAGTATTTTTGGCTCATACCTAAAAATTCGCTTACAACTCTATGAATTGGTTTGCAACGCTATTCACCAGTACGCTTGGGCGCAAGCTCATTATGGCGCTAACAGGTTTGTTCCTCATTTCCTTTTTGGTCATTCACTTAATCGGCAATCTTCAGTTATTGAAAGATGATGGGGGAGAGGCATTTAACGTTTATGCCTACTTCATGACCCACAATCCTTTGATCAAAACGATTTCGTACACCTTGTACGCATCCATTCTCATCCACGCCTTGTGGGCCCTGTTCTTATCTATTCAAAATAGAAAGGCAAGAGGTTCTGAAGGTTACGCGATTTCTAATAAAGCCTCCTCGGTAGCTTCCCGCAACATGGGCATTTTGGGAACTGTCATCTTTATCTTCATTGTCATTCACATGAGACAATTTTGGGCAGAGATGCACTGGGGAAGTGTACCTACCAAAACCTATGACGGTCAGGAAGTAAAGGATCTGTATACGCTAGTGGCGGATATTTTCACCCAGACCTGGTACGTGGCCCTCTATGTTATAAGTATGATCATGTTGGCTTTCCACCTATGGCATGGCTTCGCCAGTGCGTTCCAGACCCTCGGCCTAAACCACGCCAAGTACAATCCTGCCATCAAGTTTGTGGGGCAAGTGTTCGCCATTGTCATCCCAGCACTTTTTGCCTGGATTCCCATAAACATGTTCTTCTTTTAAGGTTAGCAGTTACGGGTTGAATAGTTACTAGTTGCGATGTATATGGCTACGGTGAAAACTTTTGAAGACTTAGTTTGTTGGAAGAAAGCAAGTGGTCAAAAGAAAACCATATCCGTGTTAGTAAAGGATTTTCCCGCGGAAGAAAAATATAGATTAACAGATCAACTGATTCGATGCACCCGCTCTGTAACAGCCAATATTGCAGAGGGTTTCGGGAGGTATCATTATCAGGAGTTTATA
>LNEN01000149.1 GCA_001464155.1 Cytophagales bacterium Ga0077538 | reverse complement strand
TCACTCGTGATATCGAAAAATTAATCGAACCAACTGGCAACGTGTACGAATCTGTTGTGGTTATTTCGAAGCGTGCCCGCCAAATCGCGAGCAACATTAAAGAGGAATTGAACAACAAACTGGCTGAGTTTGCCACTACTGTTGATAACCTAGAAGAAGTGTTCGAAAACCGCGAGCAAATCGAAATTTCGAAGTTCTATGAGCGTATGCCAAAGCCTACTTCTACTGCCATCGAAGAATTCTTTGAAGGTAAGTTAAACCACCGCATGCGCAGCGAAACAGAAGAGCGTCAAGAAAACTAATATCCCTTAAAGGATACCTTTGAAAGGTTCAGGATATGACAAACAGACGTCATATTTTGAACCTTTCTTTTTTTAACTTTAGCCTTATGCTCAACGGAAAAAAAATCCTCCTCGGTGTTACAGGCAGTATTGCCGCGTACAAGGCAGCCGTGTTAACCAGGCTGTTGGTTAAAGAAGGTGCGCAAGTAAAAGTAATCATGAGTCCTGCTGCTCATGACTTCATCACCCCACTCACGCTCTCGACTTTATCTAAAAATCCTGTTCTTACTGAATTTATAAAAGACACCAGTGGCCAATGGAATAACCACGTAGAATTAGGGCTCTGGGCGGATGCCATGTTAATAGCTCCCGCCAGTGCCAATACACTCGCCAAGATGGCCAATGGGCTGTGCGACAATCTTCTACTCGCTGTTTACTTATCAGCACGTTGCCCGGTCTTTGTAGCCCCCGCTATGGATCTGGATATGTTGGTACATGGTTCAACTAAAAAAAATAATGAGACACTTCGCTCATACGGAAATTATTTTATCGAACCTACTCATGGGGAATTTGCCAGCGGATTGGTAGGGAAAGGGAGAATGGCAGAACCAGAAGAGATTGTAGAACACTTACAGAAACACTTTAGCGATGGAAAATTGGCAGGAAAAAAAGCCTTGATTACAGCAGGTCCTACCTATGAAGCCATCGATCCTGTTCGCTTTATTGGCAATCATTCGAGCGGAAAGATGGGCTTTGCGATAGCAGAACGCCTGGCAGCACAAGGAGCCAATGTAACTCTAGTAACCGGACCGACTCAACAGCATACTATCCATCCACACATCCACGTTATTCGAGTAACTTCAGCCGAAGAAATGTACACAGCCTGCTCCTCCATTTTTCCAACTTCGAATATCACCGTTCTCTCTGCGGCTGTTGCAGACTATAAGCCTGCACACCGCGCTGATCAAAAAATTAAAAAGAAAGAAGATAATCTCGTACTTGAATTAACCAAAACAAAAGACATTGCTGCCTCTTTAGGGAAGTTAAAGCAACCCGGGCAAGTAATTGTAGGCTTCGCATTAGAAACGGAACAGGAACAAGCCAATGCCTTAAAAAAATTAGAATCAAAAAATTTCGATCTCATTGTACTTAATTCATTGAATGATACAGGAGCCGGCTTTGGCTTTGATACTAATAAGATCACGATCATTGATCGCAACCAGCAAGTTCAAAAATTTGAGTTGAAGTCAAAAAATGAAGTAGCCGCTGATATTGTAAAAGCCATTATCCAAAAACTCGATGTCTAACACTCACATTCCAATGTTGACTCAGCTAAAACAACTGCTTTTTGCGAGTTGCTTACTTTTGATTGTCTTCACTCGCACCACAGCACAGGAACTTAATTGTGTAGTCAGTATAAATGTAGGACCCGCTGTACAAATTTCAGATCAGACGGTTTTTAAAGACATGAAGAATGCTTTTCAGCAATTCATGAACACGCGCAAGTGGACCAATGATGCACACAAAGTGCATGAGAAAATAGCTTGTAGCATTCGTATCAATATCAATGAAATGCCCTCTATTGGCTTATTCAAAGCCTCTGTGCAAATTCAATCGGCCCGTCCCATCTACAACAGTAACTATTATAGTCCCACCCTCAATTTTGGAGATCGCGACTGGGAGTTTGAATACATTGAATCCCAACCATTAGAGTTTAACGACAATGCCTACACCTCCAACATTACTTCCTTGCTAGCCTATTATGCGTATGTTATTATAGGCATGGACTACGACACATTTAGTGAGTTAGGGGGCACACCTCATTTTCAAAAAGCACAAACGGTAGTGATCAATGCGCAGGCGATGGGCCGGGAAGGGTGGCAGACGCTTGGAAACAATCGAAATCGCTACTGGCTTGTTGAGAATTTACTCAGTGGTCAGATGTTGGATGTGCGTAAGGGGATGTATGCCTATCATCGATTGGCGATGGATACCTTCGATAAAACACCTGACCAAAGTAGAGAAATCATCCTGAAGCATTTACGCGACATAAAAAAAGCGAGGGATGTAAACCCGGGATCCATACTGGTAATCAGTTTCTTTGATGCAAAGGCTAAAGAGCTGGGCAATGTTTTTTCAGATGGGAACCTCCAGGTAAGAACAAGGGATCCTATGGAAAAATAATAGGGAACTGAAATCAGCTCCCTATTATTTAGTTATCCAAGTGCCATTGCGGGCTTGACCCACAATCTTCATTTTCAGAAAAGATACCGGCTCAAGGCCGGTATGACAATTAAGTAGAATTGCAGATTGGAAGTACTTAAAATGTAAGTCCTATTGAAACAACTTAATGATATCGTTAGCGAAGATGAATACCATTAAGCCCAATAGAAACACCATACCTGCTTTTTGAGCAATCTCTAAAAACTTATCAGAAGGCTTTCTACCTGAAATCATTTCGTAGCTGAGAAATACCACATGCCCACCATCTAACGCTGGAATGGGGAGTAAATTCATAAAGGCCAGTACCTTGTGCAATACCTATAGGGCCTGACATTGATTTTCTAAATGATAGTTCACCACTAAATAATTTCTTGAAAGCTTTAAGTTGTGTAAACACAATACCGAAAGCACGTTGTGTTCCCATTACCACCGATTCTCCAAAACCATAATTGGTGGTAGCAAATTCAAAATTGAATCCCTTTGGATTAAAGCCTATGGTTTTGTTTGGCCCCATAAAATCAGCGAAAGAAAGCACTTGTGTTCCCCGCATAATGGTGAACTGAATGCTGTCATTGGCCCCTATTTTCTTTAATCGATCTACTTCATCGTAGTACGTAACAGGCACACCATTGATAGAAACAAAGCGATCCCCTACTTCAAGCCCCAGGCGATTGGCCAAAGAGCCTTCTTCGATTCGACCAATAACAGGCGCCATGCGTGGCATAGCAAAACTCAAGGCTTTACCCTTGTCATTAAAGTTTTCTATAAAATTGCTGGGGATTTCTATTTGTAAAATCTCTCCGTTGCGATCTACTGTATAAGATGCATCGGTAGTCAGTAAAGCATCTGGATTGTAGATCTGTTCGAAATTTTCAAATTCGTTACCATTAATCTTGATGATCTTATCACCTGTCTTCAATCCAATTTCTTCTGCCAATTCAAGTGCATGAATACCTCCATTTGCATTTACTGCGGCATTGGGTACATAACTATCTCCTACTAACCATGTGAGCAGTATAAAAATGAATACACCCATGACCACATTCACAATGATACCTCCCAACATCACAATCAAGCGCTGCCAGGCGGGCTTGCTACGAAACTCCCAAGGCTCTGGATCCTTTTTCATTTTCTCCAGATCGAGGGATTCGTCAATCATTCCTGAAATTTTTACATAGCCGCCTAACGGAATAGCACTGAGTGCATATTCGGTTCCACCTTTAGTAAAAGACCATATCTTAGGTGGAAACCCTATGGAGAATTGTTCCACCCGCATACCAAAATATTTGGCAGCCAATAAGTGGCCCATTTCGTGTACTGCTACTAAAATTGAAAGGCTCAATAAAATCTGAGCCGTCATAATCAATCCTTCCATCACTTCTTATCTAATAGTTCTATTTAATAAATTCTTTGGCCAATCTCCTCGCCTCTCGATCGGTGTTTACATAATCTTCCAGCTTGGGACTCTTTATATAAGCGACTTTGGCCAAACATTGTTCCACCACTTCTGACATTTCGAGAAAACCTACCTTGTCTTCTAAAAAACTAGCCACAGCCACTTCATTGGCTGCGTTTAGCACGCAAGGCATGTTTCCTGCGCGGTCCATTGCATGAAAAGCCAGCGCAAGGTTACGAAAAGTTTCGGTATCAGGCTTTTCGAATGTTAAAGACGGATACTTGGCAAAATCAAAGCGTGGAAAATCACTTTTTACCCGATCCGGGTACGTCATGGCAAATTGTATAGGCAAACGCATATCGGGCAGGCCAAGTTGCGCTTTTATAGAACTGTCTTCGAACTGAACCAGCGAATGAATAATAGATTGCGGATGAACCACTACTTCAACCTGATTGGGTTGGAGGTTGAATAACCACTTCGCCTCAATTACCTCCAAGCCTTTGTTCATGAGAGAAGCAGAGTCGATGGTAACTTTTGCACCCATAGTCCAGTTGGGATGTTTCAAGGCCTGAGCGCGGGTAACAGCGGTGAGCTCCTCGCGTTTCTTTCCACGAAAAGGTCCACCAGAAGCTGTGAGAATAATTTTTTCAATTTTATTATGAAACTCACCCACCAGGCATTGAAAGATGGCGGAATGTTCAGAATCAACCGGATAAATATTAACACCCTTGTCGCGAGCGAGTGCTGTGATCAGTTCCCCTGCCACCACTAAAGTTTCTTTATTTGCCAACGCAATTGTCTTGCCTGATTCAATGGCTTTGATGGTGGGTAACAAGCCTGCATACCCAACAAGGGCAGTAAGTACCAAATCGATGGTGTCCATCTGCACGACAGAGGCCAGTGCACTTTCTCCGGCAAAAACCTTTATGTCTAATGGAATTAAGGCCTCCTTTACTTGCTGATAATGATCTTCATTAACAATCACTACAGCGTTCGGCTTAAACTTTTTAGCCTGTTCAATTAATAAAGGTGCATTGTTCTGAGCCGTTAATACCTCCACCTGAAAGTATGAAGCATGCTGTTCTACTACTTCTAAGGCTTGTGTACCAATGGAACCTGTTGAACCCAAGATGGCGATATGCTTTTTATCGGTTGTCATTATTTCCGGTTAGCGTACTGACGGATAAAACAAAGTTGTTCGAAAAAAGATAGAAGGAGAAACAAATAAAAGTAAATATCTAAAGAGGAAGAAGGTAGGGTTATACACTCTTAGGGCGAGTGGGAGTCCTTCTTCATGAGTGGAAAAAACAAAAGGCCGACAAATGCCGGCCTTTTGTTTTATGGAGAAGAAAATTACTTCTTCTTCTTTGCTGCTTTCTTTGCTGTCTTCTTAGCAGCCTTCTTTACTGTCTTCTTTGCTGTCTTCTTAGCAGCTTTTTTCGCTTTCTTTGCCATAGCGTTTTTAATTTTGGTTAAACAATAATTTAATTACTATACAAAGAAGTAACTTTTTTTTTCAACGACCAAATATTTTGTTGCTTTTCTCACATTTCTGTTTTTTCAAAAAGTCGATAACCTGTTACGGTTTATCACATCAACATGCAAACACCTTACATGGATGTACAAGCTTTTTGAAATCCAAACACGATCATCCAATCAAGAAATTTTGATGAAGGCTGAATAGTGTTTGCTCATGAAAAACACTTTTACCAATGAAAACACAGAGCGAAAACAGATAAAAGTAAATACTGCATAGCTTTTTAGATTGGTGTAATCCAAACCAATAGCCCTCCACGACCAGCCAATGGCCTGATGATTAAGCCCCCAATAAAAATCTCTAAACGCACGTTGATGAAAGAGAGATACCTCAGAATAATTTTCCTTGATACGCTCCACAAAGCGCTCCATTTCTATAAAATTTCCTTTTTCGAGAACATCTTTTCCCATTTTTGCACGCTGTTGGTAGAGCCAAAACACAATTCGGTAGGAGTTTAGAAAGACCACATGCATATTTGTGCGCGACATAGAAGTTGCCAAAATCCGATAGTAATAGAGGGGTTCTTCTACATTACTCGCTTTGAAACGACTGAGAATTCTACAACATAAGTCTGCGTCTGATTCAAAAAAGTACTGGCGATAAAATGGCTGAATGAGATCAATGACTTCTCTTCGCATGATCGTGGTCCCACCATGAAACTGAGCGTGCATTGGAAGTTGCTCCAGAATCACAGAATGCTTAGAGGGCAGGTAGATGGTTCGAAAGCAGTAGCCGGACTGATTCATTGCTCTATACGAAGTCCCGCACATCATCAACTCGGGATCGCTTTTCAAAAGCGCAAGTTGTTTCTCGAACCGGGTGGGGTGCGATACATCATCGGCATCTGTAATCGTAAAATAGGGTGTGCTTACCTTCTGTACGTAGTTATTTGCCGTTGCTAACCTGCCGATATTGTTTTCATTCTTAAAGAAATGAATACGTGGATCCGTAAACGCTAACACCTTTTCGGCTGTCTCATCCGTAGAACTATCATCAATGATCCACAATTCGAAATCCCGAAACGTTTGGTTCAATAAGCTCTCCACTGCCTCTGTGATATACAGGGAAGCATTGTAAGCAGGCATCAGGATGGTTAGCTGAACCATCAACAGAGAGTGTTACAAGGAATAGGAAGCGATCTCATCGGCAATTTTACGATCGTTGGAAAGACGAGGCACTTTGTTCTGCCCACCCAACTTACCCTGTGATTTCATGTAATCAATAAATGAATTCCTGCGAAGGGGGCTAATCTTCAATGTACGCAGTACATTTCCCGTGATTAAATCATCGTAATACACATTCAATTGGCGAAGCTGATTATCTAATTCCAAACGGAAAGCTTCCGCGTCTTTTGGAGGATGGGAATATTCAATAAACCATTCGTGATAGGGCAAGCCATCTGCCGGAGTCACCTGAGGGGCAACGGTAAATTCGATCAATTCGGTTTCTGGAAATTTCTCAATTGTGAACTTCATGGCCTTCTCCACTTCTTCCCCAATCACATGTTCGCCAAAAGCAGAAATAAAATGCTTGATGCGGCCGGTAACCACTAAGCGATAAGGATTTTTTGAAACAAATTTCACCGTATCGCCAATAGAATAGCCCCATAAGCCGGCATTACTATTAATAATGAGTGCGTAATTCTTGCCTAGCTCCACTTCTTCAATAGAAAGTCGAGTGGGGTTTTCATTGAAGTATTCTTCAGTAGGGACAAACTCAAAGAACATACCATTGTTGAGCAATAACAGCAATCCCTCCTCTCGCTGCGAATCCTGATAGGCAATAAAGCCTTCGGATGCCGGGTAGGTTTCTATCGAGTCTATCCTTTTTCCAATCGAATCGAACAGCTTCGCCCGATAGGGCTCAAAGTTTACACCTCCGTATACAAACACGGAGAAATTAGGGAATACATCTTTAATCTTCTTACCGGTTCTGGCTTGTATGCGATCAAAATACATTTGTGCCCAAGGTGGAATACCTGAGATCAAGGTCATGTTGGCTTGAAGCGTCTCGTCAATAATCCGCTCCAGCTTTTCTTCCCAGTCTTCGATGCAATTCGTTTGATAACTCGGTTTCTGATTGGTCCTCAAATATCCGGGAACTAAATGATTCGAGATGCCCGACAAGCGTCCGGTTTTTACACCGGCTATCTCATCCAGTTCAGGACTCCCCGATAAAAAGATAAGATTACCATCAAGGAAAGAGGCATTGCCTGTTTCATGCACATAACTCAACGTGGAGTTACGAGCACTGTTAAAATGACTAAACTTCGATTCTTTGGAGATGGGAATGTACTTGGTTCCCGAAGTTGTTCCGGAGGTCTTAGCAAAATATTCTGGTTTTCCCTTCCACAAGATGTCCGGCTTACCTTCCAACATTTTCTCTACGTAAGGTTTAAGTCCTTCGTAGTCTCGAACAGGAACTTGTTTTTTAAAATCTTCGTAGGTTTTAATATCCCTAAAGCCATGATCTCTCCCAAAAAGTGTCATGGCTCCTTCTTTCACTAAATACTCCCGAATACGCTGCTGATACAGCCCCGGCTGCGATGACCATTTGTTAGTTTCCTTAGCGAGGTAGGCGGCTAAGGGCTTGGCAAGGATTGAACGAATACCCATGATGCAAGATACTTTGAAATTTTAATGATTTGAAAAGCGTACTTGCGAGGTTTGTGGCAACTTTTTTATGTTTGCGAACATCTTTACCCATGCTTTCGTTATAAGTAGGTTATGAAAAATGTATTCAGAATCATCGTTATTGGATTTGCAGCCGGACTAATCGGTGCTTTTGTTATTTATAAATATAAAATTGAACCGGCACTAGCCGCTCTGGAGAAGCCAGCCCTGGAACTTACCAACGCCTCTTCCCACTCCTCTCCTCTGGAAAGATCCCAGGAGGAAGTACCCTCCTTCTCCAATCACAATACAACTACGCTTAACCTAGCTCCCGTAGACTTTAGTGAAGCGGCCACCAAGGCTATTCCAAGCGTTGTCTATATAAATAGTATCTCTAAAGGAGTAGCCACTTCGTGGGATTGGTTTTTCGGTGGAACTAGTTCTCAAACACAAGTGAGTAGTGGCTCTGGCGTTATTTTTACTTCGGATGGATACATTGTTACCAACAACCACGTGGTAGCTTCTGCCGAGAAAATCGAAGTGATCTATAATAAGCGAAACTACGAGGCGGAACTAATTGGTACTGATCCTTCCACGGATTTGGCTGTCTTAAAAATCAATGAAAAAAATCTGCAAGCCATTACGCTAGGGAATGCCAAAAATGTGCAAGTAGGTGAATGGGTCATCGCAGTAGGAAATCCCTTCTCACTTTCTTCCACTGTAACGGCTGGTATTGTCAGCGCCAAAGGAAGACGCATTGGCATTCTTGAGGATAAATTCCCAATCGAATCCTTTATCCAAACAGATGCCGCCATTAATCCAGGAAACTCGGGTGGGGCGCTTGTGAATAAGGCCGGGGAACTGGTTGGTATTAACACAGCTATTCTTTCTCGCACCGGTTCCTATACGGGATATGCTTTTGCTGTGCCTGTAGACATTGCTAAAAAAGTAGTGGACGATTTAATTAAGTACGGCATTGTTCAAAAAGCCCTGATGGGAGGCACCGTGATTGATTATGATTATGCTACCGCCAAAAAATACGACTTGGATACAGAGGTAAAACAGTTTAATGGTGTGGTGCTAGAGAAAATGGAACGCGAAGGTCCAGCTGCCAGTGCGGGGTTAAAGCCTGGAGATATTATCTCCAAAATAAATGGAGTGGATATCAATAGTAAGAGTGCTTTTGAAGAAGCCTTGGCTTATCTGTATCCTGGAGACAAGATTACTGTCACTTACTTAAGAAACAAAAAGACGGAGACAGCAAACATAACACTCGTCAATAAGAATGGAGGCACAGAGGTCATAAAGCGTAAAATATTTATCTCCACTTCATTGGGTGCTAGTCTGGAGGCGGGTGACTATGGTGTGAAGGTGTTCAAACTGAAGCCCAACGGCTTGTTGGACCAAATAGGCTTGAGCGAAAACTTTACGATATACTCCATCAATCGCCAACGGATAGAAAGTCCGGAAGAGGTTATTGAGTTTTTTGAGAAGTTTAAGGGAGAAGGCTACTTGTATGGCCTCAACAGCAGTAAGCAACAGTTACAGCTTCGTTTCCGGTTGAAGTAATCAGTTATCGGTTACCTGTTATTAGTTATGAAGCGTGCACAGTACCGATAACTAATAACAGATCAACTATTAACGAAGTCAAAAACGAACGAGCAGCGCCAGTACAATTCTATTTTCGGAAGTAACTAAATCTGGACGCCAGGAAGGATCTAAGGGTGTAGTTGATAAACCTGTTTGTGACGTTACCCCGCCCCTTCCGGCAAAATAAGGAACGTTTGCCTCGCGATGTACAAACTCTATTCTGAAAGTGGCGTTCTGCGCAGGCATAACCTCGATGTTAGTATAACAATCCCATCCCGCAAAAGCATCGCCAGGATTGGCACTGAAAGGAAAAGCACCTGCTGTCTGTGTTGGATTGCTCGGATTGGGTAACGGACTTGCTTGTCCGGTAGGATATAGCACCAAGTAACGCCCCGGATTTTTCATCCAGCCACCCCCTATAGTCCATGCCAATTTATTTTGAGCAAACCATACTCTGTGATACAGCATGGTGCTCAAAAAATATTGAGCGGGTGTTGCAGCATCGCTGTCGTCAAAACCATTCACGCCTCCACCCTTTTCCCAACCAATATCAGAAGTTAACGAGAAGGCCATCTTGGTAATGACTTTTGCATTCGGCTTGTTATAATACCGCATCAGGAAGCTATTATCAGAATGAACTCGCTTTCGATCGGGAATACCGGCTGCATCCGTACCATAATAATTGTTCGTAACAACCTTCATCTTACTGTTACTCGACATCCAGGTGATGCTTCCTCCCAAACCCGGCATTTTATTATACTTCCCATAACTCTGCCAGCCATTAATAATCCAGGGCTCAATCTTCCAGTTTTTAGTCGGATATAGCTGAACACGAATTCCGGTAAAGTACCAAGGTGTATTATCAGAAGTAAAGGACGCCTGATATTCCCAGTTCTCCGCCTGATAATAAGAGTTTAAACCGATGTAAGACATGAACATACCCGCATCGATGTTGATTCCATACCACTTATCAATATGGAAACCAGCATAGGCTTCACTTAAGTAGCGATATACATTTGCCAAATCGTATTGACCCCGATAGGGGCTGAAATCATTTCGTGGTACTACGGTGGAGCGTGTGCCAAACTGTGTCATGATTCTCGCGCGTGTATGGTGGTAGGAAAAATCGCCCCCAAAATGCAGTGCTGCCAGTTGTACTTCGTTATGTCTTGCCAGTGCAGTGGATCCCACTACCGTGTTATCGTAAAATTGATGGAACAAAATACTTGTTAGAGGAGAAAATGGATGAATCTCTGCGGTCACTTCCATTTTGCCACGTTTGATCAATCCCTTCAAAGGGCACTTTATCTTGCGCTACACTGAAGTCAACGATAAAAAGCAGTAACAAAAAAACTATGCGAACTCTCATACTTAGTACATTATTATTCAAATGAATTATCTGCTGTTCCGGCTCAACTCTACATGTTGCACTTGGTGGTACACAAGCGGTACTTGTTCGATAATGACATCACTCTTATCCAATCCGAAAGCCTTCTCATCACTCTGTCCGAGGTGTTTCAAGAAGAAGTAGCTATTCAACAAGACACCCTCCTTCAAGGTAAACTCGTTTTCAACAGACAGAAATTTTTCAATTACAACAAACTTAAAGTCAGGCTCTGTATTGTATTTCGTAGAGCCATCAGGACGAATGTGCAGGTTTAACTCTTTGTTAGCCACTAACTCTTGCACAATTCTTTTAAAGAATAACTCTGAGCGCGGTTGTATGCGAAAACCAACATGAATCGTGACTTTAATAATTTTATCATCCACAAGTTCAGCAACATCATACTTTAAAGTATAGGGCTCATCTGTTCGATGAATGTGCAGAAACCAATACACATCAGCTCTTTTTGGTTTTTTCGAAAAAATGGATTTGATGATTTTTTCCTCCACCTGCTCTCGATGATTTGCCTTAGTGAGGTAGATCAAGTGCGTGGCAAATTTGGGAATACTATCATCTTGACTCAGTTCCTTTATCAGACCTGTGTACTTACCCAGCTCCGTAAATTTTACAAAGCGGTTATTGATTTTTCTGGCATAGTACCATACATACATCACCATAAAAATGAACAGTTCAAAAAACAGAAACATCCAGCGCTCTTTAATTTTCGCCACGTTTGTAATAAAGAAGGAGAGTTCGATGGTGCCAAACAGCAACATAATCGCAATGACCAGTACGATGTTCCATTTAAGCTTATAGATCAGGAAATAAGTAAGCA
This sequence comes from Cytophagales bacterium Ga0077538, assembly GCA_001464155.1. Lineage (GTDB taxonomy): Bacteria > Bacteroidota > Bacteroidia > Cytophagales > Cyclobacteriaceae > Chryseotalea. The sequence goes on along the minus strand of LNEN01000149.1, from coordinate 37,627 downwards.
GTATGGTTGTCATCATCATGGCTACTGTAATAGAGAATCCATAAGCAGCTTCCATGTGGGTTGAGCTTTGAAAGTACAGGATCATCATCACGCAGCCCATCCACAAAATGGTATTCACGCTTGGGATATAGATCTGTCCTTTTAATTCGGTGGGTTGACGAACCGCCACACGGGGCCAGAAGTTTAAACTCATGGCTTCGCTGATAAGTGTGTACGATCCGCTAATCAAAGCCTGTGATGCAATGATGGTGGCTGCGGTGGCAATCAAAATTCCAGGAAGTAAGAACCAGGAAGGCATCATTTCAAAAAATGGATTGCGTCCTGCCAGCAAGGGACTGTCCTGATGTAGCAACCAGGCCGCTTGTCCTAAATAGTTAATCATTAAGCACACTTTCACAAAAGCCCAAGTGATGCGGATATTCTTCTTGCCACAATGCCCCAAATCTGAATACAGTGCCTCTGCTCCTGTTGTCGCTAAAAACACTGCACCTAGCAACCAAAAGCCATGAGGGTACAACACCAATAAACGATACGCATAAGCAGGATTGAGTGCTTTGAAAACATCGGGGAAGTGAAGGATCTGACTAAGCCCCACCACAAACAACATACTAAACCAGACCACCATAACGGGCCCAAAAAAACTTCCCACTCGCTGTGTACCAAAACGTTGAAAGAAAAAAAGTAAAGAGAGTATGACCACAACAATGGGTACCGTTGGCAAATCAGGAATAATCATTTCAAGACCTTCGACTGCCGAGGCAACGGAAATAGGAGGCGTAATGATACCATCTGCTAATAAAGTAGTGGCACCGAGAATCGTAGGTATCACTAAACCTTTGCCGTAACGCCTCACCAAGGCATAGAGAGAAAAAACACCACCCTCACCCTGGTTGTCTGCCATCAGTGTAAGAATGATGTACTTAATCGTAGTTTGAAAAACCAGTGTCCAGAAGATACAGGACACCCCTCCCAGCACAAGTGTTTCATCGATGACGCGATCACCTACAATGGCCTTCAATACATAGAGCGGACTGGTGCCGATATCTCCATAAATAATGCCTAAGGCTATTAGCAAAGAGGCAATAGTAATCCTGTTCGAATGAGTATTCGATTTCATTTTATTCAATAGTATGGTGATTGATTATTTTCCTACAAACCGATAGCCAACACCCGACTCCGTGAGAATGTGTACAGGGCGATTGGGATCTGTTTCTATTTTCTTTCTGAGCTGAGCAATAAATACGCGTAAGTACTGTGATTCATTCTTATAGGCAGGGCCCCAGACCTGATGAAGGACATAATGATGCGTGAGTACCTTTCCTTCATTTTTAGCGAACAATGCCAGTAGTGTATATTCAGTAGCCGTAAGCTTAATAGCCACTTCGTTCTTTTTTACCACACGTGCAGCAAAATCGATGGACACATCTCCGAATTCTACAAAGGCCACATTTTCATCCAAGCTGGAAATTCGCAAGGCAGAACGGATACGCGCCACCAATTCACCGGTACGAAATGGCTTCACTAAATAATCATTCGCGCCATTGTCAAGGGCTTTGACTATATCCTCTTCACTGCTTTGTACAGATAGGATAATAATGGGATTCGTATACCATTCCCTCAAATGTTTGAGTACCTCATGTCCATTGGCATCAGGCAAGCCCAAATCTAAGAGGACAAGATCGGGAGGATGGTTAGCAACCGCTACCAAACCTTCTTTAGCCGTAGTGGCCTCTTGCACTTTGTAATCAAAAGACTCCAGCGTGATGGTCAGCAACTTTCTGATTTGCGCCTCATCATCGATCACTAAAATAGAAGCACTATTCATTTTTTAAGTTGTTTAAGTACGACACCTCGGTTGGTATTTCAATGGTAAACAAGGCTCCACTCAAGGGCAAATTCTTCAGCGTAATAGTACCTCCGTGTGCTTCTACCAGTCCTTTAGCAATGGACAAGCCTAAACCTGTGCCGCCCGTGCGGGTATCCTGCAGGCGATAAAATTTATTAAACACCTTGTCCATTTCACCTTCCGGAAAGCCCTTACCTGTATCCGCCACCGTCAAGACTAATTTCTCCTCTTCGTGCATCGCCTGAATTACGATTCCAGCATCGGCAGGTGTATGATGTATCGCATTGCTAATCAAATTGTGGAGCACTTGCTCCATCAGTCCAAAATCCAGTTTGAACAAAGGAATATTTTCTGGAACGAAGATAGAGAGCTTATGTTGTCCCAATGAACCTTCAAAGGGTTGAAGGGTGGTGTAAATCAATTCCTTCACGTCACACCAATCTTTTTTAAGTTTTAAACTACCCGATTCCAATCGCGACATGTTCAATAAATTTTCGACCTGTCGATTCAGGCGCATGGAAGCCGTAGCTATTTCATTTAATAATTCTTTTCGATTCTCCTCTGTCAATTTTTGCGAGTTTGACAAAAGATTATCGGTAGATCCTAAAATAGTGGTGATCGGAGTTCGTAACTCGTGAGACAAAGAATTAAATAAAGTGGTATATAATCGAGCTTCCATTTCTTTCTCCTCTTTCTTCAACACCTGATTCTGCATCTCTCGTATCTTGAACGTGAGCACCGCATGAATGAGGGCGATCACAAAGTACATGAAGAGCAACAACCTATCTTCTGTAGTGCCTACAGTAAACGTAAAGCGAGGTGGAATGAAAAGAAAATCCCAACACAAAGCGCTGAGAATTGCGGCCAAGAGTACAGGCACAATATCCAGAAACATGGCCAGTATCGAAACCGTCACCAACAGCATGAAGGCTACCACCCGATAGCCCATGAAATCATGCAACAACAATCCCAGCCCTGCCACACTGCTAATGGCCAGTAGTGTGATGAGGTATTGGCGTTGTTTTGATAGTTTAAGATGTTTTTGCTTTTTCATTCCATCGGCTGAATGACAAGTCAAAAGTAGGCTGTACTTTATAAATACACTATAAAACTAACCGGATTGGATATAAAGATTTTATAAAGAAGGGAGACCGAAGTTAGAATCGTTAGTAAGGTTAGGATACTTGATTCGTATTTCAATTCACTTATCAAAGCAAAATGAGCTCGCGAGGTACACTAGCGTATTAGGAGAATTTTCGTCAATTTTTAAAGTCAGGTCTTTTCTTGTAATGCTATCAACGCGTGAGTATTTCAATGCTGAGTCTGCGTACTTCCAGGCCATGTAAAATTGCTTCTTCACTTCTTCCGCCTCTTGTATTCTATTTTGGCCTTTCAAGCTTTCGTAAAGTCCATTTAGTGCAAAACCATTTTTGGTCCAATAAGTCAAATCCTCACGGTATACTTTTTCCGCTCCTACATAATCTTTGGAATAGAGGAGAACATCCCCTAAGAGATGCCTTACAGAAAAAAACCAATCAGGAGGTTCGTTATAATTCAAACCATCCTCCAATTGAATGGCTTGTTCCAACAGTTGAATAGCCGCGCTGTAGTTGCCATTTCTTGTGTGTAGTTCAGCCGTTAGAACGTTCGAGGCAATTTTGCAAACCTGCTCGGCTGGATTAATTGACCATATAATAATTCTCTTCACATCTTCAGAATCACTCAATTTATTCAGAGAGTCTAATTCACGCTGGGCCTCAGTTGGTTTACTTAAATTCGCAAACGCCATTCCTATTGCATAATGCCACATTGCTTTGGGATAGGACAGATCATCATCCGGTTTTGGACTAGCAAGAATTTTTTCCCACTGCTCGAATTTCACTAAAACATGCATTGGGATGGTCGCATAATGCAAAACGGTTTCATAACCTGCTTCACGAAAATATTTTTTATCCAAAATAGCTACTGTCTTGTACGCTGCTTCAATGGCCTTTGCACCACTACCTTCAAAGGTTGCGGTAGCCGCCAAGAAATGATAGTTATGCGGATAATAATATTGAGGATATACTCCTTGCGCTTTACATTCGGCAATGTAGATACTATCTGCTATCACGGCTTGTTCATTCGCAAGAGAACCTTCGTGATAGTCGCCAGTATTGATATAGATGTGTGATGGCATGTGAACCAAATGCCCTGCCGAAGGAACTAAGGTCTTTAATCTTTCTGCACTCGCTAATGCCTTTTCAACATCGGGTGCTGCTTCTGTTGCGTGGATATAAAGATGATTGGCTAAGGGATTTTGAGGATTGATGGAAATGGCTTTCTCCAACACCTCCACCAACTCAGCCGTCCAAGGTCGTGGTTCGCCTCCTTTTCTGGAATAAAAATCCCATGCATGTAAGTTCATGATCGACTCCGCATACAGCGTTGCCACAAAATCATTCTCAGGAAATTCTGAATAAGCTTCTTTAAGCGAAATCGAATACCCTGCATCATCTGTAATCAAGGAGTCGGTCGGAAATCTAATTTGAATGGCCTTGATAACGGTCATTTCCCACGGGGTAGAATTGCTTCCAAATTTTACGGCCTTTTTAACTGCATTCCTGATGTCCTGGATAGCACCCATATTTTCGCCACCGGAATTGTAGTTGGGACCAAGCACATACGCGATGCCCCAATAGCCCATGGCAAATGTTGAGTCTTGACGGATCGATTCTCGAAAGGATCGTTCGGCTTCGGCATGATTAAAGCCGTTGGCCATGATGACTCCCTGATTAAAAAATAGTTGGGCGTACGCTGAGGTAGTTGATACCTTCACCTGATAGTCACCAATGTTTTTAAGAAGTGGCGCTTCAAAAACTGGTTTTTTCTCAGAACAGGTTGTTAAGGTAAGAAGGAACAAAAGAAAAAGAGGAGATCGTTTCATATCATTACCATTTTGGTTGATGCATGTATAACTCCAGTAGCTAGTGTGCCTCCCTACTCCTGCCAATCGGTCATCCTGTTAACTGATAACGAACGACCAATAACTATAGCTTACACTCGCATCTTCAAGCGCTTGCCTAGTTCTTCCACTGTATTCTTGAAGTTCGGATCGGTCTTCATCATGTCTTCTACAGACTCCAAGGCGTGAATCACCGTGCTGTGATCGCGACCTCCAAAATTTCCACCAATCAATGAAAGTGTTAATTGTGTATAGCGCTTGCAGAAATACATGGCTACCTGACGAGGGATCACAATCTCACGCTTTTTCACTTTGCCCTTCATCGCTTCCAGATCCACTTTAAAATGTTCGGAAACAGTTTTTTGAATGTAGTCTACGCTTACATCGCTCTGAATTTCTTTGATGATATTCTTCAGAACTTCTTTTGCCAGTTCTAAATCAATATCCTTCTTTAAAAGTGTTGCATGGAAGATGAGCGAGTTCAATACTCCCTCCATATCACGCAAGTTCGTATCTACGCTATAGGCCAGGTATTCCGCCACTTCACTTGGCATGTCAATGCCATCGGCCTGCATCTTGCGGTGTACAATGGCTAGCTTCGTTTCAAAATCAGGTTCTTGTAAGTCCGCTGTGAGTCCCCACTTAAAACGTGACAACAAGCGATCGTGAAATCCTTTCAAATCTCTGGGAGGACAATCACTGGTCATGATAATCTGCTTGCCTGTCTGATGCAACTGATTGAAAATATGGAAAAACATTTCCTGTGTTTTCTCGCGGCCAGCCAAAAACTGGACATCATCCAAAATCAAGACATCTACCTGCAGATAAAAATTTTGAAACTCCTGCATTTTATGATTTTGCAAGGCATTCAAAAACTGACTGGTGAAATCGTTCTGATCGACATACAACACCACCTTACCAGGAAGATTATTTTTAATCTCGTTCCCAACGGCTTGCACCAAGTGTGTTTTACCAACACCTACACCTCCATACAACATCAAGGGATTAAATGAAGTGATGCCGGGTTTTTTGGATACTGCCACCCCCGCAGAACGCGCTAATCGATTACAATCACCTTCTACAAAATTATCAAAGCTATAGTTAGGGTTGAGGCGTGAATTAACCGTTTGAGGATTGAGGGCTTTAAAAGTGAAAGGAGAATAGTCATCAGCACCAATTCCATTGAGGGCCGACTTGCGGTTGGCTGAACCATTGGGGTAATTTACGGAAACCGCAGGGTTCTGTTTATTACCACTATCAACGATCACTGAATATTCCAAACGACCAGTAGGACCTAATACCGTATGCACGGCTTTTTTTAGTACCGGAACATAATGTTCTTCCAACCATTCGTAAAAAAACTGCGAAGGCACTTCAATCGTCAACACATCGGCATCTACACGAATTGGTTTAATGGGTTTAAACCATGTTCCAAAGTTTTCATCGCCTACTTCAGGACGAATGATATCGAGACAGTCATTCCATACCGTGGCGGATTCTACTTCTATCATGCTCGAGTTGTTAAGTTTGATTGGAGACCTGTTCCCAAGGAGGAAAGGGGATCAAAGATGAAGAAAACACTCCTTAAAAATCAAGTGCTAAGCCTCTTGATTTTGTAGAAATATTTTTGCTAATGTAAATACATGCAATAGCACGCTAACGATTGCAAAAATCTTCACTAAAATTGCTCTCAAATTGAAAATTATGGCCGAAAAGAAGGCAATTGACCAGTTGATGAGTTCTTTTACACCCGCTTCTTCGCACGATTGGGCTCGAATCGCAGAAAAAGAAATTTCTGCTAATCCATGGGAAGCCTTAGCCTGGAAAAATTCGGACGAAATACTTCCAGTTGCAACAGGACCTTTTTACGGGGCCAGGGCCTGGCATAATTGTCCACTAGTAGCAGTAAACGATGTTAAAACAAGTAATAATCTTGCTTTGCACCACCTTGCCAATGGTGCCGATGTACTTTTATTTGATTTGCAGGGAAAAGAAATCAAGCTGAATCAACTATTAGCGGGAATTGAATGGAAATACTGCTCTCTTTCTTTTAAAAATTCTCCTAAAAATTTTTTAAGTACCGTATCAAGCTTTGTAGCCTCACAAAAAATAGACGCAAAAGAATTACTGGGGACTTACTTTCTGACATCTGTAAACGATGTTTCGCAGCTCAATTTCGATTTGCCTGCCTTTAAGTCAGTAGGTATTTGGATAGAGACACAAGAAAAAAATTGTGATGAACTCACGCAAGCTTTACAGCAAGTAAACAACTTGATAGTGCTTGCTAAACAACAAAGCATTCTTCCGGAAAAAATATTCAATCATCTTACCATATCCCTCAATTCAGGTACTGATTTCTTTTTAACGATTGCCAAATTTAAAGCCCTTCGCGTTTTGATTCATGCCTTGGCAAAAGAGCAGGGAGTACAACTTGCTTCTGTCCACCTCCATGCGCGTTCAGAGGCCTGGATAAAAGAAAGCTTTCAACCGCATGGCAATATGCTCAAGAGTACGACTGCATCCCTTGCCGCTATCGTGGGGGGCTGCGATAGCCTCACGGTGTTAGCCGAAGACGATACCAACTCTACTATGCAACGTGCCGCTCGTAATGTTTCAAACATTTTGCGGGAAGAATCACATTTAAATAAAGTAGCCGATGCCACGGTGGGTGCGTATTTTATTGATAGTGCTGTTCAGCAATTGATTGATGCGGTTTTGCTTAAGCTACAAGCCTCAAGCTATAAGCTTCGAGCTTCGAGTCTTGAGCTTCAAACTTCAAATTTGATCCCGAAGTCTACAAGTACTGAAAACTTGAATTGGGCGAGTCCTGAAACAATTGCCGTAAAACCTTTTTATACGAAAGAAGATGTGGCCTCCCTAACTCATCTACACTTCACCGCTGGCATTTCTCCTTTCTTGCGCGGCCCCTATGCCAGTATGTATACACAAAAGCCTTGGACCATTCGGCAGTATGCAGGTTTCTCTACTGCTAAAGATTCAAATGCTTTTTATCGCAGAAATTTAGCAGCGGGTCAACGTGGCTTATCGGTTGCTTTTGATTTAGCCACACACCGTGGCTACGACAGCGATCATCCTCGTGTAGCCGGTGATGTGGGTAAGGCGGGTGTTGCCATCGACTCGGTACTCGATATGAAGATTCTCTTCGATCAGATTCCTCTGGATAAAATGTCTGTGTCGATGACGATGAATGGAGCGGTGTTACCCATCATGGCCTTTTACATTGTAGCGGCAGAAGAACAAGGCGTAAAACCAGAGCAACTGACAGGCACCATTCAAAATGATATTCTAAAAGAATTCATGGTGCGTAATACCTACATCTATCCGCCTTCTTCTTCCATGCGCATTGTGGCGGATATTTTTGAGTACTCCTCTAAACACATGCCGAAATTTAACTCCATCAGCATAAGCGGCTACCACATGCATGAAGCCGGAGCTCCTGCTCACATTGAGCTAGCCTATACGTTGGCAGATGGTTTGGAATACATTCGAGCTGGTATTAAAGCCAGTATTGCCATTGATGATTTTGCACCACGCCTTTCTTTCTTCTGGGGTATTGGTATGAACTTCTTTATGGAAGTGGCCAAGATGCGAGCGGGGAGATTGTTGTGGGCCAAGATTGTACAACAATTCAATCCAAAGAATTCCAAAAGCATGGCATTACGTACGCATTGCCAGACTTCGGGTTGGAGTTTAACGGAACAAGATCCGTACAACAATGTAACGCGCACTGCTATCGAAGCATTGGCCGCTGTGGTGGGACATACGCAATCCTTACACACCAATTCATTGGATGAAGCCATTGCCTTGCCTACTGATTTCTCAGCACGCATTGCGCGCAACACACAACTCTTCATCGAGAAAGAAACTAACGTCACCAAGGTAGTCGATCCACTGGGTGGTTCGTATTATGTGGAAACCCTCACAGCAGAGTTGGTAGAAAAAGCCTGGACGCTCATTGAAGAAGTAGAAGCACTCGGTGGTATGACAAAGGCCATTGAAAGTGGTATACCTAAAATGCGCATTGAACAAGCTGCTGCTGCCAAGCAGGCGCGCATTGATTCAGGACGTGATGTAATTGTAGGTGTAAATCGCTATCAAACCGATGAGAAGCCTGATTTCGATATTCTGGAAGTAGACAACACTGCGGTGCGCAAAGAACAGGTGGATCGTTTACTCCAATTAAAAGGAGAGCGAAATACTGCTGAAGTAGAGAAGGCTCTGTACGCAATAGCAGAAGCTGCCAAGAGTGGTAAAGGAAATTTATTAGAACTGGCGGTAGATGCGGCTCGCAAACGTGCCACGCTCGGTGAAATATCGGATGCCATGGAGAAAGCCTTTGGTCGCTACAAAGCAAGCATCAAATCCATTTCAGGTGTATATTCGGGAGAAATGAAAAACAACAAAGCCTTTGAGGAAGTACGAACCCTAAGCGATGCTTTCGCAAAGATGGAAGGCCGCAGGCCGCGCATTCTTGTCGCGAAGATGGGACAAGACGGACACGACCGTGGGGCAAAAGTAATTGCTACCAGCTTTGCTGATTTAGGTTTTGATGTAGACATCGGGCCACTCTTTCAAACACCTGAAGAAGTGGCCATGCAAGCGGCTGAGAATGATGTGCATATTGTAGGAGCATCCAGTTTAGCCGGAGGACATAAAACACTCATTCCCGAACTCGTACAAGCACTCAAAAAAATTGGTCGTGAAGATATTATGGTGGTGGCCGGTGGTGTGATTCCGGCACAAGATTATGAGTACCTCTTTGAGCGTGGAGTTGCTTTTGTGTTTGGACCCGGTACCGTGATTACTGATTCGGCCAAAGGGATTTTGGAGAGGTTGATGAAATCATAAATCAACTATTCCTTGAACACATTATTTAGTCAACCCAAAAAGCAGGTTTGAGATTAGTCGAATTAGGGAATAATTTCCGACAGTCATCAGCAAAGATCGGTTTATCGAGAGAGATAGGATACTTTAGTTCAGATGGGAGTTCAAACATCTTTACCTCTTCAGTAATGCTGTGTACGGATGCCGCATAGAATAGACCCTCAACAGACATCGGCTCTCCATTGATTTGGGTGAAGTTCTTAGGAATCTTACCCGTGATGGGTTGAAATAAATTATCAACAGCATCTCTCTGATCTTTAATAGACTTCCACATTCTAAAGGAGTTGGAAGTCAACGACATCTGAGTAAGACTAACCCTGATTTTGTATTGTAACGACCATGAATTAAGTGGAATTGTTTGAGCTTTTACACCCCTTACCTCACCGCGGGCGGTAAAGTAGTCATCACTCAACAGTACATAATCATTATAAATGGCATACCAACATTCGCAACACGTGCAGGCGTACCTTCGCTCAAACCTGGGTTCTGCATACGAACCCACATTTCTCAAGCCGCTACAAGGAGGTTTATAATTGCACATTCCAATTTCATCCAAATAAAAACACTCCTGATCTGGGCTATACAACTCAGGCTGTGTAACCGCTTGAAACATGGCTGCCAACTTCCAAATGATTTTATCATTGACCGCGACATCGTAAGAGGCATTAAACAGCACATCAAAACTGTACTCCTTCTCTCCTACCTGATTGTACGTGCTTTTGAAGTTATAGTACACACTATCCACCTTTCCGTTTGCCAGAATGGTGTCTGACAAGGACTCATACATTTTCCCATCCTTCAATTCTACCCGCAAAGTGTACACGCCTCCCACAACACCTCGAATACCGGTTGCACTGGTCTGATAGATGCCGGGATTTACTTCTTGCAAAACCTCGCGTGTACCTTGATTATCAAAAATCACTAACGATTTCACCGACACCGGTGTTTTCATGGATTCCTTGGACTCAATATCAAACGTCTTGTAAATACGAACTTCGTAGGGTCCTGGTTGATCAGAAACAAAACCAGCAATGGAAATACCTTCCGCCTGTGTCTTGTCGATTTCGAAGAAGACACGATCTACGCAAGCAGTCGCTAGCAAAATAAGAACTACAGAGCAGATGAAGGATATGCGCATACCTATCGTGGCGTAGAAACTTAGATCTGTATAGTCTTACCTTTATCCCTATCGAAAGTAAGACGGCTACATTTATCTACCATATAGCCACCGGTTCATTAAAAATAAATAATCCAAAGTGCAATTTCATGGCAATTTACACGCGTGCCTTCCTGCTAACTTCCAGCTTCCTAATACCTTTACATAAATTTCTGTATATAGTAATTTCACCGAGAAAGCAGTCCCATTCATCACCCCTGAAAATGTTCCTCGCCCTGTTACAATGGCAGTATTTTCAAGAATAGAAACCTGAGCGTCTTCTACCTCCACCGCTTTGTATTGTAACTTGGCGCTTTTCATGTCGGCCAGCACTTCTTCCCGATTTTGTATCCAGCCATTGGAATGGACGTAGTTTACTTCCGCGGCCAGTAAGGCGTTCAGTGAATCCACCTTTCCGCTTATTAACCATTCAAACTTTTGTTTATGAAGGATATTTACCTTCTCTGCTTCCGTTGACTGACCAAAAGCAAGCGTTGATAGCGTGACAAGAAGTACAAGTGTAAGTGATCTCATAGTGTTTCCTTGGCTAATTTATCTTTATCGCGTGTACCGGAGTACAATTCATATTCCAACAAACGGCAATCAATTTTTGCGTTATAGAATTCAATACGTTTACTCGCGCGCAACCCAATTTTCTTAGCAAGATCTAAGTTCCCGGTAAAAATGTAGCCCGTATAACCTTTGCAGCGTTGTTTCATAAAATCTCCAATGCGCTTATAGGTAACCTCCAATGCCCCTACTTCTCCCAATCTCTCTCCATACTCCGGATTAAAATACACAACACCGGCCTGATCTTCGGGCACCAGGGCCTTTTCAAAATCACATTCTTGCAAGTGTATATATCTGCTTACCTCGGCTATCTCCGCATTGGTGCGCGTTACGTTTACCGCATCTTCGCTGATATCGCTCGCATAAATCTTCAATCCTTCTACCTCCTTCACTTGATCCTTCAGCTTTTGAAACTCACGGTGATAGGCGCCTATCTCAAAACCTACGAAATGCATGAAAGAATAATTTCTTCTGTACAAACCTGGCTTTCGATTAGTGGCAATAAGGGCCGCTTCTACTGCCAAGGTTCCCGATCCGCACATGGGATTGACGAAGGCGGATACACGATCCCATTTAGTCGCGTAAATAGTAGCTGCAGCCAAGGCCTCCAGCATAGGAGCCTTCCCAGGAATTTTTCGATACCCGTGTTTCGCCAATGTCTCACCAGAGGTATCGATGAAAATTTCCGCTTCATTATCCTTCCAATACAAATAGATACAAGCCTTCTCCTGACTCGGTCCACTGTCGGGGCGCATGCCCGTTTTTTGACGAATGCGATCCACAATGGCATCTTTCACCTTTACGTTTACGAACATGGTGTTGTTAATGCTTGGTGTATCTACGGTACAGGTAACCGAGAAATAACCATCCTTCGGAATCACTTCCTCCCAGGCAAAATCTTCCAGGGCGCGGTACAATTCATCTCCGCTTTTTGCCCGAAAGCGTCTTAGCGAGAAATGCACCTGACTACCACAACGCAAATTCAAATTGAGGCGAATGCAGTCCAACATCGTTCCCATTAGCTCAACACGCGTAGGAAATACGCCTGTTGGGGTGTACCCCAAGTCCTTTAACTCTTGCTCGAGGTAAGGAGCCAGACGCTTATTACAGGTGATAACAATGTTGCTACTATCTTTAAATATGTCCACAAGCTTCTATTTATCGGAAAGGGTGCAAGTTCCTCATTTTTTTACGCATTGACACATAGTCGCTCATAAATCTACTGCCAGAAATGATTTGTGTCAGATTATCGAAATATCGGGCCTCTATCGCATACCTTTTTTGGTGATGTAATAATCCTTTCACTATTTTGAAGTATGAATCGTTCGCAGCTGTTTGACCAGATCAAAACCAAGGGCTCCTACCTTTGCGTGGGCCTGGATACCGACCTTGAAAAAATTCCATCACACCTTCTTTCAGAAAAAGATCCGGTGTTTGAATTCAATAAGCAGATCATTGATGCTACCCATGAACATTGCATTGCTTATAAACCTAACCTGGCATTTTATGAAGCCTTGGGTGTAAAGGGCTGGGAGAGTCTGCAAAAAACACTGGACTACATTCCCAAAAATATTTTTACAATAGCCGATGCCAAGCGTGGCGACATTGGTAATACGTCTTCCCTCTACGCAAAAGCATTTTTCGAACAGCTGAGTTTTGATTCTATTACCGTAGCACCCTACATGGGAGAAGATTCGGTAAAACCTTTTTTGAAGTTTAAGGATAAGTGGGTGATTCTTCTTGCTCACACCTCTAATATTGGTGCTGCCGACTTTCAACTCATTGAATCAAAAGCCAACGGCAGAAGATTGTATGAAGAAGTGATGCTGCGTGCGCAAACGTGGGGATCGCCCGAGCAACTGATGTTTGTTGTGGGTGCTACACAAGGCGATAAAATTGAAGGCATCCGAAAATTAGCACCCGATCATTTCTTTTTAGTACCTGGTATTGGTGCGCAAGGCGGAGACTTGGAGCTGGTTTCCAAATTTGGCATGAACAAAGAGTGCGGTTTGATTGTAAACTCAGCACGCGCCATTATATACGCCTCCAACGGAAAAGATTTTGCCGAAGCAGCCAAACGCGAAGCAAAAAAAGTGCAGGAAGAAATGAGCACTTACTTGGTTAAGTATTTATAGTTTCAACCACTCGTTGCGTGACGGAAGCCTTTCTTCATTACCTCTGGCAGTTCCAGTACTTCGACAAGAAGGACTTGGCAACAAGCGATGGTGAAGCGTTAAGCATTCGCACGCCCGGATTTTATAATACCCATGCCGGGCCCGATTTTTCTCAAGCTAAACTCACCATCGGAGCATTGGAATGGGTGGGCAGTGTAGAAATTCATGTGAAGGCTTCCGAATGGACACAACATAAACACCAACAAGACCAAGCCTACGATACGGTAGTACTCCATGTAGTCTGGAAAAATGATAAGGATATTCTTCGAAGTGACGGAACACGCATACCTACCCTGGAGTTGCAACATCGGGTCGAAGAGAAATTGCTGCTCAACTATACTAAACTGGTTCAGCAGTCTGCACCTATCCCCTGTGCGGACTCTTTACATCAAGTATCATCCATTCTGAAGCTATCATCCCTGGAGCGCGCACTCACGCAACGACTGGAAACAAAAGCAAGCAGTATTTTAGCCACCTTCAAGAAAAACAATAACGATTGGGAAGAAACAGTCTATCAGGTCTTGGGCAGAAACTTTGGCTTTAAAGTAAACAGCGATGCCTTTCAACAACTAACAGAAGCCATTCCCTATAAAACTATTCTAAAACATGCCGATAAACTCCATCAGGTTGAAGCCTTACTTTTTGGAATGGCTGGGTTACTGGATGCCTCAAAAGAGGAGTATATCATTCTCCTCCGAAAGGAATATGCTTTACTGAGTACCAAATATAGCTTAGCAAAGAAATCGCTAAGCAAAAGTCAATGGCGCTTTTTGCGCTTGCGCCCCGCTAATTTCCCGACCCTTCGCCTGGCTCAATTCGCTTCACTCCTGTCGCAACACAAACACCTGTTCTCTCAACTCATCGCTTGTGAGTCTATACAAGAGTTGCGCCAACTTTTATCGGTTACACAATCATCGTATTGGCAACAACACTATCAAATCGGAAAGTCAAGCAAGAAAGTAATTCCGTCTTTGGGGGAAGAGGCCCTCACCAACATCATTATCAATACAGTGGCTCCACTCCTGGCGGCTTACAGTATTCATAAAGATGAAACGTTGTGGATGGATAGAGCCGTGGAGTTCTTATCCAAGCTTCCCGCAGAGAACAATGCGATCACACGAGAGTGGGCAAGCCTGCAGTGGAAAGCCTCCTCTGCTTTCGATTCGCAAGGCTTGATTGAATTAAAAAATAATTTCTGCGCAAAGCGTCTGTGCTTAAGTTGTTCCATTGGTGCTAACCTGGTTCGCTCGTTATGAAGAGCCTGGTACTCCTTACTAATCTTTCACTCCTGGGCTTTGTCTGCGCCTATGTGTATACAAAGAGTCAATCGGTCTTACGCACTTGGTACTGGCCTTCATTACTGTTACATATTTTTTCAGGACTTGCCATCGGATGGTTGTACACCTATCACTACAAAGAAGGAGATACACTCGTCTTTTTTACAGAGGGCATAAAACTAACAACACTCGCCAGACAGGATGTTGAAGCCTATCTCACCTTTCTATGGACAAGTGAAGGCCCAGCTGATTTTTTGAATTCCTTGTATTATCAGAATGATCGCGCTTTGTTCATGGTCAAACTCACATCTTTTGCCAACCTTCTCTCCTTTGATAATTATTGGATTTCGTCCCTGTACTTTTCCCTACTTTCTTTTTTCTCTTCGTGGAAACTTTCCACAACACTGACGCGCTATTATCCTGCTACGAAAGCTGCTGTTACGCTTTCCTTTCTCCTTCTACCTTCCGTGGTATTTTGGTCCAGTGGCATTGTGAAGGAAAGCATGGCGCTGGCAACTTTGTACTATGTTATTCATGTCTTTCTGATCTTTTACAAAGAATCGAAGATAACCTGGTACAGAATTATACTTCTGGTTGTGAGTACCTGGCTTTTATACACTCTTAAATACTACTACGTGGCGGTGTTAATGCCCGTATTAGTCACTGCTATCCTGCATCAACAGCTTAGTAAAAGAATTGCTACAGATTCTTTTTGGCTTCACACCGCCTTGTGGATTTTTATTTTCTTAAGTCTTTCCCTCAGCGTTACGCAACTCCATCCCAACTTTTACCTGGATCGTTTCTTATGGGTACTGTATAACAACTACCAGGATTTTATCAGTTTCTCACAACCGGGAGATGTCTTGTTATTTCCCTCTTTACAGGAAAGCTGGGGAAGCGTAGTACTCCTTTCACCCTGGGCTTTTATTTCGGGTGTCTTCCGCCCTTTCCTTTGGGAGAGTACCAATGCCTTCCAGGCTGTGGCTTCTATCGAAAACCTCCTCCTCCTCTTGTTGACACTCACCGCATTACCCTCCCTAAGAGCCTTATCCAGGCATTCCGATAGAATGCTGTTGTTGGCCGCTATGGTTTACTGTTTTACGCTCTGTACTTTTCTAACGCTTTCAACACCCAATTTTGGAACGCTTATCCGATACCGGGTAGGTTTTCTTCCCATTTTCGTTTTTCTAATCACGGCCTCCAATCCTCTCTTTCAGAAGAGTATTAACTTTTTGTCAAGTCATCTAAAACAACTTGTAGCAAGAAAAGCATAACCTATCTTTACCGCATGGAAAACCCTGTTATAATTCTTGGCGCCAATGCTCTTGGGCGCACCGCAAAAGAAATCTTTGAGAATAATGGAAATGTGGTTTATGGTTTCCTAGATGACGATAAAAAACTTCATCAGAAAGAACTCGATAACGTAGTGGTTTTGGGCAGTACCGATGACGATGGTTTTCTTAAACTCATTGGAAAAAAATGCGAGGCCTTTGTCGCCACGGATGATATCAAACTAAAGAAAAACCTCACCGAAATGTTGAATGAGGTGCGTCATGTACAACCGGTAAATGCCATCCACAACAACGGCACGCTGGGTAACCATGTAGAAATTGGACATGGAAACCTCATCGACATGGGCGCTCGGATTGGTGCAGGGGTAAAGCTGGGCAGTCATTGCATTATCCACGCCAATGCCATCATTGGTGTTGGGGTTGAAATTGGTGATTACGTGCACATTGGAGCAGGAAGCATTATTGGAACGGGAACAAAGATTGAAGAAGAGGCTTTTATTGGTGCAGGTGTCACTATTGTTTCCGATATTACTGTAGGAAAGCGAGCACGTGTAGGGGCAGGTTCCGTGGTGATTGGACAAGTAAAGGCGGGAGAAACCGTATTTGGAAATCCTGCACAAAAGGTCAATGGATAGCCAGTCTTCTCTTTTGAGTTTTGTTTTTTTGATACTTGAAATTTAACACGTGTGGCTAAGATTTCAGAAACTGATTTAATCCTGAATGAAGACGGGAGTGTCTATCATCTCAATCTATTACCCAAACACATTGGCGATACCATCATTGCCGTAGGCGACCCTAATCGCGTGTTTCAGGTTAGTCAGCATTTTGATGATGTCGATTTCGAAATGAACAAACGGGAGTTCATCACACACACCGGAAAATATCATGGCAAACGTATCACGGTAATCAGTACCGGCATTGGCACTGATAACATTGAAATCTTTTTAACAGAACTGGATGCCCTCGTCAACATTGATCTCAAAACCCGCGAGCCTAAAGCGAAAAAGAAAAAACTGCGCATCATTCGCATAGGTACCTCTGGAGCTATTCAAGAAGACATTCCTTTGGACACACACCTTATCAGCGAATATGCCGTTGGCTTCGATAACCTGATGAATTTTTACGATCTGCCTCAAACTACTTTTGAGAAGACCATTGGCAAAGAGATCAAAAAACACATTGGTCTTCCCTTCACCCCCTATGTAGTAAAAGGCTCGGAGTCTTTGTTGAATTTATTCCAGAAGAACATGGTGGTTGGAAATACCGTAACGGCCCCAGGTTTTTATGCACCACAAGGCCGGGAGATGCGAATACCTGCCCGCTATCCCAAACTACTGGAGGATCTCACCTACTACCATAACAAAGCCAGTAACTTTTGGCTTACTAATCTGGAAATGGAAACAGCCGGGTATTATTCCCTCGGCCGTTTGCTGGGTCATGAAATGATCAGCCTCAATGCCATCATCGCCAACCGGGTGAAGAATAAATTCTCAAAGAATCACACCAAAACGGTTGACGATCTCATCAAGAAAGTACTCGACCTCGTGTAGGCTTAGGCGGTCACTGCGCTATCCATGCGCATAATGTGCTTGCCTGCCTGATAAGGACTGTCATTGTAGAAGCCAGAAAGAATGCGGTGCGCAATCTGCTCAATGATCAGCTCGCTGTCCGATTTTCCTTCTTTACCGCGCCAGTACACACGAGAGGGGTGTTTGCGCATATCTTCCACATAAGCCCTTGCCCGATCAAATTGATCATCAGTAAAGGTGATGGTGAAACAGGTTTTTACTTTTTGAGTATCCATAGCATTTTTCCTTTTGCAATCTGTATGCCAACCAAAATCTTACTCTAATAACAAAATTCAGAAGGTTTTGTCAATACCCCGCCCGCTTTCGGTCATTTCCGTTCGCCTGCGCAACAATCACCCGCTTCTATTGATTAATTTGCACTCGATTATGAAAGACTGTACTATTTTTACCCTTAGCAACGGCATCCGCGTTGTACACCAGCAAATCACCCATACAAAAATTGTTCATTGCGGACTCTTCTTAGGCATTGGCAGTCGTGATGAAACCATCGCCAACCAAGGCATTGCTCACTTTTGGGAACACATGGCGTTTAAAGGAACTCGCAAGCGTTCCACCCTGGACATCATCACCAGTCTGGATTCTGTCGGGGGTGAATTGAATGCCTATACCGACAAGGAGAAAATTGTATTCTTTGCTTCTGTTCGCGATGAATATTTTGAACGCGCAGTCGATTTACTTTCCGATATCACCTTCAACTCTACTCTTCCCGAAAAAGAATTGGAAAAAGAGCGCGGTGTTATTCTGGAAGAAATGTCCATGTACCTCGATAGTCCTGACGATTCCTTACAAGATGAGTTCGAAACGGTTGTCTACCGCAAACATCCCATGGGAATGAACATTCTCGGGCGACAAGAAACTGTCAGCAGTTTTACGCGCAAAGACTTCCGTGATTATTTTGATAAAAACCTAAGCACCGATAAAATTGTTTTCAGCTTAATTGGTAACATCACCTTGGCCGATGCAGAACGCATGGCCAAACGCTATTTAGAAAAGCGATCGCTGAAAAAATCACCTGTCAAACGAAAAGCCATTCACGTCTACAAACCAAGCGAGAAAGTATTATCTCGTCCGGTAAAGCAAGCGAAATGTGCCATTGGCCGTGATGCTTATCCGATGAAGCACGAAGATCGTGTAGCTCTTTATTTGTTAGTAAACATGTTAGGTGGGCCCGGCATGAATTCACGACTCAACCTTTCGCTGCGCGAGAAATACGGCTACGTGTATTCCATTGATGCGCATTATATTCCGTATACAGACACTGGCTTGTTTGCCATCTTCTTCGGAACAGAACCGAAGCAAGTAGATCGCTGCATTAAACTCGTGAAACAGGAATTAGCCCGATTCCGCGATAAGAAACTCAGCACTGCACAACTCAATCAGGCCAAGGAACAAATCAAAGGGCAGATGGCCATGTCGGAAGAAAACAATCTCAGCATGATGATGATGATGGGACGCAGTGTCCTTGACTACAAGCGCGTGCCCACCATTGAAGAAGTATTTGCCAACATCGACAAGCTAACGCCAGCCAAACTGCAACGTGTAGCCAACGACATGTTCAATGAAAAACAATTAAGTCAACTCATCATTAAACCCGCTTAATAAGCACCGTTGAAAAAAGCTGATATGCCGCTAGACATTACCCATCCGCTGATACAACACTACGCAGAAGCACATACACGCGCGGAGAATAGTTTATTGCAGCAAGTGAACCGCGATACACAAGCAAAGGTATTAATGCCCCGCATGCTTTCGGGGCACTTACAGGGTCGATTCTTATCTATGATCAGTCGCATGATTAAGCCTACTGTCATTTTAGAAGTAGGAACCTACACCGGTTACTCTGCGCTTTGCTTGGCCGAAGGCTTGCTGCCCAATGGGAAACTCATCACGCTGGATGCCAACGAGGAACTGGAGGATACCGTGCGAGGCTATTTTAATGCATCGCCTTATACAGCCCAACTCGACTATAGAATCGGAAAGGCCGCAGACATCATCCCTCAGCTTACCGAATCTTTCGATTTAGTTTTCATCGATGCCGACAAAGAAAACAACAGCCTCTACTTCGATTTATTGATCAATCGTGTACCTTTAGGAGGCTTTATCTTGGTGGATAATGTTTTGTGGAGTGGTAAAGTAGTGGAAGAGAAAATTGATAAAGACACGAGAGCCATTTTGGCCTTCAACGAAAAAATACAGACCGACCCACGCGTGGAAAATGTATTACTTCCCCTTCGCGATGGTTTGATGCTGATGCAAAAAGTAAAAGATTGATTGGTTTTATGAAATTACTATTCGCGCTATTTTTTGTTGTCACGCTTTCGGCAGCAGCGCAACCCTACGAAGTTCCGCAGGTTCCGCATAAACTTAACTTTGCCGGCATTACGTAGATGCTTTGTGGCAATCGCCCAAACATTTCACCATCAAGTCAGAGCGCGCTAAAACCTATTTCCCCATCATCGAAAAAATATTCGCAGAAGAAAGAGTACCTGATGATTTCAAATACCTGGTACTACAGGAAAGCGCGCTAATTGCCGATGCCGTATCGGTTTCCAATGCGGTGGGCTTTTGGCAGTTCAAGGATTTTACCGCCATGGAAATGGGCTTGCGGGTAGATGATACTATTGATGAGCGTATGAACATTGCCTCCGCCTCTCGTGGTGCAGCCAAGTATATCAAGAAAAATAATTACCAGTTCAACAATTGGGTATATGCACTGCAAGCCTACCAGATGGGTGCAGGGGGTGTGTTGCGCTCGGTAAACGATACCGAAAGTGGTGCCAAGCACATGGACATCACCTCCTCCACGTATTGGTACGTGAAGAAATTTCTCGCACACAAAGTTGCTTTCGAAAAAGTGGTGCAGGAGAAAGCACAACAACCTATCAGCATCTGGGAGATTCAACAGCCCCGTACCGTAGAAGAATTGGCCAGTGATTTATCCATTACGCCTGAGGAAGTAATGTCGTATAATAAATGGATACGAAAAGGAAGCGTGCCTGCAGATCGCATGTATGCCGTAGTGGTGCCGCTACCGGAAAATAAACTACCAGTAAAAAGTAGTACGGTAGCAGTCTCCAAAAAAACAGAAACACAAACCAAAGCGGTTGATCATTCTTTTATTACTATCAACGGGGTTCAGGCGCTGAAAGCACAAAATGGGGAAAGCATGACTTCTTTAGCAAAACGTGCAGGCGTCAGTCTTCCTTCCTTTATGTCGTACAATGATTTACACGGCCATGAGAAGATGGTGCCCGGCACTTACTATTATGCAGCTCCAAAAAAATCAAAAGCTGCCCAAGAGCAAGCATTGGCCAAAGCCGGTGACAACCTCTGGACGATCAGCCAGCAGTATGCCGTCTCCTTATCCAAACTAAAAAAATACAATAGAACCGAGCGTCTTGAAACAGCACCAGGGCAAGTTATCTGGATGACCTCCAAGATGCCAAAGAAATCAAAAGCGAATACAACACAAGAGCCGAGTATTACAGTAGACGATCGTTATTTTACCTGGGGTACTCGACCGGAAAGTCCTGTCATCGCCTCTCTTACGGCAGAGGTCAGTGCCACTAACGAGGAAGTGTCTCCACCTCAGGCACCCACTACTTCAGCACCAACGGTACACATAGTACAAGCAGGTGAAAACGTTCATGCTATCGCAAAGAAGTATGGATTATCTCCACAAGATTTAGCCAACTGGAACAACCTGGGTGACAATTGGGATTTGGCCCATGGACAAGTCCTTAATCTGAAGGAATCAATCGGCACACCTACCCCTTCAAAGGGTGAACTAATTGAGCATCAGGTACAACCGAGTGACACACTGTATGGTATTGCTCGCCAATATGGGGTTACCATCAAAGAACTGATGGACTGGAATCAAAAAAAGGATTTCAGCCTAACGGTTGGTGAAAAACTTAGGGTATTTAAAAGATAGACCCTTCAGATCATCGTTTTTATGAGAATATCATGATAAAAGTCTCCTATTTTTAGGGTACATGCTTCAAATTAGGCGAAAAAAGATATTTTTGTGACTGACCATATTTCTTAGTACCCATTTTTAGGATTACAGCGCGGATGTTAATGCAACCAGATACAAAAGCCATCGATTTAGTTATGCTGGTGGATGATAATGACACTGATAATTTCATCAGTAAACGCATTATCGAAATCACAAAGTTTGCCAATCGTGTGGAAGTGAAAAGTTCCGGCAAATCAGCCCTGGATTACCTTCGTGAGAACCAACACAGTGCCGACAACCTGCCTAGTCTTATTTTTCTTGACATCAACATGCCTATTGTTGATGGGTTTGTTTTCCTCTATGAATTTGAAAAATTCAATGAGTTGGTGCGCAACAAATGTAAAGTGATCATTCTCTCCAGCTCTGACAATAAGCGTGACATTGATAAAATTGTGAACAACAATCACGTTATTAAATTCATCACCAAGCCCCTTACAGAAGTGGCACTGGATGAAATTAAGCTCAACAACATCTAGACTTTCTTGTTTGTATTGGGGTAAATTAGTTACTTAACTACTTAATCCTTCTTGCATGAAAAAATACTCCCTACTAAGCGCACTGTTCATAGCTGCGCTTTTTTTTATGGCCTTCTGCGCTACTGCGCAGGTAGTTCGACCCGACACCACCAGCTTCTGGAAAAAGAAAACAGGTGCGGGGCTTAACTTTAGTCAGGCAGCCTTCTCCTCCAATTGGAAAGGCGGGGGAGTTAATTCTATTGGACTTAATGCCATGTTCAATTTCAAAGCCAACTATGCCAAGAATAAAAATAAGTGGGACAATGAATTTGACATACAGTATGGCTTTGTGAACAATGAAGGACAAGGCATGCGCAAAACTATTGACCGCTTATACCTGAATAGCAATTACGGTTATGTGCTGAATTCACACTGGGATCTTTTCACCTCGCTAAACTTCTTATCTCAATTAGCAGAAGGATATAAGTATACAAAAGATGCCACAACAGGTATTGAAACTGAAGAACTAATTTCAGATATTTTTGCACCTGCTTTCATCACTTCTGCCTGGGGTCTTAATTACCATCCGGTGGATTATTTTAAAGTGGGTATTTCTCCCTTCGCTCCCCGGGTTACCATTGTGCAAGACCCAACCCGTTTTACCACCAGCGTTGGCCCTACTCCTTATGGGGTAGATTCAACAGAAACGACTCGCTTTGAGTGGCTGGCGTTTCAATTGACTGCAGACTTTAACAAAGAAATTGCCACCAACGTAAACTTGCGTTGGCGTTACATGCTGTTTGCCAACTATGAAACACTGGAAGGAAAGACCATCGACCATCGTCTCGACCTCATGATCATCGCCAAGGTAAATCGTTTCCTGAATGTTAACCTCGGTGGCATTTTGGTATACGACTATGATCAGGATACAGAAGTACAGCTAAGTCAATTATTCAATTTTGGCTTTTCGTATAGCATTCAAAACTACGAGGATAAAAAGTAGTTATCTCTTACAAAAATTCAACAAGCCTGATCCACACCGATCAGGCTTATTTTTTATCTCTTACCTTGCATTTACAAACACATTGCTTATGTCAAAGGAAAAATTCATCGAATCGATTTCTAAATCCTATACAACAGCGCTCCCTTCCATTTACCTGGGAGCAGGTGTTTACCAAACAGAAATTATAGCGGAAGCAAAAGTAAATTTACCCTTGCGTATGATGAACCGTCATGGCTTGGTGACGGGCGCCACCGGTTCCGGTAAAACACGCACGTTACAACTACTGGCAGAACAACTTTCTGCTGCAGGCGTTCCAGTATTTATGCCCGACATGAAAGGAGATATCTCCGGAATGGCGAAGGAGGCCACCAGCAACGATAAAATTGCTGAGCGCGCGAAAGCGTTAGGTATGCAGTATACACCTGCTGCTTTTCCGGTGGAACTCTACTCGCTTAGCGGAAAGCTAGGCGCACAAATGCGTGCCACCATTACAGAGTTCGGCCCGACTTTGCTCAGTAAAATATTGGAGCTAAATGAAACGCAAACCGGTGTATTGAATATTCTCTTCAAGTATGCCGATGACAAGCAATTGCCAATGGTGGATTTCAATGACTTGAAAAAAGTATTGAACTACCTGACAGAAGGCCCTGGCGCTGCCGAGATTAAAGCTGACTACGGAAAAATTTCGTCTGCTACCGCCTCCACCATCTTACGAAAAATTGTTTCACTCGAACAACAAGGTGTAGATCAACTCTTTGGTGAAACTTCGTTTGACATTGAAGATCTCTTTGAAAAAGTAGATGGAAGGGGCGTGATCAGTCTTCTCAACGTGGCGGACATTCAACACCAACCTGCTATCTTCTCTACCTTCATGCTCTCGCTGTTGGCTGAATTATACCAGCGTTTACCCGAAGCAGGAGACCTCGATAAACCCAAATTGATTTTCTTTTTAGACGAAGCACATTTACTTTTTAAAGATGCACCGAAGGCTTTTCTGGATCAGGTCGATCAGATCATACGGCTGATCCGTTCGAAAGGAGTCGGTATTTTCTTCTGCACACAATTGACCCAAGATGTACCTGCTAATGTACTAGCACAATTGGGGAATCGTGTACATCACGTAATTCGTGCTTTTACGCCTAACGATGTGAAGGCTTTAAAAGACACCATCAAAACCTTTCCAAAGTCGGAGTACTACGACATGGAACAACAGTTTACTCAACTGGGCACCGGTCAGGCTTTCATCACTGTGTTAAATGAAAAAGGAATTCCTACTGAAACGGTAGTCACCCACCTGGCACCTCCGGCTTCTGTGATGGGCCCGTTGAGTGAGTCGGAATACAACGACTTACTAGCACACTCTGACTTGTATAAAAAATACAAAGACACCGTAGATCCGAAAAGTGCGTACGAAATACTGGGCGAGCGTATGGAACAACACGAAGAACAAAAAGCGGAAGCCCCTGAAAAGAAAACTACTTCTTCTCGGAAGCAGGAGAAATCAACCTTCGAAGAAGTGATGGCCTCTCCTATTACCAAGCAAGTAGGAAAAGAAATTGTGCGGGGCGTTTTCGGAATGTTGTTTGGTACTACACCCAGAAGAACCAGTAGAAGAAAGACGAGTCTGTTTTGATGGGATAAATTGATTTGAAGATTAGAGAATTTGAAGATTTGAAGATGTAATAAATTAATCTGCTAACCCCATTTCATACCACCAAATTGAACTAGTGAAATAATCTACAACAGAAAGAATCTATTTGACTAAGGCGTATACTTGTTTAAAAGAAAACTATCAGTATGCTCATGAAACGCCTTATTCTATCTTCGGACTGGCTTTGGCATGTGTGGATAGAATACAGCGTTGAGTGAGTATACGGGGCCAAGCGGCCCTGGAGCGTAACTCAATTCTTTACAAATGTTTTACTAAGCACCTAAAAAAACTTTATGTGTCTTTACAGGTTAACAGATAAATTAAAATTGTCAAATACGGAAGACCAAAGCCTGAGACGATTTCAAAAGTAGTACTGTAATTTTTACACACCTCTTCATACTAACTGATAAAAACCATGTTCAAATTCTTAAAGAAATTATTCAGCAGCAAAGGCAGCGGAGTAAGTGATGGCGGAAGTGATTCTTCCTACACCAGTTTTAGTGATAGCTCTTCGCCTAGCGAAGCCACCGATACCAACGACTTTTCGGGAGAAGGAGGAGACTTTGGAGGAGCTGGCTCGGAAGGAAGTTGGGATTCATCCGACTCCGGAAGTGATTCAGGTGGTGACAGCGGGGGCGATAGTGGTGGAGGTGATGGAGGAGGCGATTAATAATCAGGGTCTAAACCCAGTCTATCTTTCATTTCCTTGATCAAGGGATTCTTGTTCATCAAGTACTCAAATTTATCGCGTGGGGTGTAGACCATTTTTTTTTCTGCAAGCGTTCTCGCAAGAAGGTAGTACGTTCCAATCGAAACTCATTCAGCATGGTTTCCTGAATGGGATTCGTGATCGGCATCACGATCTTACCTGCCGTATGTTCATACTCCAGGTTTAACAAGAAGTAATCACCCTGCTGCTGCTTGCGTGTTTCTGCAAAGGTTTTCCAGGCTTCTTTTAAGGCTTCTTCTGTGTAGGGCTTATCTTCTTTCGCCTGACTGATCGTTCCTTGCGATTCCTCTTTCTTTGCTTCAACTTTTAAAAGATCATTGAGCTTGAACGATTTAGGCGCTGTTTTAAAGCGAGTCTTCTCTGCAAAGTCAGGTTTAATAGCGAGGGCTTCCGCTGTTGGAACAGATTCTTCTTTTGCGACAACCTCTGCTGTTTTTTGTGCAGGCAGAGTAATCTCTTCGGTAGAGGGTGTGGCTTCTAGGCCATCACTTTTTTTTTTGCCTCACCCGCTGCTGGGTTGAGGCTCTGCGCTGAGATAAGATGCGACACATGGGCCATCTTCATCAAGGCTAGCTCAACGGTAAGACGCTGGTTCTTACTGGCTTTATATTGAATATCGGCCTGACTGGCTAAGTTCAACCACGTAAGGAGCAGTTGCGGTGGACACGCTTTTGCCTGTTCGGCATAACTCTTCTTTACGCTGTCAGGAACCTCCATCAACTGTACTGTGCGCGCATCTTGTGACACCAATAAATTTCTGAAATGCTCCGCAAGACCAACGATAAAATTTTGTCCGTCAAACCCCTTCTTCAACACATCATCAAACAACAACAAGGGTTGTGTATGATTTTGACTGAACAATGAATCGACCACTTGAAAATAGTAGTCGTAATCCAGTATGTGTAAGTTATTAAGTACACTCTTAAACGTTACTCCCTTTCCTGCACCATACGTCACCATTAAATCGAAAATGGAAAGCGCATCGCGCAAAGCACCGTCTGCTTTTTGAGAAATCAAGTGCAAGGCTTCCTCCTCTACAGGAATGCTCTCTACCTTGGCGATCTTCTTGAGGTGGTTGGCAATGTCACTGATCTGGATTCTGTTAAAATCGAAAATCTGGCAGCGAGAAAGAATGGTTGGAATTACTTTATGCTTCTCGGTAGTAGCCAAAATAAAAATGGCATACGAAGGTGGCTCCTCCAGCGTCTTCAAAAAAGCATTGAAGGCCGCATTAGAGAGCATGTGCACCTCGTCAATAATATACACTTTGTATTTGCCGAACTGCGGTGGGTAGCGAACCTGGTCAATCAGGTTGCGGATGTCTTCCACCGAGTTATTGGAGGCGGCATCCAGTTCGAAGATGTTGAGGGCATTTTGCTCCGTTTTTTCTTCAAAGCCGTTGATGAGCCGGGCTACAATTCGGGCACAGGTGGTTTTACCCACACCTCTAGGACCACAGAAAAGAAGGGCTTGCGCTAGTTTGTTGTTATCAATGGCGTTTTTAAGCGTAGTAGTGATGTGCTCCTGCCCCACCACCTCATCAAAACCTGAGGGCCTGTACTTACGCGCTGAAACAACAAATCCTTCCATTGGCGTGCAAAATAGAATAAGAAAGTAAAAATCGAAAGTAATTAATCCATAGACTCTGTAATTTGTTAAAAGATAGGCGGATAGGGCTGGAACTTTTGGTAGATTAGTTTAACAGTTTGACCGACTGTTTTTACTTGAACTTACCCCATGAAGTTACTTTGTAAAATTTTAGCCCTCATTATCTCTCATAGTGCATTCGCACAGCCTGATCGGGGGCTACCCTTTGTTACCAATTTTCCCACCTCCGTCTACAGACAGGGTCCGCAAAATTTCGCCATTCTTCAAAGTAAAGAAGGTCTACTCTTTGTAGGTAACAACAATGGGCTGCTCATGTATGATGGGGTAGAGTGGCAACTGATTACGGTTCGCAATAAATCGGAAGTACATGCACTGGCAGAAGATGAAGAGGGGAACTTGTTTATTGGAGCACAGGGTGATTTTGGTTACCTGGAAAAGTCTGTCAATAACGAATTCCAGTATCACTCACTACTACACCTGTTGGACAGCGCCCACCAGAATTTCAACGATGTCTGGTCCATTCATATCACAAAAGACCGTGTCGTTTTCAGATCCACAAAAGGCCTCTACTTGTATCATAAACAAACTAATAGCATTGTTGTCATACCTTTTCAAACAACACGTCATCGTTCCTTTTTCATTCGTGATGAAGTTTGGGTACGACTGGAGGGAGAAGGACTTCTGCGTTTAGAGAAAGATGCCCTCACACTGGTACCCGGTGGCGAGAGTCTGAAGCATGAATCACTCAATGCAGTATTTCCCTACGCTGATAATCAGACCTTAGTTATATCTGAAAAACGAGGGCTACTCTTGTAT
The DNA here is from genome assembly GCA_001464155.1 of Cytophagales bacterium Ga0077538. GTDB lineage: Bacteria > Bacteroidota > Bacteroidia > Cytophagales > Cyclobacteriaceae > Chryseotalea. Next base: position 9,593 of record LNEN01000149.1, on the reverse strand, counting down.
GATGGGAAATCCTTCACACAACTTGAGAATCCAGTAAATCCTCTCCTCATTAATCAAAACAGTTTCGGCAAGATCTTGCATAATGGGCACTATGCCATCGGCACGCGAACCAATGGTCTCATAATCCTTGACTCCACCGGCAAGCTCTTGCATCGCATCAGTAAAAAAGAAGGACTCATTGATGAATCGATATGGTTTATGGAAGAGGATCGATTCACGCATAACCTCTGGGTTGCCTGCAATAATGGAATTAGTCTGGTCGAACTCGGGTCTCCTTTCACCTCTTTTCAGGATCGATCCGGATCAAACGGACAATTTTACTTTGTAGCCAAGCAGAGAAACTCCTTGTACGCCACGAGCTCCCTTGGTTTATTTAGAAAAAAAGAGAGCCCTGATCAACCTTCTCAGGAGCCTGCCATCTTTCAGGTAGTAGGTAAGCCGGGGCTACAGACCTGGCATTTATACTGTGACTCGAGTCTGACAGTAGTGACTAGTAATGAAGGTATTTTCACCGTTGAGGGGGACAACCTCCGGAATATAGGTTTTACTAACCGTGCTTGGTCTATTGTGCCCCTCAAACAATTTCCAGGTTACTTGCTGGTCAATACAGTAGAAGGCTTAGTACTCCTTCAACGAAGTGGCAACAGAGTACAGGTACATCGCAAGCTGGGCAATAGCCCTGAATCCCTTTATTATTTTGCTGAGGATAGTAAAGGATCACTTTGGGCCAACAGTCCCACACGAGGTATTTACCGCCTTCGCTTTATAGCAGGCATGGATAAAGATCCTGAGATTACCTTGTTTACAGAACGAGATGGATTCCCATCAACGTATCGAATACGACCGTTTGAGCTTACTCGAGAGGTGGTTTTTGGTACAGAGAAAGGACTGTACCGATTTAATGAAGAACTACAAAGAGTTGAGTTGCATCCAAGTTTAAATGAACAACTCTTCGGTTCGCATCTCACCAAAGTTGAATTACTGAAGGAAGATAAAAATGGAAATCTATGGGGCTCGTACGTAGAAGAAAGAAATGGTCAATCGTATCCAATCAGTTTCAGCGCCTCACCCACCTCTACTGGATATGAGGTTAACCAGGATATTTTCAGAAGAATAAAAAACTTACGAGTCAATGATATTCAAATTCTAAATCCGAATGACATCTACTTATCTACTTCTGATGGCATTGTGCACTATAATCCATCCTATAGAAAAACCATAAAAGTTCCCGTTCTGCTTCGTTCTATCGAAGCCAGTAAGCAAGACTCAACCTATAGGGTAGCGGAGTTTACTAAAATACCTTTTCACTTCAATGACTTACACTTCCGTTTTGCCGGCATGGGTTTCACAGAACCAGGAGATATGGAGTATAGTTATCTGCTACAAGGTTTTGATCAGCAATGGTCTGCATTCAAAGCTTTATCTCAAAAAGAATACACGAACCTTCCTGCAGGAAACTATACCTTCAAAGTAAAGGCCCGAAGTTTGCAAAATGTTATCAGCGAAGAAGCATCAATCTCCTTCACCATACTAACACCCTGGTATCAAAACCCTTTGGCTATTCTATTTTATGTGCTGGCTACTACGTTGGCGATCGTGGGCGTAGTACGGTGGCGCTCCAGTAGTCTTCGTTTGGCGAACCAGCAACTCGAAAAGAACATTGAGGAGCGTACTGTAGAAATCAAAAAACAAAATCTGGACATACTGGATAAAAACCAGTTGCTGGAAGCACAGAAAGAGGAAATTGAAGCGAGTCGAGAAGAAATAGAGAATGCGAATCGGGTAATTGCCGAACAAAACGAAAACCTGAAATACGTTAATAGCAATCTGGAGAAAATTGTAGAAGCTCGTACGGGTGAATTACAAACTGCGTACACCAACCTGCTGACTGTCAAACAAGAGTTAGATACGTTTATTTATCGTTCTTCACACGACATTAAAGGTCCACTTACCCGCTTGTTGGGTTTGTGTCATGTAGCCAAACTGGATGTGCACGACAAAAGTGGATTGCAGTACATTAACCTGCTGGAAACAGAGATTACCTACACCAACCGCATCCTGCAAAAGTTGATCATTTATCAAAATATTAAAACCTGGGAATTAAAATATGAGCTAATTTATGTGAGCGAGGTGTTGGAGAAAGTTTTAAGTCAGGTTGAAAATTTTCCACATTTTGAGGCTACTACGGTGGAGAAGCCCCTTGGAAAGGGATGTTACTTACTTACTGATAGTTATTTAGTAGAAGTGGCAATACTCAATGTGATAGAGAACGCCATTCTCTTTAACAACAACTCACACCCAAAAATCAGAATCACTTGCCAGGAGGAAAATACTTATTTACGATTAATTATTTCCGACAATGGTCAAGGCATCAATAATGCCATCGCAGACCATATATTCACCATGTTTTACCGGGGAAGTGAAAAAAGTAAGGGTGCAGGCTTGGGTTTGTTCATTGCTAAACAAGCTCTTGATAAACTTGGCGGCCATATCCAGTTGAAGCCTCTGGAGGGATGGAATACTACCTTTGAAATCTCACTGCCTCTTCAGCAAAAGTCTTAGTCAGGGTGCCAACGACTCTCCGGAACTTTTTTACCCGTATATTTGTCCCTCAGTTGAACATTGATAATTATTGATTGTCAATTGAACAGGGGGCTGACCGGTTTTGACAGGCCGTGTGCAGACGAGTATAAGCATGCAGGCTCATGGGATGAGAGCCTTGAAAGATAGTTCCAACAATTACGTGGCGAAACAACTTACGCCATGGCTGCTTAATCTAACGTACCGTTAGGTTAGCTTATCCCGCTTAAGAAGCCGGAGGCCATCGCTGCTCAGTTCCTTTGATTTGCGGGAGCTGGTATAGCAGTGTCGATCAGCAAAACTGCTCTGTGCGAGGTTACTAAGCGCAGCTAAGACACAGTGACTAAGGAATAGGTTGGTTGTTGCCTGCCGGCTTGTTCACAAAAATCAAAGTCAACTAAGCATGTAGAAGGCTCGCGTTGTACCTTCTCTGGACCAGGGTTCGATTCCCTGCAGCTCCACTCTCCCATCACTCAATAAACACAAAAGCTGAATCATCCGATTTAGCTTTTGTGTTTTAGATCTCTTAATGCTATTCTATAACCATCGAATAACTCGTACTTCTTCCTCCGCCCTCTTCCTTTTTCAGCGCCTTTATTTCTAGTAGGTAGGTTATATCCCTGAGTGCTGTATCCGGTGAACATTTTGTTATCGTTGCCCACTTAGAGGTGGTGAGCTTGCCTTCAAATCCATCCAGCAATTTGTTCAACATCGTTCTCTGTCGATCATTCAGGAAAGTCGAATTAAATTTTTCCCAAAATCTTGCCTTCTCCATAACAGAGGTGAGGACTCGTTCACTTTCATTCAAAGCATGATCGAGCGTATTTAAAAACCACAAAAGCCATTTCGTAATATCAAGCGTTCCTTGCTGTGTTCTTTCAAGTATACTATAATACTCAGCTCGTTCTTTTTGTATTTGTGCAGACATACTGTAAAAGCGTTGTGCTGTTTTATCAGCGCGCGCCATCTGCATATCGGCTATGGCACGTGCTATACGTCCGTTGCCATCATCAAAAGGATGAATCGTTACAAACCACACGTGCGCTATGGCTGATTTTAATACAGCATCTAACTCGTTTTCCTTATTGAACCAGGTCAAAAATAATTCCATTTCAGAGGACAGTTTTTCTGCTGCCGGTGCTTCGAAATGAACCCGTTCCTTGCCCATGGCTCCCGATATAACCTGCATAGACCCGTTAGTATCTGTACGCCAAGTACCCACTGTTATGGGATACAGGCTACTTCTTCCTGTAGGAAATAAAGCTGAATGCCAGTTGAAAAGTCTATCGGCTGTTAGTGATATTTGGCATTCTCTTGTAGCATCTAGCATAACATCCACAATGCCCTCGACATTTCGGCCAGAAGGTACCAGCCCTGGCATATCCATTCCCAATTTTCGTGCAATAGAAGAACGCACCTGGTCCGCAGACAATATCTCCCCTTCTATCTCACTTGTCTTAGTAACATCTAATGTTAAGACACCAAGAGAGGCCTCTTCACGAAGTTGAAAGCCCAATCCCTCCATTTTACCAAGTAATCGACCCTGCTTATACCGTACCTCCGTCAAGCGTTGCAAAACAACTGATTCATCCCATGAAAATGTCGGCCAATCGGGTCGCTGATGTATATATGGCTTCATATTCTCCGCACTTTATGCGGTAAATAAAGTCATTTTTCACCGCAAATTCAAGGCATTCTCCGCACTTTATGCGGAGAATAAGATAGTTAATCTCCGCAAAGGGGTGTACAGAATGGATTGCATTGCATTTGATACCAGTTTTAGGCCTACCGCATCCTTCAACTTTGCAGTCGTAAATTCCTAAAGGATCCCCCCTGTCAATACCAAAAGTGCTCAAAGAATGATCATGGGGCAGGAGTATCGTGAATGTAAGGCGTCTTTAATCACTTAAACAATATCTGCATCCTCCCTGTTCAAAGATGAAAGCATGAAAGAACTGGCAGCCACCATCCGCAACATGATCGAGATTTCCAACACCGAATTGGAAACCTTCATGCAGTATTGTTATCCTAAAAAGTTTCAACCCAAAGAATTTCTTAGCAAACAGGATGACATCAGTCACGAAATTTTCTTCATTAACAAAGGCATTACCCGGAGCACCATTATTGATCATACTGGCGAAGAGCACACTATTCATTTCTCACAAGAGCACCAATTCATTGCAGACTACACCAGTTTTATGCTGCAAGAGCCTGCTTCCAGCAACCTCCAGGCAATTGAAGAGACAGAGACAATTGTGCTGCCCAGAAAAGCCATTGACTGGGGTTACACCCACCTTGAAGAAGGCGACAAAATGGGAAGGCTCATTGCCGAGTATTATTTCATTTACTTCGACAACCGCTTGAAGAACCAATATGTCTTCACACCTGCACAGCGGTACCAACATATTTCAAAGGTGTTTCCCAACATTCACAACCGCGTGCCACAACACATGATTGCCTCCTACTTAGGGATCTCACCTGTACACCTCAGTCGGCTTAAAAAAGAGCTTTAGCCAATCTGCTCGTAAAAAAATCTAAACAAATGTTATCGACTTATTCATTCCAACCAAGTGACATTTGTACACGATTACTCAACAGAAAAATGAAGGATAAAATACTAATTACCGGTGCTACTTCTGGTATTGGCTATGAAATGGCCTTGCAGCTGGCCGCCAAAAAATTTGACCTGGTACTCGTAGCCAGGCGACTGGATAACCTTCAACATCTAAAAGCACTACTGGAACAGCAGCATGGAATCCACGTACATATTTTTGCGAAGGACTTGTCCAATTCCCTTCAGGCCCTAGCGTTATATGAAGAAGTAAAAGAAAATAACCTGGAAGTAACCATGCTGGTAAACAATTCAGGCGTGGGCGTGTATGGTGAATTCATCAACACCGATTTACAGGCAGAGCTTCGGATGATTGAGCTCAACGTCTCCTCGGTAGTCGCACTTAGCAAATTGTTTGTGCAGGATATGATCCTTCACAAGCGCGGCCGCATCCTAAATGTAGCTTCACTATTATCCTTTCTACCTTTCCCCTACTACTCCGTATACTCAGCAACAAAAGCATTTGTGTTGGCTTTTTCCGAAACGTTTGCTGCCGAGCTGGAGGGAACAGGCGTACAGGTTGTAACGCTTTGTCCTGGCCCGGTAGACACCGCTTTTAATACAGACGCCATGTGGAAAACAAATGCCTACAAAGCAAACAAGCCGATAGCTGCCAATGTAGTGGCCCAACAAGGTGTTGACTTATTGCTACACGGAAAGGGAAAAAGAATTGTCGGGTTTAACAATTGGTTCGTCTCTAATCTTCCGCGCATCACTCCTGATACCATCATGATGAAAATAAAGAAATCACTGGCCAGCCAGCAGGGTGCAAAACAATAGAAAAGTTAGGAAGGGATTTGACATCGTGTAATAGAATGCAGCCTTCTGTTACTCACTAGTCAAACTCATTTAAAAAATCATGAAAACGATACTTCTTCTACTTACACTGATCGTGACCACAGTAGCCACCGCTGTCGGCCAGTCACTCACTTGGAAAATGCCCGAAGCCACCATAACCTTGATGCAAGGGGAAACTAAAATAGCTGCGCTCAAGCCAGTTTACGAATCAAAAACTGCCACGCTTATTTTTAAAGAAGAGCACTATCAATTCAACTTAAACACCCTCAAGCGAACCTGTGCTATTACACGATTGACCACAGGTGAAAAAATTGCAGACGTTAAAGGCTTACCAGGCAAAACTCCTTTTTTTAATTTCACCAAAGGAAAGACGATTACGCTTACCCGATCCGGAAATAAAAAGAGCAGAAACTATAAAATGGGAAATGAGCTTCTACTGTCTGTGAGCGAAACTTCTTTTGACACTACTTTGAAGGAAGTGTCCACTGAACAAATTATCATGCAAGCCACGATCGTTTTTGTTCATGCGTACGCCAAATTTGAAAGGGACAGAAGCGACTCAAGTTCTTCCGCCATTATTATTCAGTAAGTAATCACTATCCCAAACTAACTCTGCACTACATGTATTTTCTGGAAGAACTAAAGTACCGCAATGAAGTATTGTACTACTTCGGGTTGGTCTGTCTGGTGTTTGCTGTTGCTTGTTTAGTGCTTAGTTGGTTAATTCCCACGCAAGTACTCGGCACTAATGCCTGGTACAAACCTTTTAAGTTTTTTCTTTCCACCACTATTTTCGTCTGGTCCATGGCCTGGTATCTTCATTACCTGAACAGTCCGATGGCAGTGCTTGCTTACTCCCTGGGCATGGTGGTCCTGTTTACGATCGAAGATGTGTATGTGCTCGTGCAAGCAGCGAGAGGTCTTACTTCGCATTTTAATACGACCAGCTCCTTCTACTCCCGCATGTGGACACTCATGGCCGGTGCTGCTGTTGGAATATCTCTCTGGACGCTTGTTGTTAGTCTCCCCTTCTTTATGCGATGTTTTCCTGATCTCCCTCTTGCGTACTTGTGGGGCATCCGTTTTGGACTCATCATCTTTGTTATCTTCTCGCTACAAGGAATGGTGATGGGTGCCCGCATGGCGCATACAGTCGGAGCAGCCGATGGTACACCAGGGGTACCTGTACTCAATTGGAGTAAGGTAAATGGAGATTTGCGTGCAGCGCATTTTTGGGGGATGCATGCCCTGCAAGCACTTCCCTTGCTGGGATTCTATTTGCTTCGGAATACGTACTGGCTGGTGAGTGTTTCCATTCTTTACATGGCCTTTTGTATTCTCATTTTCTTTCAAGCATTAGCAGGCAAACCCTTCATCAAACTATAGTCTTGAATAGGGGTTGGACATTGGAGAGAATGATCGCATTAAAACATTCCAGATCCGTGAGTTGTTAAACAACAAACCTCCAAGGCATGATTGAATCCCTCCGTCAGCACATTGCCCATCGTTTAGGTCGCGAACCAGAAAATATTCAGCAAGTACTTTCTCATTTCGAGGAGATCGCGACAAAGCGGGGAGATCACTTGCTGCAAGCGGGTGACGTTTGTCACTATGTTTATTTCGTTGTAGAAGGATGCCTGCAGGTGTATGTGATGGACAAAAATGGTAATGAGTCAACCCGCGAATTTTATATAGAAGATCAATGGGTGACGGACATCTTTGGATTTCAACATCAAAGCCCCTCAACGGAATTCATAAAGTGCGCAGAGCCCAGTAAATTACTTCGCATTCATTTTAACAGCTTCCAAACACTCTCTCAACAAGTGCCACAATTTGCGGCCATCTATAAACAAATTTTAGAAGTGTCTTATACGAACACGGTCTACCGGGTGAATACCCTCATGGCCCTGGATGCACTGGACCGTATTAAATGGTTGATGGAGCATAAACCCAAAATCATGTCACGGCTTTCCAGCAAGCTCATTGCCTCCTACCTGGGCATCAGCCCCGAGACGATGACACGTCTCAAAGCAAAGTTGTAAAGTCTTGATCTAGATCAATGCGCAAATTCCGGTAGCCTCTCACCTTTGATGCATCACACTAAACCATCAAAGAAAATGAAAGAGTATCTATTACTGTTCTGGAACGAATCCGGAAACGGGCAGTATCAACTGGATCCCGAAAAAATGAAAGAAGGCATGGCTGCCTGGCAAGGTTGGATAGGCAACATTGCGATGCAGGGGAAATTAATTTCTACTAAACCCATTCAATGGGACGGAGCCACTGTAAGCAACGAAGGCGTACAACAGCAGCCGGCCATCAAAGAAAAACAACTGGTAACCGGCTACATGATCTGCAAAGCATCCGGTCTGGATGAAGTAAAAGAATGGGCCTCCACCTGCCCCATTTTACAAAGCCCGAAAGGCTTTACGGAGATTCGAGAAGTTGTACCCTTTGAAGTATAAGCCATGGAAAAGATTTTAACCGTGGGTCGATACCTCTTCCCCTTATCCTTCCTGATGTATGTTGGCCTTCACCTGGGCAAGCCCGAAGTAGGTGCCGACTTTGTTCCTGATTTCTTATGGTGTGCATCCTCTTGTTTATCATCAGTGCAGTGATAGGCAAATACGATAAACTGGCGTATGCCCTCATGGCCCTCTATGTTTTGTTGATGGCACTCCTCGTGCACCTACCCAGGGCTATGGGGTATAACATTGGATTGGAAGCCATGACACCCACCCTGCAGCGTGAAATGGAATTAGAGATGATTAATGTTTTTAGAAACATTATGGTACTGGGTGCCTTGCTTGGCTTCGCTAAATATGTTGCGAAAGACAATCGCATCATGGGTTGATTATGCGGGTCTTTTGGAAAGATGCCTGGGGATTTCCGGGCATTTTTTTAGTATTTACTCTCCTTTGTAATAATCATTACCCATACGTTACTAACCAGAAAATTAAACTCTATGACAACCGCTAAACCACAGCCTCGCGATTTAACCCCCGGTTTTAACCGCGTCATGTATGGGCTCATGATAGCGCTTAGCCTGTACTACATCCTCTTCAACAAAGACGTTGCCACGGCCATGAGTACCCTGGGCATCGGGCTAATTTTTGACCCCTTCCGGCAAGAGGTGCCTTGGGCACAGCGTCCTCTTTACCAAAAGGCAGTGTTATTGGTACATCTTTTGTTAATCTTCGCACTACTAGCAATCCTGGCTTTTAATCATTTCACAAAATAGTTGAATGCGACTCTTAAAAAATTCCCTTCTCTTACTTTCCGTAGCCTTGCTCCTGCAGTCCTGTTTAGTGGGCCGCTTTGTCTGGTATAATTTTTCAGGAATCACCGACCATACAATTTTCCCAAGCCGCGAATTACCCAAATCAAAAGATCCCTTTCAATTTACAGAAGCCATAGCACCCACACGGGTAGGTAGAGCTCGCGTTAAAGCAATCGACAGTTTGGTAGCCGCTAACAACACAGTGGCATTTTTAATTATTCGAAACGATTCCATACTCTTTGAACGATACTATCAGGGATACGAAGAGAGTTCAATTGTAGCTTCTTTCTCCATGGCAAAATCATATACCTCTGCTTTAATTGG
>LNEN01000148.1 GCA_001464155.1 Cytophagales bacterium Ga0077538 | reverse complement strand
TCTTCGGCTATCCGGTGAAACGAATGCCTTTCCAAACATTGGTAATGCTATATCATGACCAATCAGTATAGTGAAATGGAGCGGCTTTTTATTGACAGTTTGTGCAAATACTCTATGAGCCGACATAATAGATGCAATCACAAATATTAATCTCATTAACATATTTCTTCCTTTTTTACGATTCATTTCATTCTTGAGGACCAAGAAATACAGGCAGATTTATTAATTCTATCAGTCTCTTATTTTTTGTACGAATCACTAAGTTTCTAGAGTTGTAAAGAAATATTTCAAATCACGCTCCATCAAGAATTGTAATTACAATCCTTGCAGCGTGTTAATACTAAAAAACTATTACTGGTGAAGATATCGTGAACGTGCCTCTTGCGTCAACCGTAGCGGTGATGGGAGTTCCCAATTGACTGCCGCCTTTCCTAATTACCATAGTAACCTGTTGCCCGGTTGTGCCGCCAGCACCGGAGACTACCATGTTAGCTCCACCTACCGTAGGGTCGAATGTAATCTCCTTGTTCCAGGGAAGCGAGGTGATCTGGTCTGTTACTGTTCCACCATTGGCGGTGGTATAGGCTGCAATAATATTGCTCCCAGAAAAACTCCCTGTTAATTCGTACTGAAGTGTGCGTGATGCCTTCTGAGGCTCGTTGTCATCTTCGTTGCTGCAGGAAGTAAATAGAGTGAGAGCAGTAATGAATGCAATAGACAATGTTTTCATTCTTTTACGTTTAAAAAGTGTTTCTATAATTAATTTAAGCAGATAAGAAAATTGATAATTAATGTGCAAGGTATACCCTGGTCACTGAGCTAGACGTTCACTTAAGTTAATAAAGGTCGGGCTGGCACAACTATGTTTTAAGTGAGCAGTAGACACAAACCTATGTAACCAAAAACCCCTATTGTTAGTTTTGGTTGTGTTCATTTCGATTTATTCCTGGTCAGGAAGTACATAAAGATCAATCCAATTGTTATGGAGGTCAATACTCGGATGAGATACAGGTACAATTCGGGAGTGGTAAATTGTATCTGCGAAATGATGCCTTCTTGTATCCCATTCCCGGCACCATGTGCCATGGCTGCTGGAATAAAACTTTTAGAAGACACGGTAAGCCAAGCCATAAAAAATGAATATCCGATCATTATGATTGGCGAGATGATTAAGCTGCCGAGTATAGGATTTTCCGGATAATTATAGCCGTACAATTGTATAGGCAAATGCCACATCGACCAAATAAAACCCAGCAGCAAGATGCCTTTCCAAGCACCTAAGCGCTCTAGTAACAACCCCTGAAGTAATCCGCGCCAGGCGATCTCTTCTCCAGCTGCAAAAACGCTATTAATCAAGGCAAAGAAAAAACCCGTAGTAAATAGGTTGAGGCAAAAGATTAACCATGATTGACTACCCAAGCCTAATAAAAAAGGACCACCGGAAATAGTAATATTCTTACTTGAAAACGTAAACCATTTTGACGTACCCCAGTGCAGGGATTCAAAAACTGTTACTACGATAAAAGCAAAGAAGATTGGAACCAAAACAGATAAGAAGGTAGGGCCGACTAATTTAAGACTGGGTTTCCACAATAGCTTAGATTTTAAGATCGGGTTGAAGTACAAGCAGAGAAATGTAACAATAGCAGGAGTAAGCATAGTAGCGGCTAACCACCATTTCATAGCCGGGTCATCCAAACCTGTAGTCGTTTGAATGGCCACTAGCTGTAATCCCCAGCTTAAAAGAAAAAGCCAAGCACAATATTGAAAGATTAACTTCCAGGAAATAAGTTCTGTCGTCATATTATTTATTAAATGTTCATCTAATGCGAACCGAGTTAATTTTAATTGCCCTGTATTCCATTCGCTTAACAATTAAAAAGGCTACCATCAAATTGGGCATCCAGCTAATCCATGATACAAGTTGGTAAGACAAGGTAAAATCGTGAGTGGTTGCCACTAATATGGGCAACCAAATGCGCAAGGTGGCTGCGCCTAAACAAGTGGCGTAACTATAAATCATAAACTGTTGATGTTTAACAACCAGGCCCTCTCGGATTGTTATGTACCCCTGGATAGTGGTGTAAAACCAGATGAAGCCTCCAAGAACAAAACCAAAAAAAGCGATAGCTCCACCCTCCGCAAAGAAGCTGATATAACCAACACCGAAAACACTTAGCCACGTAGAAAACACATACAGTACTCCTACCATGCGGTGCAGCGTGCGGTAGTTATTTTGAATGTACTTATTGAATTGAATCCAGCCTATTAATAAAGCCAGACCTCCGAAAGCAATGTGTGTGTTAAAAAAAGCTTTCCAAACGTTATCTTTCAACAACGCATCACTCTTCATGTTGAGAATACCAACCGCTCCATCGGAGAAAAAAAACTGTAATGGGTATAAGCCGATGAAGATAATGAAAGAAATCAGTGGCAAATAAGCAACTACTATTCCGATCAGTCTTAACGATTTCAAATTCATACGTATTACATTACTAAGCCAGCTACAAATATCTTTATCTTTCCAAGTTTCGATTTGGAAGTAAACTCCACACAAGGAACCGAACTAATCAGGGCCCCATCACGTGGATGTTCTCTCCCTTGTCGATGATTTTATTGATTAATTTTTGCCACAAAGAAATGGCAATTGTATCAGCGGGAAGTCCCATCCTAGGAGTTGGGAAGTATTTTTGTGATAGGCTACAGTGTACCTATGTGGTTGATTGTCAACGTCCCTTTAAAGTGGAACTAATCATCGGGACTAATTTAATAGATGATTGATTAAACTTAGCCAGCCTGAATTTGGATATGCTGGTCTTTTAGATATTGCGTTGGCGATTGTCCTGTTACATTCTTAAAATTTCTGTAAAAGGCAGTCTTGGAACTAAAACCACATTCAAAGGCTAGTGCCAGTAAGGTGTACTTTTGATTTTGGGGTTGGGCTGCCATCTTTTTGAATTCATTTATCCGCCATGCGTTTATAAAATCGTAAAAGGTTTTAGACTCCATGGAGTTAATGACTTGGGATAAATGGTTGGGGTGAACTGCGATGGCCTCTGCCAATTGACCAATGGTAAGCTCAGGGTTCAGAAACAATTTCTTTTTATCCATGGCCTCCATGAGTTTGCTGTGAATTTCAGTTTGCGTTTTTGATGATAATGTAGACTTAAGGTATCTGCCTTTTGCTCGTTCCTCTGGAGTGGAGTTACCACTTAAGGCGGTGACTACAGATGAATTTTGTAAACTGATTACATCGCTTGAAATCGCCTGAGTAAAAATGCCAACCTGCTTAATTCCGAAAAAACCCAATACCAAAACGAACAAGGCCACCAAAGAAAAAATAATAAAATCATTTCCTGAAAAAACAGCTAGCCACACAACGCCAACCCCATAAATCAGGTACCGCAACCAAAGTAAATTGACTTTCTCAGTCTGAGAGAACCTATTCTGCACATTTCGGATATGCAATCGTAATAACCACAGTGAAATAGTTGTAATAGAAAGACCCACTCATAACCCTTTCCGTGGTTAGTGAATACAGTAAGTCTTTCCGCATGAGGGCGAAGAAAAAATGGAATGAGCACAAGATAAATAACCAGCGCAGGTACAAAGTGCAAAACAAAGTGTTTTTTCAAATACGGATGCTGGTTGGTGAGAGATGCCGTATAGAAATAAAGGAAGGGTCCGTGAAACAAAGGAAAGGGATAGCTCACCAACAGGTAGGGATAATAATAGGGATCCGCTATTAGGCTGGCGTAGTAAAATACGAGATGAATTCCGATAATTACCAACCAGCAAGCCAATATCAAATCAGCTTTTGTTTTTCCCCGCTTCGTAAAAAGTATCAGCGACAGAAGGAATGAAAGGGATGTGGATATAATGTAGAACAGAGCGATAAAATATAGTTATGCCATTTGAATCAGGACATGATTTACGCCAAAAATCAGCTTATTTGTTTGAAATTTTACTTCTTTATAGAACCTTATTTGAGTACACATAAAAGGAAAACCAATTTTATGAATTATTGGCAGGTAGATGCCGCTAACAAAAGAAGCGAAAATGGAAATATAGACACATACATTTTTCACACATGTATGAGTTGAGCTATGCAGAACGCTTTGAGTTGATTTCAGTGGTGATACAATCCATCATTTGAATTAATTTGCGCCTGATGAGTGCATATGATATCATATTAGTTGTCGTTAGTGGACTGGGGGTTATCCATGGCTTATTTCTGGCCTTATTTCTCTGGGGTTACAGAAAGGGAAATTCCCTCTCCAACAGATTATTAAGTGCGCTATTGATGGTTCTATCCCTCAGGGTTGGAAAATCGGTGTTTCTGGAATTTACTGATAGCGTTGACATTAAAATCATTTTTGTAGGACTCAGTACGATCATGGCTATCGGGCCACTGTATTACCTCTTTGCGCTCTCTTGCACACGTAAACCATTTCGGTTGACAACGATGCACTTTCTCCATTTCATCCCAGCGATCCTCGGCTTCCTTATTGGATTACTCCTGGAGGAGCACCACACGGAAACTTTACCATTCGCATTATTCGCAACACTTTTTATTGGCTACTACCTTCATTTTCTTGTTTACCTGTTGTATAGTTATCGGTATTTCCTTCAACAAAAAGAGGCAGGTCTTAGCTTGGATACCTTTGTTTTATTGCGCCTGTTTTTTTACGGCCTTCTCGTCATTTGGTTGGCTTATGTACTAAACCTGTTTGACGATATTATCCCTTATGTGATCGGACCTATTCTTTATTCTATAGTGGCTTATGTAATAAGCTTTATCGTCATCAGCCAGGGGTACATTTCCAAGATTGACCATATTAAGTACAAAACAACACCTGTCTCAGAGGAACAAAGCGACCATATCTATGCCAAAGCGTTAAAACTGATTGTGGATGAGAAGCAATTCCAAGACACCAACCTTACCCTAAAATCATTAAGTGAATCGCTAAGTGTAAGCCCTCAGGTTCTGTCACAGGTGATCAATCAAAAGAGTGCCAGGAACTTCAATAATTTTGTGAATACTTTCAGGATTGAGGAATCGAAACGCTTGCTTCATCTTGAAGAATTCAAAAACCAAACCATAGCTTCTATCGCTTATGAGGTTGGGTTTAACAGCCTTTCCAGCTTCAACACGGCTTTTAAAAAGCAAACGGGCGAAACACCCATGGCTTACCGTCAGCAGCTGTCAAAATGATCTTTTTCTCTTTCGAAATGATCATTTGAAGAGCCTTTGACATCAGATTGACCCACTTTTGCCGCATAAAAAAAAGTTATGTCTGGTAAAAGAAAAATTATCAAGTGGTCACTTATCGTATTGGCAGGATTGGTTGTTTCTATCGTTTTGTCCGGGGTATGGGTCATGAGCCTGCTTCCTCCGTTACCCGAATCAGCAAAGGATATCAAGGCTATTTCTCCTTCTGAGCTTCCCTATCTTACAGAAAACATTGTTCCTTACCGTGGAAAAATATTAGCAGTGGTCACCAGCACCAGTCAGATGGGAAGCAGCGGTAAAAGTACGGGGTTTGAATTGACAGAGTTGTCCCGTGCCTATTATGTATTTCAGGCCAATGGATTTGAGGTAGATGTAGCCAGTCCGCTGGGTGGCATACCCCCTGTAGTCATCGATGGCGAAGATATGAATGAATATGATTACGCTTTTTTGAATGACGCCAAAGCGCAAGCAAAAATAAAGGAGAGCCTTGCCATGCAAAACGTAGATTCAAAGGCCTATCAGGCGGTGTATTTTGTGGGTGGCAAGGGCACTTTGTTTGACTTTCCGAACAATCAATACATTCAATCTCTCGTCAGAGAATACTATGAGTCCGGCAAAATAGTCAGCGCGGTATGCCATGGTCCTGCTGCCCTTGTAAACGTTATGCTTAGCAACGGAGAATTACTGGTGGCCAACCGTAATGTTAGCAGTTTTACCAACAAAGAAGAATTATTGCTTATCCCGGATGCAGCCGAAATATTTCCTTTTCTCTTGCAAGATAAACTCATCGAGAATGGCGCAAGCTTTAATGAGGGTTTTATGTACCTGAACAAAGTGAGTAAAGATGGAAATCTGGTGACGGGTCAAAACCCATGGTCAACCTGGGTGGTGGCGGAGTCGGTAATCGAACAGATGGGATATACGCCAAAACAACGAATGGTCACAAGAGAAGAAAACTCAATCTCTATTTTGGAAACATTTGAATCGGATGGTTACGGGCAAGCGAAAGGTGCTATCGATAAATTTTGTACCCAAGATGCAATGTCTATTGACAGGAGGTTGCTTGCAATGCATAGCCTTGTAGCCGCTATGCAGTTCGATTTGAAAAAGGCAGTGAACCTCATTCGATTGTTGTCGTACAGCAATAGATATATGTAAAAACCATCATGAGTTGAAACATAAATAATGGTAGTTTCCTCTCTTATTATGAAGATTAGGTTACTTGTTCAATAAAGATGAAAAACAAAATATTTACATTCCTTAAAGTCTTTTCAGGAATCATTCTATTTCTATTAGTAATTATTGTGCTAGCTATTATATGGCCAATGCCGCACCTAAAGCCCCCTGCCAAGCACAATACGGTTTTCATAAAATCAATAAGCATAATTGATGTGAAATCCGGAGACCTCTTAAAAAATCGAGACGTTCTATTAAAAGGAAATGTCATTATAGCTATTGATACCACGGGCATCCTACAAGCACATTCAACTTCATTAATTATTGATGGCACAAACAAGTATGTAATGCCGGGTTTATGGGATATGCACACACATTCCAATCAACACTCCGAATGGCTCCACCATCCTCTTTTTATTGCCAATGGTGTTACTGGAATAAGAGATATGTCAGGACAGCTTAATAAAAGAGATAGCTATTTTGCTGGAAGCAAAGAACGATTACTTTGGAATGATGAATTGCGTGACCACAAACGGGTAACACCACGGTATGTTTTGCAAAGTAGCTTTCAAATGGATGGAGAATTTTCTGTTCCAGAAGACTTTCCAGAGTTTTTCAAGCTTCAGAAAAGTGAAGACGTGGATTCACTCTTACACTTTTACAAAAAGGAAAAAGTAGATTTCATAAAAGTATATGACCAAATACCACCGGCATCCTATAAAAAACTTGCCTTGCAAGCTCCTAAGTACGGAATGCATGTCGCGGGTCATAAACCGATATTTGTGAGTCTTAAGGATGCTGTTGTAGTAGGTCAAAGAAGTTTTGAACATGGACGTATTTTCCTGACAGAATGCTTTCCTAATGCAGATAGTTTACGAACAGCTAAAAACTGGAAGGAATTTTTAATCCAGAATTGGCAAAAGAAATAATGCACTTGATGAAAGAATACAACACGTCTTGGTGTCCGACTCTTCAAACACTTAAGTTTGAAGCATTTGCTCACGAGTCAGCATTTCTGCAAAATCCAAATTTAAAGTACATCAATTATATCAATAGAAAACTCTGGTGGGACGGTGATGTTCGTAATAACGCGAAAAGGAATCTATCGAAAGAAGGAAAAAATAGTAGTTCGGCCTTTTATAATGCGGCCAAGGAACAAGTTAAAATGGCTAGTGAAATAGGCGTACCCATTATGACAGGTACCGATGTTAGTGATTCTTATATTTTTGCAGGATTTAGCATGCATGATGAGCTGGAAGATTTAACCAAAAGTGGCCTATCAAACATAAAGGCACTGCAAAGCGCAACGATTGTTCCAGCAAAGTATGCCGGAATGGATAAAGAGTATGGAACCATTGAAATTGGAAAAATTGCAGACTTGGTAATTCTAGATAAAAATCCTTTAGATGATATTACCAACTCCAAAACAATTTACGGTGTTATCATGAATGGGATATACTATGATTCAAGCAAAATAGAGGAACTAAAAGACTTTACGCAATCGTTTTCTTTGAGTTTCCATATGAACGTTAAGGTTTTGTACAGCCTCATAAGTAGTCCTCTGATGAGAGTACAGTGGGCTGATTAAAACGTTTTATCTAAAAGGATTTACAGCGTGCATGCTTGTGAACTGCTACTCTATGCGAAACTCTACGGCTCAATTGCTAAAACGCATTATAAATCCTACGAGAGGGTTTCTGGATTGTAAATTCAGAAAAGCTGCATTAAGTATACGTTGAAGACACTCTCCAGCTTGGATAAATACCATTTCATTTCCAACCTTTTCTTATCAAAGAGTGTCAAATAAAAACCAACCATATTCTTATGAAAGTAATCCAATTGTTTTTTATCATTACATCCCTAACACTGGCCGCTTGCACCAGCGATGAAGCACAGATGCTGAACCCAACCTTGGAGAATTTCCAAACACACCTGAAGGTGGATATGGACTACCAGGCACTGGTCTCAAAATTCGGAAATCCAGCGAAAGACATCGGTAGCGGAATTCACATCTACGTTTATGTACTTCCTGATGCAACAGAAGTGTGGATTGGTTATGAAGACGCGATTTTATACGCGCGACAGGTTGATGCACAGGGCAATGAACTTCTCCGTATTCTCTGACAGTAAGTTTTAAATCGTGTACTAGTCATTGAAGAGACCTCCCTTGTTAAGTACTAAAAGCGATCTCTTGTTTTTGCGGGACTTCCAATCTGGCGCGCGTTTGTTACGCGTGCCTCACTCCTCCTACCGGTACTTTTTAAGAAGATTCGGCTTCGCACTTCACTTAAAAGACCTCGCCAATAATTTTTGCCTTATTTAAACCTATATTAGCAAAGGCTTGCAAAACAAAGCTGATGCAACAAATGAATAAACTTACTCTCGAATCTGTGATTATCCTCTTTTGCTTGGGATGTTCCCCTGCCAAAGAGCAAAAGGAGGTTGATCTGAATGGAATTTTCGAACAATTCGCGCGTGAAAATTATTCGCTCAACCCGCTCGTGGCTACCCAAAATAATGTGCATGACTTTAACGATCAGTTGGCAATAGATATCAGCGAAGAGCATGTGGAAAAAGCCATTGCACTGAATAACAGATACCTGGATACGCTCAAAACAATTCAGTATGATAGTCTGACGGATGCTGAAAAACTGAGTGTTGATGTTCTACACTATCAATTGTCCATCAGCAATGAACGTCTGATGAATCGGTACGGAGTGTATACACCTGTGGATCAATTTGTCTTCAGCTTTCCACAACGGTTTGCCGTGCTGGGTTCGGGTGCAGGCTATATTCCCTTTAAAGATGAACAGGATTATAGGAACTTCATCAGTCGAATGGAGTTCTTTCCGAAATGGATTGATCAGTCCATTAATAACATGCAAAGTGGATTGGAGTTGAATTATACAAACCCCAAGGCCAGTATGGAGAAGGTTCCGGCACAGTTAAAACCACTGTTTGAAACAGCGGTGGAGAATCATATCTTTTATAAGCCACTGGAGAATTTGCCCGAAACCATCGACAGTGCTGCACGCCTAAAACTACTCGCAGATTATACAAAGGCTATTGAAACGCATATTAAGCCGGCCTACAAAAAGCTAAATGACTTTTTGGTCGATACCTATATTCCCAACACGCGCATCAGCACTGGATTGCTGGATAAAAGTGGTGGAAAGGCAGAGTATGCCTATTGGTTAAAGTATTACACTACATCAGACATTACAGGCGATCAAATTTTTGATTTAGGACTGCGGGAAGTGGCGCGGATTCGTACGGAAATGGATTCGATAAAAAAATTGACAGGCTTTAAAGGCGATTTGCAGGCATTCTTTCAATACATCAAAACTAATCCTAAATTTTTTCCTTTTAAAACGGAAGAAGAAGTATGCCACAATTAAATCGCATCTTTAATCTTCGCCCCAAAGCATCCTTTGTAGTAAAA
Source organism: Cytophagales bacterium Ga0077538 (assembly GCA_001464155.1). Taxonomy (GTDB): domain Bacteria; phylum Bacteroidota; class Bacteroidia; order Cytophagales; family Cyclobacteriaceae; genus Chryseotalea. The sequence continues at coordinate 19,297 of LNEN01000148.1, read as the reverse complement.
GCCACAGAGAAATTCAGAGAAGCAGGCGCCAATGCACAGTACATGCAGCCCTCCAGAGATGGGAAACGTCCCGGTATATTCTACGAAGTAGTACGCGATCCGTTGACGTACAATTATTTTGCCATGGAAAGCCTTTATATACACGAAGCCATCCCCGGCCATCATTACCAGGTGGCTATTCAACAGGAAGCTGATATTCCTGAATTCAGAAAATCATATTGGACAAGTGCCTTTGGTGAAGGATGGGCCTTGTATGCCGAAAGTTTGGGAACAGAATTAGGGATGTATACCGATCCTTATCAATACATGGGAAGACTTAATAACGAAATAGAAAGAGCCGTTCGCTTGGTGGTGGATGCCGGTATGCACCACAAGGGATGGACACGGGAGAAAGCCATTGCCTATGTGTTGGAGAATCAGCCCGTTTCAGAAACAGAGGCCATACAACGCATTGAGCGCTACATGGTCACTCCCGGTCAGGCCGTGAGCTATAAGGTAGGAGAATTAAAAATCCTGGCCTTACGTGAAAAAGCAAAGCAACAGTTAGGTGATCAATATGACATACGGGAGTTTCATGATCATGTTTTAAAGAATGGATCCTTACCGCTATCCATCTTAGAAAGACAAATTGACAAATGGATTGCTACTGCGAAAATGTGATCCTTCAGTTTTCAAAACATGTTCAGTTGCGTTAAGACAGAATTTAGTTCCTATGACAAAATTTAAACTCCTGTTGATGGCTGTGCTCTTCTCGGTAACGGCACCTGCACAAACATCCTCTACACATAAACAGATAAACGTACAAAAAGCTATTGAAAACCTATTTGCTGCGTTGACGGATGCTGATACAATGGCTATGAAAAAATTCACCACCAACACCGTACGCTTTTATGAATATGGAGAAGTCTGGCCGCTTGACACCTTGATTAGTAAAGTAATGAAAAACAAAGCCACAAGTGACTTCAAACGCACGAACAAATTTGAGTTTGTAAAGACGACTGTTAATAAAAACATAGCGTGGGTTACTTACTACCTGCAATCAACCTTTACGCGAAATGGAAAAGAAGAACTTGTAAAGTGGATGGAAACCGTTGTGCTTATAAAGGAAAAAAAGCAATGGAAAATTGATGTATTGCATTCCTCCAGACTTCCTAAAAAGTAATAGCTCTTAAAAGAACGTTCCTTCCCCAATCTGGCGTGCGTTTCCAATGCGTGTCTTACCCCTGTAGATGACACTAACCCTGTAAGGGTAGCCAACCATGGTAAAATTTGTTGTTTGTACAATAAGATTACCCAACACCAGCTTTTACCGCTGCGTTTGCTTAACTTGATCGTATAATTTCTCTTTACCTGCCTTGGTGGGTGACCTGAATTCCGATCTTAACCGTAGATACTATGAAACGCTTAACAGTGGTCCTTTTAATCATCACGTATCCTTTTGTTGTTCTAAGGGCGCAACCTACTGTTGGTGCCCCTACTCCAACGGCAGACGGCTCTAAGGTAATTTCTATTTTTAGTGGTGCCTATGCAAATGCTGCTGGAACTGATTTTAATCCAAATTGGGGGCAAAGCACAACGGTTACACAGATTGATATTGCTGCTAATAAGACGTTGAAATATGAGAACTTGAATTATCAAGGGACTCACTTTGCCAGTGGTGTGAATGTAACGAATATGACGCTCTTACATGTCGATTTTTGGACGTCCAATTCAACCGCCCTGAGTATTTACATCATTAGTCCAGGCCCTGTGGAAAAGGCTTACTCGTTTACGATTAAACAAAATGAATGGGTAAGTGTGGATATCCCCCTGACTTTCTTCACGAACCCTACTGTGGATTTAAGTAATGTTATTCAGTTTAAAGTGGAGGGTAATGGAACTGTTTATCTTGATAATCTTTATTTCAGTACTAATGACGTTCGCACTCCAAAAGACTACACCCTGGTGTGGTCTGATGAATTTACAGGTACCGGTGCTCCTGCTTCCGATCATTGGTTTCGGCAAACACAATTTCCTATACCAGGCACCTGGTTTGGTGGAGAGCAGCAGCATTACACAAACAGAAACGAGAATTCATACATCGCAGATGGATACTTAGCCATCGTAGCCAAAAAGGAGAGCTTTACCGATCAAGGGGTAACCAAACAATACACGTCCACTCGATTAAATTCCAAGTATGCATTTACCTATGGACGAGTGGATGTTCGTGCCAAAATTGCTTCTGGAAAAGGTACCTTGCCTGCCATCTGGACGTTGGGGAAGAACATCAGCGAAACCGGTGCTTATTTTGCCAAGGAGTTTGGGACAACCGTCTGGCCAGCCACAGGCGAAATTGATATCATGGAGCATTGGGGCAGCAATCTAAATGTAATTCATAACTCCATTCATACCCCTTCCAGTTTTGGCGGTACGATCAATACAAGTACCACTACCGTATCACAGGTTACCACCACCTTTCATGTCTACTCGCTGATCTGGGATAAAGATCAACTACAGTTTTTAATAGATGATGTACCTACCTACACCTACAGACCTGCTGTAAAGAATGCCAATACCTGGCCCTTTGATAAGCCTCAATACCTATTAATTAATATTGCTTTAGGGGGAGGCATCGGCCCCATTGATCCTACATTTACCGAATCTACCATGCTGGTGGATTATGTACGGATTTATCAAGAAGGCGTATCGAGCCAACAAATAACCTTTCCTGAAATCTCAGATAAAGTAGCAGGCGGTCCTCCCTTTTCATTAGGGGCAACCGCTACTTCGGGTTTACCGGTTACCTACAAAGCTTCTTCCCCTAACGTTACAGTGTCTGGAAATCAGGTAACGCTGGTGTCCGCTGGTCGTGTCACCATCACCGCGGATCAGATAGGAAATGCATCCTTCGCTGCGGCAGCACTCGTTGAAAGAACTTTTTGTATAAATCCGGCAAAGCCACTCATTACTATGCAAGGGGAAAGCACGAGTTCGATTACACTTACTTCGAGTGCCGCTGCGGGCAACCAATGGTTCTTTAATGGTGCCTTGATTGCTAATGCAACAACTTCAACCTTGTTAGTATCTGAAGAAGGCGTGTATACGGTTCAAGTAACGGTAGATGAGTGTAAAAGTGAAATGTCAGACGAGACTGTGGTGATTATTACAGGGGAAGGAAATTCTATGGTGGAACCGAAAACAATCTATCCAAATCCCGCTGAAAATTACATTGAGCTATCTGGCTTGCAAAACAAAAAAGTGCAAGCAGAAATTTCGGATCTGACTGGCAAAATGAATTCAATTGTATTTGAACAAAGTGAAAAGAGTCATCGGGCCAACGTTCAACATCTACCAAAAGGAGTTTACCTGATCAAAATTATAGAGGGAAGTAAGATGTATCACCTCAAATTAATTAAAAAATGAAATGGTAAATCCCCATCCGACTCCCTCATTCATTTATGTTGCTAAGAGAAGTTTAGAGCAATTCTGCTGGCCCCTACAGACGCAAGCGTTAACACGTTGGTCGTAACCAGACCCTACGACCCGGGATTCTCTTTTCAGCATCCGAAATCTCGCATTACGGCATACAACGTACTGCCAGATACATAGAGCTTGTATACTTTGTTATTTTCCGTAGCGGAATTTGTATTCCAGAAATTAAAAGAGGCAGACACGTTTGTATGCACACCTGTGTGAACACGCTTCCACGTCATACCCATATCGGACGATAAGAATATACCATCGGGATGTGCGCATACTAAATTGTAACCGACTTGTTTAATGGAGGAGATGGACAAAGAAGGGCGAAGTCCTTCATCAATGACTTTCCAGGTTTTACCACGATCCAATGAAATACGTATTCTCCTGGATTGTGTACTGCTGCTGTAAGAGATAGCTGCAAATCCACCATGAATACGTTCTATAGCAATACCCACTCCCCCTTCACTGATCACCCACTCCCAGGTTTCGCCCTTGTCTGTCGAGCGCATGATTCCATTTTGGCCTGTAGCGATGAGAACACCTTCCGACTCCACCATATCCATTACCCAACCTTCATTCTGTACTTGCTTCCAGCTTTTTCCCTTATCGCTAGATTTATAAAGACCATTGTCAGAACCTATGAATACTATGCCCTCCGAACTTTCAAAAATACTACGCATGGTTTTCTTTTTGAAGGAGGTATAAACCGGCATCCAGGCTTCTGTTGCTGAGGTTTGTTGATTTATTTTTCCATCGTAGTTGTAGGCGATCACTCCAGCACGATTGAAAGCAAGCGAAGAACTTTCCAGATCAAGCGCTTTCACCTTCTCCCAAACAGGGGTTTTAAGAGTACTCTTGCTGTGGTATAGCGCATTTTGAACACGCATATACACAACAGATCTTCAGGCTGCACCGTTTCAGGAAGGGTCTGACTGATGTCCTGCCAGGTCCGCCCGCCATCTTTGGATTGCAGTAGGATATTGCTCAGTGCTGGTTCCACTTTCCTTTTCGGAGAGGCAGGTGCATAGTCAACACTTGGGACACCCGATGTGACGATCAGCAGGCAAGACAAAAATGTGAGGGGTAGGAAATGCATAGTCGCTTTGGTTTTTGTGAAATGAATACATCAAAACTACCGGTCGATCAGATCACACACATCATTTTATATGTAAAATGATGTTAACAACTTGTAAAAAGAGTGCAAAAGGCGATTTAATAGGTGTTTGAACTCACAGCTGGTGATGATTTATAACGCATGCCTGCTCCTATTCGCCCGTTGGCATAGGCTTCATTTTGTAGTTGGCCAAGAGAAGGGAAAGTGGTTCTACTTGAAATTTTTCTCTTTCTTCGTCCGTGCACAAGGTGGTATCCACGGGAGCGAGTACCATTTCGCCTGTCAGATCGTCAAAGACAAACTGAGTACCGAATTTTTGATAGCCGAACGTATAGAGCAAATAGCGATCATAGTTTAAGGCTATAATTCTTGGAACACGTTCTTTCTGGATAGTGGCGGTATCATGCTGCTCTGTGAGTTGGGCAAGTGCAGAAGACGAAAGTTTATAGGCTAGTAAAAAGTTTTCAGGGCTTAGACTGGTGAGGGAACCCTCGCAAATTTTGGCGGCTGTGTGTTGTAAAATCCAGGCGGATCGAATTCTGTCTTTGGGAGTCACTACTTTGTTCTCAGCAAGCAACTGAAAAATTTGCTCCCGGTGCAGCTTATCATAGTTTTCTAAGTTCACAGTATCTGTCTCTGCATCAAGCTTTCTTATTTCAAGATCTTTTTCATACAGTTTTTGAATGATGGGGTTGTCTTCTTGCGCTATTCTTTCTGCCGTGTTCTCTTCTTTACAACTGAGGGTTAGAAAGATAAAGGATAATAGAAATAATCTGTTCATAGTGTGTTTTCTTCTTGTCAGAAAAGTGGTTTAAAATATGGAGAAATTTATAAAACAGGAACTCATACTGGTTTTTCGTGGAGTGTGTTAGCAAGGCATGCCTAGTACCTGTTACTAAAGCCGGGTTTCATCCCAAAGCTATTATCTATTTATTTTGAAGGCGTTCACTTAAGTTAATAAAGTAGATTTTTAAAAGCAGGAAGTTTAAAGGGTGGGCCCTTTTTCAGGATTCTGGTTTTGGCGAAGTAGAAGAACTTCCAGACAGGAAGAGCAAAACGATTCATCCGGCCACCACGACTGTTAAGAGTCGCATCAGCTACTGACACAGCAACGCGGAAGTTTTCCGAATGATTTTTTAGTTGGCCAAAATCTAAGTAAACTTATGGTTGCTTTAATCCCCTATCCCCATGAATCAAGAATCAAACAATTCCTTTGCCTCCAAGGTTCTGTTGAGGCAATCGATAGGCTCTGTACGGTTGGTCATTGCCTTGTTTACCGTTACAGCCGCAGTCACCAAGCTCTTGTACGACCGCTTTTTGCCGAACCTGAACGACCTGAATGAGGTACGCTGGGCGATCATCTGCCTTGGCATTGTGTTTTTTGCGATTACCTTTCTGCGGTATAAGCGTGGGCTGATTGTCACCTACTTTTCGTTCTTTTTGTATTCGTGTACGCTGCTTTATGTAATCGCTTTCACGCTTATTAATCAATTTGATCCCAATGCAGTAACGATCCTGATACTAGTGGTCGGAGCCAGCTCCGTGATTATCAACAGCTTGTTTTACTATGGCATACAAAGTATTCTTATTATACTGGCTGCTCAATTCGCTTTAGCCGGTTCGGATTTGGGTAACACAAATCTTATTGCCTTTTTAAATTTGGTTTTGGCACTCGGTGTGTTTGGAATTGTGGTGGTGGTTCGCTTAAAACTTATTGAGAGTGTGAAAAATTCTCATTCTAATCTCGAGAAACTGAATGTACTTTCTATAGTAGCCAATAAATCAGGCGAAATTATTTTTGTTAGTCCTTCTGTGAAAAGTCTGTTGGGCTATGAACCACAAGAGTTGGTTAAGGACGGATGGTGGAATGTTCAGAATTTACAGAATGGCTGGATTCACCGCGACTATATTCTAAACTATCCCAACATTGTTCCAAAAGAAATCGCTACGATGGAAACAAGTGTCGTGAATAAGGAAGGAAAACTAATGTGGTTCAATTGGACCAATTCCATGTTGCCTAACGGGAACTACATGGGACTGGCCTTGGATATCACCAAGTATAAAATCAACTAGCACAGGCGTACTTTAGTAGATGGAAGTGATGTTAGTTAGTTTCGTGATCCTTTGCCTTACGTTACTGATTTGGTATAGAGGTGCACTACCTGTGAAAAGAATAGCCCCCAGCCACACACCCAATGCAAAACTCCTTACCCTCTCTTCGGACTTGCTCTATCAAATCAAAGTAGATCAAGCCACGCAAGCAATAGAAGAATCGCTAGCTTCCTATACCCTTTCCGATTTGCAACGTGGTCTTCCGGACGATGTTTCACGAAAAGTATTTTGGATAAATCTGTACAATGCCTTCTACCAACTTCTCGCCCAGCGCTATCCTAAATCGAAAAAACGAATCTTTACTCGTAAAGACATCCGTTTTGCGGATGTGCGATTTAGCTTGGATGATATCGAACATGGCATCTTGCGAAAATATCGCTGGAAGTATAGCCTCGGATACTGGCCACAATTTTTTCCCTCCAGAGCGATAAAGACATTGGCAATAGGCACTCTTGATTATAAGATTCATTTTGCCTTGAACTGTGGAGCGGTGAGCTGCCCTCCTATTGCTTTTTATGCGCTTGACCAATTGGATAAGCAGCTCGATCTGGCCACGGAGTCGTTCCTGCAACAGGATACACACATTGACGTGGAGAGAAAGCAGCTACAGGTTAGCAGCCTGATGAAATGGTTCAAGGCTGATTTTGGTGGTACCAAAGGATGTAAAGCGATTCTTTCGCATTACCTCCAGACTGATTTTTCGAACTACACCATCCGGTACAAACCCTACAATTGGCAGCAGGCGTTGAAAAATTTTACCTAGTTCGGATTGTTAGGTATCGGACTAGATATGAGCTTAGGTGCATTCAAGACAAGGCACCACGAAGTCTTTTGTGATGATAGAGATAAGACAGTGTACCCAGCACATATGGAACAAGCATTACCAACATTAGTGGATCAAATCCACCCACGGCAAGACCTGAATACACTGCACCCGTTAAATCGAAAAAGAACCCGGCATAAGCCCACTCTTTGATGCGTGGAAAGCCGGGCACCAACAAGGCGATAATACCCAATAGTTTCGCCACCCCAATAGCAGGCAGCATGTAAAGAGGATATCCCAATTGTTTAAAAACATCGACCCACTCTGGAGCAGACAGGATGTTGGGAATAGTAGAGGTAAGCATAAAGGCACAGAAGAGTGCCGTGAAAATCCAAAATAGAAGAGTATCTCGTTTGGTAGCAGTGGATTGTGTCATGGTTTGAGGTTGAATGAAACTCCTCTTAAGTAAACAATTTTTGTCCAGAAAGAAAACTCATTGCTATTCAGGAGTGGTGAAATTCTGTAGCCGGCAAACCAAACTGCCATGCACTTTCAACGGGTGAAATACAAACCAAAATCGTTACACCAATGAAAGGCACGCGTTGTAAACGCGCTAGATGATACGTTCTGGATCGTTCAGAACATCATAAATTCAATGATGCTGACATATAAAAGATGGGTAAGATTCTGGCAATCCACGTAAAAGGGCATAAGAATTGGAGTACACCTCAGGGTAAACGTCAAGTAATTAGAATCTCAATAAATTGAAATATCTTTCGCTAAACCTGCTCAGTAGGCCAACATTTAGAATCGATTTAACTGCATTTTATGATTAAGTTTTTCAGACGGATAAGAATGAATCTTTTATTTGAGAATAAACTTGGAGGCTATATCGCGTATGCTATTGGAGAAATTCTTCTGGTGGTAATAGGGATTCTTTTAGCCTTGCAAATTAATAATTGGAATGAAGGTGTAAAGGATAAAAGGCTGGAGGCTACTTATTATTGCAAATTTCTGGAAGATATTAATCAAGACCAGCGATTATTAGATACGCTCATACTTGAGAATAAAGGACGCTTGCGAAGCAACAACAGGTTAATCCATTTACTACAGCAAGAGCAAGCTTTAAAAAGTGACGTCAATAATGCATTACGAGCATGCATTGCTAAAATACGTTTTCGCTTCCGTCCAAGCACTTCTGCTTTCGATGATCTTAAGTCTAGCGGTAAACTGGCTATTATTACAAACATCTCCCTTAAAAATGAGTTGCTGAAGTATTATGCAAACATGGAAGGATTGGGCGACATTTGCGACATTGTTGCCGATGCCAGCCTAGAGGTGTATAACGATCCAACTAAAGATTTTAGAGAACTGGGATTTCAGGACATTGATTTTGTACGGAGTGAATTAGATTCCACAGTCGTGAATTTGCAAATGCTTCAATCCGACCCTCTGCTTTCAACTAAGGCGCGTGATCAATTCATGAGTGATGCGGTTTTCCATTTCAAAACAAATGCACGAAAGAAGGAGTTGTATGAAACGATGCAGGGTGAAATCACTAGAATGAAAGAAAGGCTTATACTTCAGTGTGCCACCTACCAGTAGTACTTCCAACTAGTAACTCGGTTTAACTTTTTAGCTATCTATGCGTACGACTACTCCAAACGACTCACTATGCATCAAACCATGAAGGCCATCGTTAATCGGCAGTATGGAGCTCCTGACGTATCTCAGCTTACCCATGTACCTGTACCTGAAGCTAAAGAAAACGAAGTATTGATACGTGTGCACATGAGTACGATCAACCGAACCGATACCGGGTTTAGGAGTGCTGAATATGTGATCTCCCGCTTTTGGAGTGGTTTATTGAAACCTAAAAATCCTATTTCAGGATGCGAATTTGCAGGAGAAATTGTGGCCAAAGGAAAATTAGTAAAGCAATTTGAAGTGGGTGACAAAGTTTTTGGTTTTACAACTTCCAACTTTGGTGCCCATGCCGAATATCTCGCGGTAGCTGAGGATAGCCCATTGGCCTTATTGCCAATAGGTTTTACCTATTCCATGGCGGCTCGCCTTGTCGAGGGTGCTCACTACGCACTCAATTATATACGAGCCGCAAAGATCAAAGAAGGTTCAACGGTATTAGTGTACGGAGCCACAGGTGCCATTGGATCAGCGGCCGTTCAATTACTGAAGTACTTCGGGGCCACCGTAACGGCAGTTTGTGCTTCCGATAAAATAGAAATAGTGAAAAATTTGGGCGCTGATGAGGTAATTGATTATCAACGTGAAAATTATGCGGAGAAGGATAAGCGATATGATTTGGTATTGGATGCCGTTGGTAAGAGTTCTTATAGAGAGGCAGCCAGGGTATTGAAGCCAGGTGGCTTCTACACCTCTACCGAATTGGGTAAGTATGCTCAAAATATTTTTCTAGCGTTACTTACGCCCTTGTTCGGAGGTAAGAAAGTTTTATTCCCTATTCCAAAATTAACTCAGCGCGATGTGAATTGGTTGAAACAAGTGGCTGAAGAGGGTAAGTTTAAACCACTCATTGACCGCCAATTTACGATGGAAGAATTTGTAGCAGGCAGTGTCTATGTAGAATCAGGACAGAAGACCGGCAATGTGCTTTTGAAAATAGAATAGTGTTTAATAGATACGAACCCTCGGCTCATGCTTTTCGTATGATATGAAATTTGACATTTGAACTGAACTTTTTGATAAATCCTGTAACCAAAACAAAAAAGTTAGGTATTGCTTAAGTACCCAACTATTCAGCCGTTACTTTCATCTGTGTAAACACTATGCTTAAAAACTACTTCAAAATTGCCCTTCGAAACCTTCTCAAAAACAAAGGATACACCTTTATTAATGTGGCGGGTCTTGCCTCCGGAATGGCGGTGGCACTGTTGATCGGGCTTTGGATCTGGGACGAGCTCACGTATAATCACTATCATAAGAATTACGATCGTCTCGCACAGGTTTGGCAGCACAATGAATACAACGGTGAAAAGAGCTCACAAACGGCCAACCCCTATGTGATGGCCGAGGAAATTCGCAACAACTTTGGCAGCGATTTTAAATACGTGTTGCAATCTACCTGGAACTTCGGACGTGTGCTGAACCACAAGTCATCGACATGCTTTCGATTCATTTGATTCGTGGCACACCTGATCTCGCCTTAAAAGACCCCTACTCTATTGTTCTCTCTGAGTCAGTAGCCAAAACTTTCTTTGATGATGCCGATCCCATAGGACAGACCATCCGCATCAACAATAAAAATGATGTGAAGGTGACGGGCGTGTATGAAGATATTCCTCATAGCTCCAATTTTCGTGAGATGAGTTTTATTATGCCTTGGGAATTATACTTAATCGAGAGCGAGTGGATCAAAACCATGAATGACCCCTGGGGTAGCAACTTTACCCAAACCTGGGCTCAGATCGCGGATCATGCCAACATGGATCAAGTCTCTGCTAAGATTGTCAATGTTAAATACAATAAGGTTTCCGAGGATGATCGCAGGTATAAACCAGAAGTATTTCTTCACCCCATGGCCAAATGGCATTTGTATTCCGAATTTAAAGACGGCAAGAATGTAGGAGGACGTATTGAATTTGTCTGGCTCTTTGGTATCATCGGTGTGTTTGTACTGCTTTTGGCGTGCATCAATTTTATGAATTTGAGTACCGCGCGATCGGAAAAGCGTGCGAAGGAAGTGGGCATCCGGAAATCAGTAGGATCTGCTCGGGCGCAATTGATCAATCAGTTTTTCACCGAATCAATCGTAGTGGCACTCATTGCCTTCATCGTGTCACTGGGCTTCACGTATCTCACCTTGCCGCTGTTCAATCAGGTAGCCGATAAAAAGATTACCCTTCCTTGGACTTACCCAACTTTCTGGCTGATCGGGCTTAGCTTTAGTATTGTTACAGGAATCATTGCAGGTAGTTATCCAGCTTTGTATTTGTCGTCCTTTCAACCCGTGCAAGTATTAAAAGGTACTTTCCGAGTAGGCAGGTTTGCTTCCATGCCTCGCAAAGTATTGGTTGTGTTGCAGTTTACAGTTTCTGTAACATTGATCATTGGTACCATTGTCGTGTTTCGTCAGGTGGAGTTTGCCAAGGACCGCCCCATCGGCTATGATCGCAACGGACTCATCAACATCTATCTTCAAACACAAGACATCCATAAGCACTTCGAGGCGGTGCGCAATGAATTGATTAACCAACGTGCTATTGTGGAGATGACTGAAGCAGGCAGCCCAACAACACAAGTATGGAATTCCAATGGTGGTTTTACCTGGGCCGGTAAAGATCCAGCATTGGCAGTAGACTTTCCTAACAACGGTGTGAGTCATGAGTTTGGCAAAACCGTTGGCTGGAACTTTAAAGACGGTCGCGATTTCTCGCGCGAATTTGCCTCCGATTCCAACGCCTTTGTCATCAATGAAGCTGCTGCCAAGTTTTTGGGATTTAAGAACCCTGTCGGTGAAATCCTTACCTGGAATGATCGGAATTATACCATCATTGGTGTAATACAAGATATGATCATCGAATCTCCGTACGAACCGGTACGCGCTTCTCTCTGGCACATCGATCGGTATGACAATGCAAATCTTGTAATCTTAAAACTAAATCCGGAGATGAATGCGCACGAAGCCATTGAGAAAATAAAAGGGGTGTTTACTCACTATGACCCTGCTTCTCCCTTCGAGTATACTTTTGTTGATGTAGAATATGCTCGTAAGTTCAGCGATGAAGAGCGGATTGGTAAACTTGCTTCCGCCTTTGCTGTGCTGGCGATCTTCATAAGTTGTCTTGGCATTTTCGGACTAGCCAGTTTCGTGGCCGAACAACGCACCAAAGAAATTGGTGTGAGAAAAGTGTTGGGTGCTTCGGTGGTTAATCTCTGGGGTATGTTATCGAAAGAATTCCTTGTGTTGGTAAGTATTTCACTTTTATTGGCGATGCCCTTGGCTTGGTATTTTATGCATACTTGGTTAGAAAAGTATGAATACAGAAGTACGATCTCGTGGTGGATTTTTGTGGTGGCTGCAGTGGGTGCTTTAAGTATAACCTTGGCTACAGTTAGTTTTCAGGCGATAAAAGCAGCACTGATGAACCCGGTGAATAGTTTGCGATCTGAGTAGGTGTGTGCTTTCAATCAGATGATCGTTGCCTGTGCAGCACTTGAGTGATTATCAAAAATAAGAGAGGAGCTTGGAAGGCTCCTCTCTTATTTTAATAGAGTAACAATACACTATCAAATGTTTTACAAGAATTTTGTATGGTCAAAACCTCTCTCCGAGGTGAGCTAACATCTAACGATAAATAAGTATATCTGTCGGAAGGTTCGAAACCGCAGTTACCTGAGCTCGTTTATCAGGAAGTTGTAATAGATATGCTTTTTTACATGTGTCATTTCAAAAGCACCAATAGCAATCAGACTTGTTTGAAAAACTCAGACAGTAGACATCGCCCCAACTTGGGTAAAAATCTCCCCAATACAATGAGTTCATTTTAAGCAATAGGTGGTATTCAGTTGTCCTTAGCGAGGTTCAATAAAACCATAACGCGTGGCATGAAAGTTTCCTACTCAAACGTAACCTAATTGTATAAATATGAAAACAGTAGTAAAAACAACAGCACTTATAGCCCTGCTTACCTTGGTTGCACCCATGGCATCGCCTGTCTTTGCGGCTACGCCCAAAGAACCAACAGTAAAACTGGACGCATCACAAGCTGCGAAATTAGAAAATCGCCTCCATGAAATTAAGGCAATGGATTTAAACAGCATGACGCGCAAAGAGAAACGTACGCTTCGCAAAGAAGTGAAATCGATTGAACGCCAAATGAACGGTGGTGGCGTTTACGTTTCCGTTGGGGCCCTCATCATTATTATACTGCTCCTAATCCTCATCTTCTAATCCAATTTTTACACTTACCCTTAATTATTATGAAACGAATTATTTTACTCTGCATCCTAGTTGCCTTTATCGGCACCTCTGCGCATGCGCAAAACAATGGAAGCTCTTACACCACCGCACTTGGACTAAAAATGTGGAACTATGGTGCCGGCTTCACCATCAAACATTTTGTTACGCCTAATCAAGCTTTAGAAGGTGTCCTCTACGGATGGCACGGAGGTGGACGATTTACTGGCTTCATGGTATATCGGTCCAGGTATGCACGTAGGTAGTTATGACGGAAGCAACTATAACAGTCGCTATTATCATGATGAATGGCAATCCGGTACGTATATAGGTATTGATGGTGTTTTAGGATTGGATTATAAATTCAATGGTGTTCCTATTAATCTGTCACTCGATTGGCAGCCCTCGTTTGAGTTTGGTGATAACCGTGGATTTATCGGTGCCTGGGGTGGTCTGGCCATTCGGTATACGTTTAACTAATTGCGATATGAAACCTCGCACTGAGATCATTAATCACCGCATTGTAAATTCTGTTGAGCAACTGGCCAGCTTTCTGCAGCCGGGAGATATTTTCCGCAGGATGAATAGCAAAACACAGTATAGGTTTCATGAACTTCACCAAGAGGAGAAAGAGGTGCTGTGTCAAAACATGGACACTCACAAATGGGAATTGATCTTTCACAACTCCCCTGTCTTTAAGCTTGTCATTATCTAATCAGTTATAGGTTAACAGTTATTCGTTATCGGATAACTGTTAACTAAAAACGGTTAACGGATAACTGAAATAGCCTTAGACGAAAAAGCCTTCAAGAGCATGGGCACTACTAAGCGAGCAAACCAATTAGACTTCGCCATAAGATTCTGCCCTACAAGTAAATCAATCCCTACAGAAGCCACCCCCTTTAATAACGAGCTTCCCTTCTCTTCCCTTTTAAAAATGTTCAACACAGGCAATAAATAGAGGAAGGGCTTAAGTTGCTCTTTCACTTCTTCAATGTTCTCAAGAATGATCAGTTTCTGAGTAGCAATTCTTGCTTCCGCCTTTTGACGTTCCAACACTAAGTCTTCGTAGGTATTAATCTTGTTCATATATTTTTTTAATTATCATATTCCGGATACGGGGCAGCAAAACTTTTTTCGAAGTAAGAAGCAGGCTTGCAAAAAGTACGGTGTAAACGCCTGACACTACAAAGAAACCCAGTTTCATATTCTGAAGAGACTCGCCCAACCACCAGGCACATCCAAAACCCACAAAGAGGAGTATGAATAAACCCACTAACAGAGAGAAGATGCCGATAATGCTTGCGGCTATGCCTCGGGAGGAGTACTCTACCATTCTAATGGTCAATAAATCCTTATAAGCATCAGCAAGCTCCGTAGCGCTTGTAACCCATTTATCTGTTGTGTGTGTTGTCTCTTTCATAATAAGTCTACTCTAGAATGTGTTTAGTGTACAAAAGCTATGCTGTATCTGTTTTTTGAAGCAGTGGCAAAATGGGTTTACTCGGTGTATCACCCAATAGTAATCCCCAAGGTCGCAAGTCAGGCACTTTATCAAAAATTACCTTCAGTACAGCTAAACCTGGAATGGCGAGAAACATGCCGGGTATGCCACAAAGCGTACCTCCCACTAAGACACCGATAATGGTGACCAAGGCATTGATGCGAACTTTATTACCAACGATAAGCGGCATACCAAAATTGTTATCTAAAAATTGCACAGCCGCTAGTATCAGTCCCACTCCCAAAACATAACTACTATCGTCAGAACTTACGAGTGTTATGGTCATGCAGAGTATGTTGGCCACTAGCATACCAACATAGGGTATGAGGTTGAGCAATGCAGCCAGCAGCGCTAGAAAGACGGCATACTGAATACCCAGTACCAGAAAACCAATAACGTTAAGCGTGAATACCAGAGCCGTTTCAATAAGCAAACCTGTCATGTACTTCTGAGCGATGGTTGTAGACTCCGATAAAATATCGCGTACGTTTTGTTCTGAACCATTTTTAAAAACACTTATCAGAAAGGCTTTAATCGTTTTGCGGTAAAAGAGAATAAGAAATGTGTATAGTGGAACCAAAAAAACATATGACACCAATTGTGTGATGGAGGCTACAGTAGATCCCATGATGCTCGGTGCATTATCCTTGAAGTCCGTAACCGTGTCTTTAATGTACTGATTCTGTTTCTTGATGGTTATGCTGGTACCCTCCCGAAACCACACCTGTACAGAATGACTCACCTCATCAAAGCGCTTCTGTAGTGCAGGCACATCTTCCATGAAGTGAACGATTTGACTCGATAAAAAATAAACGAGTAGTGCCCCTGTAAGAATAGCCAACGTAAGGGGAATGAGTATGGCCATCGTTTTGATCATTTTCTTTCGCTCGAAGTAATTCGTTACGGGCAAAAGAAGGTTGGCTAACAAGATGGAGAAAAGCAATGGCAGAATTAAGTCCTTACCATAGATCAAAGCCAACACCAGGATCGCCATAGAGATCAGAATAAGGCTGAATTTTTGATAGAAGGGTGTTGCAGACTCCGTATTTACCATAGTGGTATTTTTTACAAATACGTCTACATTATCATGCCAGCCTTAAAGGCGGTTCCTTTATGATGGTGTCAAAATAATCCGCGCAGATGCCGAATTCAAAAACTCAATGACAAAGAGATTGCTTCGCTGCTCCTTTCTTCTTTCATACCAGGAAAGTTGATTTCGATTGATCCGAATGATACTGTTGCAGGTCATACTTGAAACTGAGGGTCGAATTTGTAGTGAAAATTTCAACGTAATTGAATAGTGTTTTACAGAATCCAGCCTGAGCGTGGTCTTTTGACTTACCCATTAAATAGTTTCATGTGTAAACAAATGCCACAATGGGGAATATTCTCCTCAGGTAGGTTTTCAATTCCATCCCGTTGCGCTAAAACAAGGTGGCGGGTGATTTGCAACAGAGCATGTGAATTTAAACCCTTCATAAATGAAATCACTAGGAATAGCATTACTGGCCATCGGAATAATCATGACAGTATTTACTGGTTTTAACATAGTAACCAGAAAGAAGGTAGTAGACCTTGGTGCGGTAGAAATTACCAGTCAGGAGAAAACGCCTATTTATTGGTCGCCTGTTACCGGAGGTGTCTTAGCAGTAGCGGGTGTTGTATTGCTTCTTTTTGGAAAGAAACGGATGTCCGCTTAAGACAATTCTTCGAGTTATACGCTGTCTGACCATTCGCCACTCATCATGAGACATCGAAGTGCTTTGGGAATTCTAATAGCGCTCACTGGCTTACTAGTCTTTATTTCAAAATGGACACACGAAATATTTTTAACAAGACGTCCACCTAAAATCTAACTTATACTAATTGCTATGAAAAATACATTGATTTATAAAACAAGTATTGTCCTATTCTCTCTGACCTTTCTTCTGAGTTGTAAAGCTTCAAACTCAACAAAAGGTGCAGGTATTGGCGCGGGTGCAGGCGCAGTGATTGGTGGCCTCATTGGTCATCAGTCGGGCAACACTGCTGTGGGTGCCATTATTGGTGCCGGTGTCGGTGGTGCTACTGGTGCTATCATTGGCGAACACATGGATAAGCAAGCCGCTGAATTGCGAAATGATCTAAAAGGTGCGACCGTAGAACGCGTAGGCGAAGGAATCAAGATCACCTTTAATTCCGGACTCATGTTCGATTTTGATTCCTACAACTTAACTACAGGTACAAAAAGCAATCTGACTGATTTGGCCAGAACACTTAACAAGTATGATGATACCAACATACTGATTGAAGGTCACACCGACAGTAAAGGTTCTGAAGACTATAACATGACACTGTCTAAAAAACGAAGCACCTCCGTAGAAAGCTATTTGATAACACAAGAAGTGAAAGGTGGACGAATCTCCACGCAGGGATACGGTGAAACACAGGCCATATCGGAAGTAGACGAACAGAACAGGCGCGTGGAAGTAGCCATTTATGCCAATAAGAAAATGAAACGTGCGGCAGAAAAAGGACAACTTTAATAATGATACAATGGATACAATAAAAATGGAGAACGAAAATATTACTGGTGTGAATGATGGAAAGAAATTGGCCAACACACCTGTGAAATTACTAACAGCCAGTACGCTTACTGGTAACAAAGTCTACAATAGTGGCGATGAAAAACTAGGCGATGTAAAAGAGCTTATGCTCAATGTTCATACAGGAAAGATTGAGTATGTTGTGATTGAGTTTGGTGGCTTCTTAGGCATCGGTGAAAAATACTTTGCTGTTCCGTTCAAAGCATTAACACTTGACACCAAGCGTCACGCATTCATTTTCGATCAGCAACGCGAAGTGATGGAGAAGGCTCCTGGCTTTGACAAGGAGCATTGGCCTGATACGAACTCCAATCATTGGGAAGATACCTACACTTATTGGGGTGGCTTTATGGGACACAATACAGGATCAGAATACTAAGCCCTTCATATTACGCTACTAACAACCACACGGAGTGTGGCACCCTTTCTAACGGTATTGTTAGCGATTGTGCAGACTCCGTGTTTTTAATTAAAACCCTTTCACTAAATAAAAGCTTTCCACAAAAGTTATCATGAAGGACAACACTCTGCGTGGTGTGAGCTCGGTATCGTTTTAAAAATGAAAACCAGGTTTAATTGTTCTTCTCTCGTTGAGCATTCCCGCGATTTCCCAGTATACTGGATTGAATACCATCTAAAATTGATTTCCACCAGACATTAAAAATAAATTTTTGTCTATCTCTTTGCATATCTATAACACCCACTGCTTTTGACAAGGGAACAGATTTTTCCTTATCGCGTGACATAAATACCCGTATAAGTAACGTTTTTAATTCGTTGGTGGTCGCCTTGTTTTTATCCAAACTCAAAATGCGCAGGTCTTTATAAGCCATGTCTAGCCTGCCTTTTGACTCATAGTCGGTATACTTAAAATTGAAGGATAGATCTTCTAAATAACCAGAGGTAATTTTCAGGTTGGCCATGTTTGTTAATACATCGTTCAAATGGGTAAGTTCAAGTTTGGAGATAGAACCACGGGCAGTATACACTTTCGACCCATCCAGAGGAAAGTAAAATTGAGCCTTGATAATACCCTCATTCATGAGGAAGGCATTTGCTTGAAGGATGGCATAGCTCTCCTCCCCTGCTTTCCACCGGTTGTTTAGTCCGACAAGGATAGCATTCAACTTATAAAACATAAGGATACCACTGGCTATTCCTGTTTCAGGAAACGTTTCGATGCTAACAGTAGAATTGTTAATGACAGTTGAGTCTACCTTGATAGACCACTCAAGCTTTGAGAAAATCTCCATTGGTAAAGGAACTACAGCAGTCCTTTTAAAAGGTAGACGCTTATCTTTGAAAGAATAAAGATCGAATTGATTAAGATGTATCGATCTTGCAGCAATTGTTTTTTGTAAGAGCTTCTCCCACTCCCATCCATTTACCGTTACTCTTGGAATACTAACGTTGAGCCGTGCCCGCTGTTCTCCCAGTCGATTAGCAAATTCATACTTCCCGTACAAGGGAATGAAGAGTAGAGAATCTAAAGTGATTTGGTTGCTTTGAGTGTTGATAGAAATATGTTGTATAGTAGTCGTGTACTCTGCTCCTGCCGGGGTGTATCGAAAAGTATCGATGGCGGCCTCAATTGATTTTATAGAATACCGAGGAGCATGGATGGAATCCTTCTCCAAAATGAGTCGACCTAAATCTCCCTGAAAAAATCCGGAAAAAGTAGTAATAGAATCCTCCTGCACGCGAAAGTGTACCGAGCGAACAGCCACGGTATTGATTCGCAAAAAGCGTATAAATGATTCAGACAGGGTTGTATCATGTCTATTGTGTGCATTTATATAAACGTACCCGCTGTCTAACGCTA
>LNEN01000147.1 GCA_001464155.1 Cytophagales bacterium Ga0077538 | reverse complement strand
GGGCAGTAAAATCATCGTTCACTACGATTTGGAGGACAGCAATCCCAACAACGAATACCAGATTGCTTTGTACAGTTCCCAGAGCAACTTTAGTACAGCTTTGACCAAAGTAAAGGGCGATGTAGGCAATGAAGTGAAACCAGGCACAGACCGGAAAATTGAGTGGAGTATCCAAGAAGAGTTGGGTCCCTATAAAGGGCGTATTTCGTTAGAAATACGTGGTAAGCAATTTGTCTCCGTAGCCAAGTTTACCAATGTTAACGAAACTACTAAGCTAAAGAGAGGCAAGAGCCACACCATTACCTGGAAGCCAGGCAATAGCAACCCTGTTAACATCGAAGTGTTGAACGGTGCACAAAAAATTTCAGCAGATCTGAATCAACCGAATAATGGAAGCCATTCCATTTTTATTCCCAAAACGGCTGATAAAGGAAAGGGGTATACCATACGCATTACAGACACCCGCAACAGTCAGGATGTTTCTGTTTCCAAACCCTTTACCGTAACACGCAAAGTTCCCATACTGCTCCTGGCTGTGCCAGCAGCAGCGGTAGTAGGTGGGGTGGTTGTATTGGCTGGTAGTTTAGGAGGAGGAGATGAAGGAGGCGGTACTACAACCGGGACAGAAATACCATTACCAGATAAGCCAGGGAATTAATTTTTGATTGTCTTAAGTAAGCAGATGATTTTTTTATCTCTATAGATTATGAAAAGAATTTTATCAATACTAGCCATTACAGTTTCTGTGGTGATGGCACACACCGCTCAAGCACAGGTTACGTGGGTTAAGCAAATGGGCCCATATGGTGGTAATATTAGAGAAGTAGCCATTCACCCTATATCAGGAGCCTTGTATGCATTGACTTACAATAATAACTATGGAGCTGGTTTCTTATTTAAATCGACTGACCAAGGGAATAATTGGGTTGCACATGCACCGGCTCCTCTTTCAGCAGAGACCTATGGGTTTTCTGATATTAAGATGTTGACAGACGGCACACTGCTTGCCTTAACGAGAGATAATTTATACAGCACCACAGATGATGGAACGACCTGGACTAAACTCAACACCACGCAAGGAAGTGAGACAACTGGTTTTGACGGAGGTAGGGAAGTAACAAAAATCTCAACTACCGGCACCTTGATAGTTTTTGGATATGATTATACAGATACAGAATACAAAGTTTTCCGTTCAACTAATAACGGATCCACTTGGCAGAAAGGATCGAATTTTTCTGGATATGGCGCCTCTCAATTTGTTGTAACCTCTACCGGCAATGTATATGTAGAAGCGGGTGGTAATTTATGGCTGTCAACTAATGATGGAGCTGCTTTTACACAACTTACAACCAGTACATCACCTAGCGTACCAGCTGCATTCATCAATGCTATTGGGAATTTGGCAGCAAAGTCTGATGGCAGTCAGATATTCCTAACCACCAGAAACACAGATGGCGCTGTTTATTCTCAAGTGTCCCCTTTTACAACATGGGTAGCAGTATCTGAGACAGGATTAGAAAATGCGACTAGTTACTACGGTGATAATGCCGAACTTGAAGTAAGCCCTGATAACTCGCGTCTTTTTCTAATCGATAACTCGTTCAACAAAATTTATTATAACAACGCAACTGCCGCTGGCACCTGGACCAAGACGAACAGTGCATTTTTGGATGCAAGTGGATCTGATGTGTACCATGTAGCTGCAAGGGATATAAATACACTTTATGCAAGCTCTGAAAAATTTGGTGTATGGAAATCTGTGAATGCTGGTGCTGGATGGAACGAAGCAAATACCGGTATCGAATCTATTAACATGAACAGTATGACCGTGGCTGACAATGGTAATGTATTAGTTGCTGGCCAGGGTGCTTATCGAACATCCAACGATGGATTGTCCTGGACAAGAATAACACAGGCCTCTGGCGACTATGAAGTAATTAAAGCCACTACAGGGACACCTAAAACATTACTACTCATGAGTGAATCTGGAGGCAGCTCTTTCCGGTCTACTGATAATGGTGTGAATTGGGTGGTACTACCAGCACCACCAGCTAATGATTTTACTTCTGCAGACGGCACAAAGATTCTGTCTTATAACTCGAGTAATTTGTATTACACCTATAACCAAGGAACCACATGGTCTGCAGCACTCACTATTTCCGGAACGGATTTTCCGGCTAGTCGGTATTTTGAGAAAGTCGCTATTGATCAGAATGGGATCATTTATACCTATCTCTATAATTATTCAAACTCAACACGAGAATTTTGGAAAATTACCCCCGGTGCGGGTAGCCCACCCAACACTGCCACAGCAACAAAGATTCTACTGTCTACAATTGGTGCCACAAATGATGTTGATGATATTAAATTTTTGAACAATAAAATTTATGTTTTGGGTAACTCCAACTCAGGTCAAGTAGTATGCAGCACAAGTGATGCGGGCGTTAACTGGATAACAAAATCTGCACCTAATAGCTCTTTCAGAATGGATGTAAACTCATTAAACAATTACATTTTCATTAGTTCGTCTGGCGGTGGAGTATTTTCAGTTCATTTGACACGCGATGAAGGAGACAATTTTGTGGCTTTTCCCCTTGGCATTAGTTCGAATAAGTTTTCAATGTATGGAGTTGAGTTAAATAGTAGCGGGATAGCTTTTGCTGGAATTAATGGTTCGAGCATACACAAAACATCAGGGACAGTGGTCACTCCATTGGCACCAAGTGCTTTTACAGGTGTTGCAACAACAAAGGATCGTGTCAATTTGAAATTTGTTGATAACGCAACGAATGAAGATAGTTTTGAGGTAGAGAAGTTTGACGGTACTAATTGGGTACTTGTAGAGTCAACCTATGACAGATCTTCGTCTGGCGCAAAAATATATGTTGAGATAGGTGGGCTGCAGCCTGGTACAACTTATCAGTTTAGGGTATATGCTAAAAACACAGCTGGTAATTCAGCTATTGCATCAACGTCAGCAACAACCTTAGTTGCTTGTGCGTCAAGTATCCCTGACAATAAAAGCTGGGGAGGAACAATCAATGCAAGCCCTATAACTAACGTCTCTATCAAGGCTCTTGGAAATGGAATTTACTCTATATCAGAATTGATACAAGGGGCTGGCATTACAGGCAACGCAAACGCAGCCGGAAAATTTATTGAAACCTGCGGTTCTACCTATATCTCTCCCGACTATCCTGTGGAGCCTGGTCAAAACGGAACATGGAATGGAACAACACTCGTTTTAAAATGGATAACTACAGACGGAATAACACCAGAAGTAGTTGGAACGGTGACATTAACACAACAAGGCAGTGATCCTGCTCCTGCTGCACCTTCTCTGGCAACCGCATATATCTATGGCAATACAAGTATTGAAATTCGATGGATGGGCAGTGCCTTTGAAACGGCCTATGTGGTGGAAAGATCTACTTCCAATACATTCTCAACGATAGACAGAACAATAAATGTCACCTACCCAAGCACATCGGTAGTTGATAATGTTGGATTGCTTAATAACACTACGTATTACTATAGAGTAAGAGCCACGAATGTCACCGGTTCGTCTCCTAACTCAAATATTGCTAGTGTAACTCTAACCCCACCTAATTTTATTTTAAGTAATACTCTTATAAGTAACACGCTAAGTTTCTCAACCAGCGGTTTCATTTGGGGAGATTTTGATAATGACGGGAATGAAGATGCGGTTGTACCCTTGTTGACTTTTTTTACTGACCAATCGAGTGTTCCGCTTTTGTTTAGAAATAATGGAACTGGTGATTTTACACAAGTGAGCACAAGCGGTATTGAACCTGCCCGTTATCTTATTGGCACTGCTGCGGACTATAATAATGATGGTAACCTGGATTTATTTTTAACAGTTGTTGGAGGAGCTAATTACTTATATTCTGGCAACGGAAACTTCACCTTCACAAAGGTGCTTTCCTCTCCTGTATTAGAAGGAGGAGGTCTAGATATTGAAGACCTTGACTTAGGAGCCGCTTGGGCAGATATTAACAATGATGGATTACTTGATTTGGTTGTTGTTCCCAATAGAGACACCCGAAGCACTAAAGTATTTGTTCAGAATCCAGTAGGAACCTTTACAAAGCAAACAACAGATGCATTGAGTAATTCAGTACTTAGAGGAAATACAACGGTTTGGGCTGATTATGATAATGACGGAGATCAAGATCTTTTTATGACTAACTCAGCGAGTGGCGGGGCCAACAAACTTTTCAGAAATGACGGGACGGGTTCATTTGCTCTTGTAACTGGGGCACCTTTTGACACTGATCTTAATCCAAGATCAACCTCAGCTTCCTGGGGAGACTATAATAATGACGGATTCTTGGATTTATTCATAACAGCAGAAGCCAATAATCTTCTCTATCGAAATAATGGCAATGGCACTTTTACCAAACAATCTTTTCCTGCCTCCATAACTGAATCGAAGACCTATGATACCTATGGATGTGCATGGGGAGACATTAACAATGATGGTTTCCTGGACTTAATAACCACTAACCTCGGTGGAGAGAATGCAATCTATCTTAATAACAGCGGAACAAGTTTTACTAAACGCGTTAACGAAAAGATTAATGACATTAAAATCTATAACTATGGAATGTCGTTAGTGGACTATGACAAGAATGGATTTCTTGATGCTTCACTTTCAATGTTGGACCTTGTAACATTGGATGAAAATAGTGTGGCAGGAACTCCAGCAACACAGAGTAATTTCTTGTTTAAAAATAACAATACCACTGGCAATTGGGTAGAGTTCTCCTTAAGAGGATCAGTTTCAAATAGATCAGCTATTGGTACTCGCATTACATTAGTAGCGGGCGGCAAAACACAGATACGAGAAGTTCAATCAGCAACCGGCTTTGCTGGTCAAAACAGTGGAGTTGTTCATTTTGGTTTAGGTACAGCCACTACAATTACCTCAGTTCAGTTCAAGTGGCCTTCAGGCATAATCCAAACACTTTCAAACCTATCTGTAAATGCACTTGTTCAGATAATCGAAGACAACACTCCTCCAGCCTTAACACTTTCTCCTGCAAACGGAGCGAGCGCTATCAGCACTACTACCAACTTGGTTATTACTACTAACGAAACCTCCTCTGCAGTGGCAACAAAACTGGTGAGTGTTTTCCGCGCAGAGGAAACCACCGCGTTGTTTACACTGGATGTAAGCGCTGCCGCAAAATCTGGTAATGCCTACACGTTTACACTGCCACAAAAATTATCCCTGAACACTGTCTACAGAGTTTCTGTAGATGCAGGAGCCTTTACCGATATATATGGAAATGCTTCGCTGGCTCTTGCTAAGGAGGCTTGGAGCTTTACAACAACCAATGGTCCGCTCATTACCGCGTATGCACCAGCGTTTAGTGCCACCAACGTAAACACCAACAGCACACTGGCCATCACGTTTGGCCAGGTGGTTACTCCGGTTGCTGCAAAAAATTTAAAACTATTTGCCACAGCGGATCCGGCTACAGCACTTGCTACACTTGCCGTGGATGCAGCGACACCATCAGGCAATACCTTTACGTTTACCCTTCCGGCTAAACTTGACTTGCAGAAATCATACTTTGTAACGATCGATGCTGGAGCCTTCACAGATGCTAATCAAAATGATTATGCCGGCCTTGCTGCCGTTACCTGGCAGTTTACGACAACTGCTGGGCCACTGGTAACTTTGCGTTCGCCTGTTAATGGTGCAACGGCTGTACCCGTAACGGCAAACCTCGAAGTAACATTTGACAAGGCAGTAACCGCAGTAGTGGGCAAGAATGTAAGAATCTTGGATGGGGCAACAATTTTAGCAGATGTTGCTGTGGCTACCAATGGAACAATCAGCGGAACGAAATATACACTAACCCATGCCACACCTTTTCCTGGCGATAAGCAGCTGAGTGTAACGATTGATGCTGGTGCTTTTATCGATGCGAACGGAAATGATTTTGCCGGGATTGTCGGAACAGCTTGGCAGTTTACAACAGAAGATAAAACGGCACCGAATATTGTCTTTTCTCCACCTGCATCCTTAACAAAGGGTTTTGGCACCGCCACCTTTGGAGCTACTGTAACAGACCTGGGAAATGTAACGCAGGTACGTGTGCACCATCGTAAAATATCCGAGGCAAGCTTCACCACGGCTACAATTTTGGAAGATGCCGTTACGGCAGACTTATACAATGCCTCGGTAACAGAAGCCATGTTAGATGGTATTGGTATAGAATATTACTTCACAGCAAGAGATGCCAACAATAATGAAGCAAGAAGTCCGGCTGGAACCGCTACCCATAAAACAAGACTGAACTATGCTGCGGATGCCACCAAAATACCGGCAGAGGCACTTGGCTTTGGAGGCTTAAAGAATAGTTGGAAAGTATTCTCCATACCATTCGATTTGGGTAATAATAATAGCGTCACCACCATCTTCGATGAACTATCTGGTCTTACAAACAAGGAAGACTATCGCATTATTAAGTATAAGGATGAAACCAACTGGGATGAGTACCCCGCGAACTTCTCCACCATCACACGCGGAGAAGGTTACTTCATTAACATCAAAGACCCGATAGATATTAAAGTAGGAGAGAACCTTGTGGCCCCGGCCAACGATCGAAGCAATCTCTTTACCCTTACCCTGAAGCAAGGCTGGAACCAGATAGGCAACCCTTATTTGATGCCTATTTCGTGGGCCGATGTAGCGGCCTACAATGGATTGACAGGTACTGCTGCAACGCTCAAGAAATTTTCAAATGGAACCTACTCTAATCAAAACAGCTTGGCGCCATTTGAGGGGGGCTTTGTATTTGTTGATGCTGCTATCAATAATGTTTCTATTCCTTTCTTAGGGCAAACAAGTTCATCAGCCAGAACTGTGGAGTCAACAATATGGGAGATTCCGCTACTCATTACACAAGGTGAAAGCGTGAACAAGTTTGCAGGGATTGGTATGGCCGCGGAAGCCGCGGTGAGCTTTGATGATTATGATGATATCAATCCACCACGCTTTGGTGACTTTGTAGAGGTGAATTTTCAACATCCAGAACATTTTGCCAAATACTTTGCAAAAGATGTTGTCCCAACCACAGAAGAGTACAGTTGGAGTTTTGTGGTGAACACTAACCAAGAGGGCAGCGCCATTCTCTCATGGCCGCAAGATTTGGTTGAAGGATTGCAAGGTGATTTGTTTTTAGTGAACGATAAGATGTTGTTGCCGGTAAACATGCGTAAAACAAATGCGTATGTTATTCCAGCTCAGGAAATGTCTGCCACATTCAAAATCTACTATGGAAAAAATGTAGAAGAGGAGCTGATGCCATTTAAAGCGTTAGCAGGCGAGGCGTATCCTAATCCAACCGATGGATTGCTGACCATACCCTTGGCACTTCCTAAAGAGGGTGGTCCTCAACAACAGGTGCGCGTAGAAATGGTGAATGCCTGGGGTGCTTCTATCGGCAATGCTGTGGAAGGTGTGTATGATGCAGGATTCCACGAAGTAGTTCTTTCTCCAGGAGCATCCATGAGTAGTGGAGGCCTGGTGTTTTATAAAGTGATCGTAAAAAATCTGCAGGGCAATGCTGTCTTGCAAGGAAAAGTAGTAGTTAAAAAATAACGTATGAAAAGAAGAATCTTTTTTCTGGTGTTGGCGATTTTGGGTTTTGCGGGTGCAGAGGCTCAAAACGTGAGTACACGAACTAACGAGTTTGAAGTGGATTTCAGCGATCCAAAAAAACTCGTGTATACAACCATTCCGGTGATCAACTGGATTACACCTGTGCAGGAGACCAATTATGCCCAGGAAAACAAGTTCAAAATTCGAGTTGAAATTGATTCGGATAAACCGATCAAAAACATCATCATTAATGTGAAGGAAAGTGAGCAGGCGGCCTCTCGCGGCAGCTCCTCTATTACGCCAACCGAAGCAGAGAATCGCCATGCAGTGGTGGAGAAGAGTATCACTTTAATGGAAGGTGAAAACCTCTTGGAAATAATTGCTGAAAATGTGGATGGGCAGAAGACGGTGAGTTACCGCAAAGTTACTGTTGGCAATGCAACGCTGGCAGACGCCACTAAATTAGATCGTACTGATTATGCTTTAATTTTTGCGACTGATGAGTACGACCATTGGGGAGATCTGGTAAACCCCGTTTTTGATTCACGCACCATCGCCAATGAATTGAAGACCACTTTTGGGTTTAAAGTTGAAATTATAGAGAACGGAACACAATCCGAAGTGCTCAAAAAAATACGCGAGTATGCGGAAAAAAAATACAAGCCACTCG
>LNEN01000146.1 GCA_001464155.1 Cytophagales bacterium Ga0077538 | reverse complement strand
AAATACTGATGGAGGCAGAAAGCAACCATCAAATGATTCACATCGAATGTCCCATCTTACTTCAAGTGAAGTAATTCATTAACCAGCTCCTTTACGTACTAACCCTGATCATTCATGGATTATTCCCTGTTGCTGGACAATCTCACGAATCCCGCGCTACTTTTCTTTGTGTTAGGAATTCTCGCTGTCCGACTGAAGAGTGATTTATGCATTCCGGAAACTTCCTCCAAGTTCATTTCACTTTATTTATTATTATCCATTGGGTTTAAAGGTGGTCAGGAATTAGCACATAGCGAGTTTAGTTTTGACATCGTAAAGGCCATCCTTTTTGGAATAACTATAGCCGCTGCCATTCCCTTTTATGTTTTCTTTTTGCTGAAAAGAAAATTAGGAGCTGATAATGCAGGAGCCATCGCAGCCAGCTATGGCTCGGTAAGTGCAGTAACTTTTGTAACGGCTCTTTCCTTTCTTGAAAGTCAGCAACTTCATGCGAACGGGTATATGGTCGCCACGATGGCCCTGATGGAAGCACCATCTATCATCATCGGAGTTATTCTGATACGCTTGTTTGGGCAGCCGTCAACGGAAACACCGCGCTTGCGGACCACTATCCAACATTCTCTTACCAATGGAAGCGTCCTCCTTATTCTTGGAAGCCTTGTGATTGGCTTACTCGCCAATGATCAACAAGCACAAGGGATAAAGCCATTCACCACCGACCTGTTCAAAGGTTTCTTAGCAATTTTTCTTTTGGAGATGGGTATTGTCAGTGGTCGAAAACTGAATGACTTTGTAAAAAGCGGAGGACTGCTTACTGTCTTTGCGTTGGTAATTCCTTTAATCAATGGCATTGCGGTGGCTATACTCAGCGCTTCTGTTTCAGACAACATTGCCAACAGATTTATGTTTGCCGTGCTTGCTGCCAGTGCTTCTTACATTGCTGTGCCTGCCGCCATGAAGATAGCAGCACCAAAAGCAAATCCTGGGATCTACTTTCCGATGGCTTTGGCCATTACCTTTCCTTTTAACATTACCCTAGGAATGCCCATTTATTTATTGGTGGTTAAAAACTTCTAACCACAGCCAAAAGATCACATACCACAAAATAAAAGAGGTGTGCTACTTACCAAGGTAAAACCTACCTAGGCAAGTAGCACACCTACTCCTGATTCCTTGAAGTTACACCTGTGTAGACTTACTTCTTCTCTACAATCAGTGCTGGAATGTTTTGTTGTTTAAATAAGTCATTATACGCTTTCATCTCCTTGTCTTCCAACGACTGTATCTCTTGTTTATATACAGTCCATTGCTTTTCCAGATCTGCAAAGCGATCCTTTGCCCCTTGCGTTACACGCGGATCGTGTACATCCAACACCGACCGCACATTAAAATATTCAGTATTGAGCTTGCTTGGGAAATTGATTACATCTTGAAAATTCTTCTGCTTGGTTTGCACCAGATTTTCTTCCCACGATTCCAACTTCTTAATCAAGGCTTTGCCAGCCGTTGCCACTTCTTTCCACTCAGCCTTTGAAGCGAATAGTTCCTGATGTGCTTCCAGTTGTTTCTTCACTTTTCGTGTAGAATTAACCGAAGCATGAATCTCTGCAATCCGAGCTTCAATCTCTTCCATAAATTGTTGTTGCGCAGTCCAATCAGCAGAAGCGGCTGTTAGGTTGGGATCTTGAACAATCTAAACATCAGTTTCTGACTGCTCTCCGTTAAAACTAATACGTGCCTTGTATTTACCTGGAGCAATGCGATGGCCGCGATAATCGCCATACACAAAAGCATTGGGTATCTCCGGTAATACTTCGGTTCTGAAATCCCAGGCAAAGCGATTTACTCCGGCTTCTGCAGGAATGACTTGTGGCGGTGGCGGTCCACCCGCAAAAGGTTTAAACTTCTCATCCTTCTTATTGCTATACTTTCTCAAGAGCTTACCAGATGCATTAAAAATCTCCAGTGTTATAAGATTAGTATCTGCTTTTTCTTTGAGGTAATAATCCAATACCACACCATCCATCGGATTCATGCCTAAACCTGGAATTGCTCCCATCCAATCAGGAATGGTGACGGAAGGATAACGAACCGTGACTTTGGGCCGAAATATTTTTACTGCAGCGGTTCCCATGGTACCACGAGACTGCTGAAGGGCACTCACATCATCCAAAATCCAAAAGGAACGACCCGCAGTAGAGGCTACTAAATCATTTCCTTGAATAGCTAAATCTGTAACCGGTACCACTGGTAGGTTAAGTTGCAGTTTAGACCAACTCGTGCCTCCGTTGTACGATATATAAAAACCTCTTTCTGCACCGGCATACAGAAGATCTTTTACTTTTTTGTCTTCCCGAATTACTTTAATGAAATCGTCAGCCTCCACGCCTGTACTGATGCGTGTCCAGGTTTTTCCATAATCACTTGTCTTATAGGTATAGCTCGCAAAATCATTAAACTTATAACGCGTGGCCGACACGTAGGCAGTGCCCTTCTCGTGTTGTGATACTTCAATAGATTGAATCAAACTTTCTGACAAGCCGGTAGGCGTAATGTTTTGCCAGGTTTTACCACCATCGCGGGTGATGTTCACAAAGCCACAGTCGCTACCCACATAAAGCACACCCTTCTCATGGATGGATTCAATCACATACGAAATGGTATTGTAATTCTCACCACCAGCCCCTTCGTTGGTAAGCGGACCACCGCCTTGTTGTTGTTTGGTAGTATCGTTTCTGGTTAAGTCACCACTGATGGGTTCCCAATGCAATCCGCCATTGGTTGTCTTAAACAAAACGTTTGCAGCATGATATACCGTAGTTGGATCGTGAGGAGAAGCCAGAATAGGCGCATTCCAATTGAACCGATACTTCATATCCTTAGCCTTGTAAGCAAGGTTTGTAGCAGGATACTTCATGATATCCTTTCGTTCTTGCGTGCGTGTATCGAGTACATCAATAATACCTTGATAACATCCTCCATATAATAAGACAGGATTGTTAGGATCAAAGGCTACAAAGGCTGATTCGCAACCGGGGCCTTCTGACCAATCTTTTTCTGTTAAGCCAAAACTATTGTTACGGCTTTTGATCATGACGGAAGAATTGTCTTGCTGACCACCGTATACATAAAAAGGAAAACGGTTATCAACACTAACACGATAAAATTGTGCCGTAGGCTGATTGTTTTGTGGCGACCAACTTTTTCCTCCATTAAAACTGATCTCTCCTCCCCCATCATCGCCCAAGATCATATTTTGTGTGCTGATGGGATTGATCCATAAATCATGTGTGTCACCATGTCCCACTTGTATGTTCTGAAAAGTTCTTCCTCCGTCAATGGATTTCATCATCGGTGCATTCAATACATACACTACGTCTGCATTTTTAGGATCTGCAAATACTTCCATGTAATACCAAGAGCGAGAAGTGATGTTCTGATCGCTCGACAACAAGGTCCATTTCTTTCCACCGTCATCAGACCGGTATAAGCCATCCTTACCTTTCTCTGCCTCTACAATGGCAAACACACGGTTGGGGTTGGCGCGCGATACCGACACACCAATTTTACCCATCACTTTGGGTAGTCCTTCGTTTATTTTATTCCACGTCTCTCCACCATCTATCGATTTCCAAATCGCACATCCCTCCCAACCACTTTCTACTTTCCAGGGATACCTGCGGTGCTGCCAGGTGGCTGCATAGAGAATACGTGGGTTGGTCATATCCATACTCAAGGAAGATGCTCCCGAATTCACATCGGCATACAACACTTTTTTCCAGGTGTTACCTCCGTCTATGGATTTATAGATTCCGCGATCTTCACTGGCCCCATGCAAGGGGCCTTGCGCGGCCACATACACAATGTCCGCATTGGATGGATGAATGATTACATCCGAAATATGTCTTGTCTTTTCCAGGCCAATATTCTTCCAGGTCTTAGCTCCGTCAACCGATTTATAAACTCCATCCCCGTAGGAAGTCATCACCCCTCGCACAGCATGTTCTCCCATGCCTGCATAAATCACATTTGGATCAGACTCGCTCACCGCTATATCCCCTACGGAGCCCGTCTTCAAAAAGCCATCCGAAACATTTCGCCAGGTAATTCCGGCATCTTCTGTCTTCCAAATACCACCCCCTGTGTACCCTGTAAAGTAGACTTGATCATTATTGATTACCCCTGAAACGGCATTCGATCGGCCTCCCCGAAATGGGCCAATATTTCTCCACTTAAGTCCTTTATAGGAAACTTCACTGGTTTGATTTGTTGTGATTGCCGCTGACTTTGATTTCTGAGCAATGGAGGACACACTCAGAATCAACAAAAACAGCAGGATGGATATTTTCTTGCTCATAGGGTATAGGTTTATACTTGGAAGATAAACATAGTTGGGCGTACTGGTGCAGAAATTTGGTGAGCGGTAAATATTCGAATTGCACAGACAGTAGTCGAACTCGGGACTACAACTAGTAAAATGTCCGCCCGGAGGTTTCCATAAAAAAGCCTATTACTTGTTTGGGTTAATTAGATATATTACAAGCTTAAACCTCTTGAAATTATGTCCTCACCTAAGTCAAGTAACGTTGCCTTACTCACGCTGATCTCCGTTTTCTTTTTTTGGGGCTTTGTAGCGGCCAGCAACGACATCCTTATTCCTGTCTTTAAAGAAAAGCTCAACCTGGAGCAGTGGCAATCGCAGATGATTTCCTTTGCTTTCTATGTGGCCTATACGGTGGGTTCCATTATCTATTTCTTTGCCTCTAAGTTTTCGGGTGGCGATATCCTGAACCGCATTGGCTATAGAAATGGTATCGCACTTGGATTGGTCATCTCGGCCTTGGGAACACTCTTATTTTATCCTGCTGCGCAATCCGCTTCCTTTAATTTAATGATCACAGGCCTCTTTGTAGTAGGACTCGGATTTTCCCTACAACAAACGGCTGCCAATCCCCTGGCGATCGTTATGGGCGATCCAAAGAAAGGATCCCAGCGTCTCAGCATGGCAGGGGGCATTAACAATATGGGTACGACCATTGGTCCGCTCATTGTAAGTTTTGCCATTTTTGGAAGTCTCTCCACCAGTGGTGTTGCTTCCGTTGCCAGTATCGAAAGTGTAAAGACACCTTATCTCTTTTTAGGTGCTGCCTTCATTATTGTGGCAGTGATTTTCAAGTTCTCCTCCATCCCCAATAAAATTCACTCAGTTACAGACGATGAAATTACCGGTGACATACCGGTAGTGGCCGAGAAATCAAATGCCTTAAAATACCCGCAGCTTTGGATGGGAATGGTGGCCATTTTCCTTTATGTAGGTGTTGAGGTGGCCACTGCCAGCAACTTGCCTGAGTTCATGCAACAGCATTTACAAACTCCTACAGACCGTATCGCTCCCTTTGTCTCCCTATACTGGGCCAGTTTAATGATTGGTCGATGGACGGGTTCGGTGGGTGCTTTTAATATTGGTGATGGCGCCAAGAAAGCACTTCGTTTCGTTATGCCGTATTTAGCTTTTGGATTCTTCCTAGCTGTGATTAAAATAGCTAATCACGACATCACGCCTTTCTATGTTTATGCTTTTGTTATTTTAGTGATGATTGTGGGTGATTACCTGAGCAAAGGAAATCCTGCGCGTCAGTTACTCATCTTCTCGCTCATGGGAATTGCTGCACTTTTTGTAGGAATGATCAGCGATGGGATGTTAAGCGTTTATGCCTTCATCAGTGTAGGATTATTCTGTAGCACCCTATGGCCTTGTATCTTTACCTTAGCTGTAGCAGGTTTGGGTAAGCATACCAACGAAGGTTCCAGCTTCCTCATTATGATGATTATGGGTGGCGGTGTAATTAGTCTCTTGCAGGGCGTTGTGGCGAGTGATGATATCCTCGGTATACAATGGAGTTATTTAGTAGGCGTTGCCTGTTTTGCTTACTTAGCCTACTACGCTTGGAAAGTAAGCGCTATTCTAAAGTCTCAAGGTATTGACTACGATGCAGCAGCAACTACTGGTAGCGGGCATTGATATAGGCGGCACCAATGTGGTGTTGGGCCTTGTGAACAGGCAAGGAAAAATTCTGTGGAAGAGTTCTTTCCTCACCAAACAATTTGATGATTTTGAACTTCTTGTGGCGCATGCGTCACAAGAAGTTTCTAAAGCGCTTGCTTCAATTGAACACGCGCAACTTATTGGCTGTGGCATTGGTGCACCCAATGGGAATTTCTATACTGGCAATATTGAGTACGCCCCTAACCTTGTCTGGAAAGGCATCGTACCTGTTGCAGAGAAATTCACAAAAGCATTGGATGCAAAATGTCTCATCACCAACGATGCCAACGCAGCTGCTCTTGGTGAAATGCTTTATGGAGCCGCCAAGCCTTACAAAGATTTTATTTTTGTGACACTGGGTACAGGCTTGGGTAGTGGCCTTGTCATCAACGGTGAGTTGGTCTACGGCCATGACGGGTTTGCGGGGGAATTAGGACATGTTATTGTGGAGAAAGATGGGAGATCTTGCGGATGCGGACGCAAGGGTTGCTTGGAGACTTATTGCTCTGCCACTGGTTTAGTACTGACGTATCAAGAATTAAAGAAAACTAGTGACACTTTAATCGATTCCAAATACGTTTTTCAAAAGGCTAAAGAGCAGGAAAAAGAAGCGCTTACTGCTTTTGCTCTTACTGGAGAAACGCTCGGCTTAGCCTTGGCAAATGCAGTAGCCTACACAAGTCCAGAGGCTATTTTTCTTTTTGGTGGACTAGCGCACGCAGGTGATTTTCTGTTAAAACCAACCATCGAAAGTTTTGAAAAAAATTTGCACGTTATCTACCGTGGCAAAGCCACCATTCACCTATCTCATTTAAATGAGAACGATGGTGCTGTGCTGGGTGCCGCTTCGCTCATTTGGAATGATCATTCATTATGAAAAAAATCACCATATTCTTTGCACTGCTATGCAGCATCTCACTTTATGCCCAGCCAGTATTTAATATCATCCCCGAACCTGCACAGGTCGTTGTTCAATCCGGTTCACTCACATTAAACTCATCCTTCAGTATAGAAGACAGCAAAAACAATTGCATCAAAAAGCAAAAAGAATATTCAGCTTTCGCTCAACAACACACTAAAGCACCCAGAAGCCTACCTCTTGACCATCGACAAAAAAGGAATTGTGATTGAAGGAAGTAAGGCGGGCGTTTTTTATGGCTTACAATCGTTGCTTCAACTCATCTCAGCCAACTCAAAAAAGAATTCCCCAACCGTGGACCTTCCTTTAGTACATATTGAAGATTACCCTAGCTATTCATGGCGCGGTATGCACTTGGATGTATGTCGTCATTTCTTTACAAAAGAAGAAGTGAAAAAATATCTTGACTATCTCGCCCTTCACAAGCTCAATACCTTTCATTGGCATCTTACCGAAGACCAAGGCTGGCGCATTGAAATCAGGAAGTATCCCCTATTAACCAGTGTTGGCTCCAAACGAAGCGGTACCATTGTTGGTCCCTACTCCACCACCGCTCCCAGCGACAATATTCCGCATGAAGGATTTTATTCACAAGAAGACATCCGTGAAGTGGTTGCCTATGCCACTGCACGACACATTACGGTAGTCCCTGAAATTGAAATGCCCGGACATGCGCTGGCCGCACTTTCTGCCTATCCGGAATACTCTTGCACCGGTGGCCCCTTCAAACCTGCCATTACCTGGGGCGTATTCGAGGATGTTTTTTGTGCAGGCAATGAAGCTACCTTTTCTTTTCTGGAAGATATACTCGCGGAAGTAATCCCATTATTCCCTGGAAAGTACATTCACATCGGTGGTGATGAATGCCCTAAAACAAGATGGAAGACCTGCGCCAAGTGTCAACAACGCATGAAAGACGAACACCTGGAAGATGAGCATGCCTTACAGAGTTACTTCATTACTCGTATGGAAAAGTTCATCAACAGCAAAGGCAAACAAATTATTGGTTGGGATGAAATTCTTGAAGGAGGATTAGCACCTAATGCCAGCGTTATGAGTTGGCAAGGAACCAAAGGAGGGATTGCCGCTGCGCGATTACAACATGACGTAGTGATGTCACCCGGACAACCGTGCTATTTCGATCACTATCAGGTGATAGAGAAAGAAAAAGAACCACTCGCCTTTGGTGGATTCAACTCTTTAGAAGCTGTTTACCACTACAACCCCACACCTGCTGAATTAAGTGAGGCTGAAAAGAAATACATTTTAGGTTCTCAAGGCAATGTGTGGACTGAATACATCCCAACCTTTAGTCAAATGGAGTACATGGCCTTGCCACGCATGTGTGCCTTGTCAGAAACGTTGTGGACACCAGCTTCAAAAAAAGACTTTACTTCTTTTCAACAGCGCCTGCGGGTGCATGCCACATTGATGGACGCTAAGAAGATCAACTACGCAAAGCATTTTTTGCAGAAACCATAAAGTACAATCTCCACTCATGAGAATAGTATTTCTCATACTTCTGAATCTCATCGCTTCCATCGGTCTAGCGCAGACAGAGGAGAATACCTTTGATCGAGACTGGAAGTTTAGGCAAGTGGGCACCGAGAATTGGATGAATGCTTCTGTGCCAGGCACTGTGCATACAGACTTACTGGCCAATCAAAAAATACCCGACCCCTTCTTAGAACGCAATGAGTTACTGGTTCAATGGATTGACACCGTAGACTGGGAATATCAAACAAGGTTTGTATTTAAGCCTAAGGAAAATGTACAAAAAGCATATCTGGTCTTTGAAGGTTTGGATACTTACGGGGATGTTTACCTGAACGATTCCCTCATTCTTGTCGCCAACAATATGTTTCGCAGTTGGAAAGTTGAATGTCTTTCTCTACTAAAAAAAGGAAACAATTCGCTTACTATAAAATTTTCATCAGCCGTAACGAAAGGCAAAGCAGAAGCACGAAAATTACCTTACACACTTCCAGGTGATGAAAAAGTATTTACACGCAAAGCAGGATATCATTATGGTTGGGACTGGGGGTCACGTTTTGTTACGTGCGGTATTTGGCAGCCTGTAAAGCTTGTCCTTCAAACAGGAATATTAGAAGTTGTTGATCATCATCTTGTACAGACAGAGTTAACGGATCAGCAAGCTATACTCCAACTCAATACCTCACTTACAGCAAAAGAAAACACCCCTGTCACCATTCGGGTATTTGATAATGTCAGCAATACACTTTTAGGCACCTCACAATACCAGGTCACTGGCACATCATCCCTACCTACAGTTGTTACTATTAAAAATCCTAAGCGTTGGTGGTGTAATGGGTATGGTGATCCGCATTTATACTCCCTTCGCATTGAAGTCGAAAACAAAACCAATGCAGATAAAATCATTGCTTTCAAGAAAATTGGTTTGCGAACTATAGAATTAGTGCAGGAACCTGATAGCCTCGGTAAAAGTTTTTATTTCAAACTCAATGGTAAATCCATCTTCATAAAGGGGGCTAACTATATTCCGCCTGATAATTTTCTTCCGCGCGTTTCTACTTCAGCTTACCAGGAATTGGTAAAAAAAGCCAGGAACGCCAACATGAACATGTTACGTGTTTGGGGTGGTGGCGTATATGCCGCGGATGCCTTTTATGAAGCCTGCGATGAGCAGGGTATTTTAGTCTGGCAGGATTTTATGTTTGCCTGCGTGATGTATCCGGGAGATGAAGCCTTTATTGAAAATGTTCGCGTTGAAGCGGAGCAACAAATCAAACGCCTGCGGCACCATGCGAGTATTGCTTTGTGGTGTGGCAACAACGAAGTGAGCGAGGCCTGGCACAATTGGGGTTGGCAAAAGCAATATGCTTATTCTAAAAAAGATTCTGCCAGCATCTGGCAGGATTACCTTCATTTGTTTGAAGAGGTATTACCAAAGGAAGTCAACACACAAGATCCTTCGCGCAGCTATTGGCCTTCCTCTCCTCAGCATGGCTGGGGCCGAAAACAGAGTATGCTTGAAGGTGATTCGCATTATTGGGGTGTATGGTGGGGGTTGCAACCTTTCGATGTGTATAATCAGAAAGTTGGCAGGTTTATGAGTGAATATGGCTTTCAAGGTATGCCTTCCTCTTCGCTATTCAAAAGTATTACGGCAGAGAAAGAAATCAGTTTACACTCCTTTGCAGTTCTTCATCATCAAAAGCATCCCACAGGCTTCCAAACCATCGATCATTATCTGCAGCAATCACACAACAAACCTCAGATGTTTGAAGACTACCGCTATGTTTCTCAGCTTGTTCAGGCAGAAGGTATGAAAGTGGCTATTGAAGCGCACAGAAGAAGTCAGCCGTATTGCATGGGCACCTTGTATTGGCAGTTAAACGATTGCTGGCCGGTAACCTCCTGGAGCAGCATTGATTCGTATGGAATTTCGAAGGCTGCACATTACAGCATTACAAAAGCCTTTGAACCCTTTCTTACCTCTGTCACCCACGAGCATGGTTCCTATGTCATCTATGCCGTGTCCGATCATCCTGCTGTAGTAACGCTCACCGTCAGTCTGCACACCTTACAAGGGGATGTACGCTGGACTGAAAATACATGGGTGGATTTTAACACAGGTGGAAGTAAGCGCATAAAGGTGCTGGATTCGATGCAGATGCTAAAAGGACTTGAGGCGAGTAAAATCTTCCTTCATACAGAATTGCAATCCTTGTCTGGCGAGAGTCTATATGAAAATTTCCATTATCTGGTACCGGTAAAAGAGCTTCCTCTGGAGAAGCCCACCCTTACATGGTATGTGGACAAGAAAAACCATACAATCCATCTCACCAACGGTTCTACCTTAGCAAAAAATATCTTTCTGGATGCCGGTGCATCCGTTACTTTTGAGGAGAACTATTTTGACCTGATGCCGCGCCAAACCAAAAGGGTCAAATTCACTTCTGCCCTATCCTTCAAGAAATTAAAACAACAACTGGCCATTCGATCCGTCTATGATACGTATACGCATCCTTAATAGCAGAGTAAAAAGACATTATCTCGCGGTTGTGTGCATGTTCATGCTCGGGATCACATCCGTCAGGGCGCAGAAAAACTATGTTCAGTATGTCAACCCGTTTATCGGAACCGGTGGGCATGGTCATACTTTTCCGGGTGCTGTGGCTCCCTTCGGTATGGTGCAGCTTTCTCCTGACACGCGCATTGATGGTAGCTGGGATGGTTGTTCGGGTTATCACTATTCCGATAGTATCATTTATGGTTTTTCTCATACACACTTAAGTGGCACCGGTATCTCTGATTATGGTGACATTATGTTGATGCCCACCATCGGGAAAGCTAAATACAAACCCGCTGACTATGGTTCGAAATTTAGCCATGCCAAGGAAAAAGCAGAAGCAGGCTCGTATACGGTAGAGCTGGCTAATAAAGTGAAAGTTGGATTAACGGCCAGTACGCGTGTAGGCATGCACT
The DNA here is from genome assembly GCA_001464155.1 of Cytophagales bacterium Ga0077538. Taxonomy (GTDB): domain Bacteria; phylum Bacteroidota; class Bacteroidia; order Cytophagales; family Cyclobacteriaceae; genus Chryseotalea. Next base: position 1,857 of record LNEN01000146.1, on the reverse strand, counting down.
ACTACATCTTCCCCAAAACCGACAGCGCCAATCTTGTAATGGACTTAATGCACCGCGATCGCTGTACCGAAGTACTGTTGGTCGTACAAAGTAATACACGCATTGTTGGCTATCGGAAGAGTACGGCATGGGCAACGGATCAGTACATCTCATTTGTCATGGAGTTTTCTCAACCCTTCGAAGAACATTCGGTAATGAATGGTCAAGGCTTGCTTACTACTATTCGCTCCATTGACGACCCTGGTTCAAAAATCAATTTTCGCTTTAAGAGTACCGGAAAACCCCTTATGGTAAAGGTGGCTCTTTCGTCTGTTGGACCAGATGGTGCGCAAAAAAATCTGGAAGCAGAAATACCGCACTGGGATTTCAAAAAGGTAAAAACAGAGGCGCAAGAATACTGGAACAAAGAACTTTCTAAAATTGAAGTGGAGACCGATCAAGCAAATAATTTTATTAAGTTTTATACGGCTCTATACCATTGCATGACACACCCCAGCACCGCCAGCGATGTTGACGGACGCTATAGAGGTATGGATAAAAGGATTTATACAGCAGAAGGCTATACTCATTATTCCGTTTTTTCACTCTGGGATACCTTCCGTGCCTTGCATCCACTGATGACACTGATTGATCGGGAACGCACCCGCAGCTTTATTCATTCCTTCCTCAACATGTATCAACAAGGTGGACGATTACCGGTTTGGGAGTTGGCCAGTAACGAAACAGATTGTATGATAGGCTATCACAGTGTGAGCGTGATCACAGATGCAGCCGTAAAAGGCATTACTGACTTTGATCAAAAACTAGCATTAGAAGCCATGCTTAAAAGTGCTAACTGGCCTCATCTTGGCTTACCGGCTTATCAAAAAAATGGTGTCATTACAATCGATGATGAACATGAATCGGTTTCAAAAACATTAGAGTATGCTTACGATGATTGGTGCATCGCTCAATTTGCAAAGTTGCAAGGTCAGGATGCTGTGTATAAAAATTTCATACAACGTTCTCAGTATTACAAGAACACCTTCGATGCAGAAACAGGTTTGATGCGCCCTAAGAAAAACGGGGGCTGGTTAACACCCTTCGAACCAAAAGAAGTGAACAATCATTTTACAGAAGCCAATGCCTGGCAGTATTCCTTTTTTGTTCCTCACGATATTGCCGGACACATTACGCTGATGGGGGGTGCCGAAGCGTTTGAAAAACAACTTGATCGCCTATTTACAGAAGACAGTAAAACCACCGGACGTGATCAAGCCGATATCACAGGCTTAATTGGTCAATATGCTCACGGAAACGAACCCAGTCACCACATGGCCTATCTCTACAACTATGTAGGCAAGCCTGAAAAGACCCAGCGTTATGTTAGACAAATTCTCTCCACGCTTTATCACAATGCACCCGATGGGCTTTCGGGAAATGAAGATTGTGGACAAATGAGTGCCTGGTTCGTGTTGAGTTCGTTAGGCATTTATCAAGTTACTCCCGGCACTACAGATTTTATTCTGCGCTCTCCCCTCTTCAAGAAAAGCACCCTTCATTTCGAAAATGGAAATGTGTTTACCGTGGAGAGTGCTGCTAATACTGTAAATTCTCCCTATATACAATCCGCTATCCTGAACAATCAATCCTTTTCAAAATCTTATATCTCTTACACTGATTTAGTAAAGGGTGGCGCATTAAGCTTAAAAATGAGTTCAAGTCCTTCGGCTACTTTCGGAAAAGGGAAATCAGCGATGCCAACCACACGTGTCGAAGATACTGCCTGGGTGGGTACTCCTTCTATTGTGGCTCCATCCAAAAGTTTTAAGGATAAAATGGAAGTAAGTCTGAAAGCAGCTGCTGATTGAAGTATCT
>LNEN01000145.1 GCA_001464155.1 Cytophagales bacterium Ga0077538 | reverse complement strand
CGATGTTTTCTTTGTTAGCCGGCTTAATGATAACAATGCCATCGCCACTATAGGGCTTACGGAATCCATGCTTACCATTATTTACTCGATTGCCATTGGCTTGAGTATGGGTGCCACTGCCATGGTAGCACGAAGAGTGGGTGAGAAGGATATTAAAGCGGCCGAAGTAGCGGCAGTGCAGGCGCTCTTCGTGGGGATCAGCATTGCCATCCTTATTAGTGTCGTTGGGTTTTTCTATTCAACCGAATTATTACGCTTAATGGGCGCGAGCGAGGCAGTAATTGCAACAGGCAGCGGTTACACCAAATGGATGTTGAGTGGAAACGTAACCATTATGTTACTCTTCCTGATCAATGCTATTTTCCGTGGAGCAGGCGATGCCTCTATTGCGATGCGGTCCTTAATGCTCGCTAATTTTTTAAACATCCTACTTGATCCTCTTTTCATTTTTGGTTGGGGACCTGTGCCCGCTTTTGGCGTGGAGGGAGCAGCCATTGCTACCAACATTGGCAGAGGTATAGGTGTGTTGTATCAGGTGTATCATTTGCTGAAAGGCAAAAAGGGCATCATCAGGTTGCATGCAGAGAATTTAATCCTGCAATGGAATATTGTGTGGAATCTGTTAAAGGTTTCTGCCGGTGGTACCGCGCAGTTTGTGATCGCCTCTGCTTCCTGGATTTTTTTAGTACGCATTGTTTCCACTTTTGGTAGCGATGCGTTAGCTGGCTACACGATTGCTATACGCGTAATTGTGTTTGCTATTTTACCGGCTTGGGGCATGGCCAATGCAGCCGCCACCTTAGTAGGGCAAAACCTGGGGGCACAACAACCCGATAGAGCAGAAAAGTCCGTTTGGCGCACCGCCTATTTTAACATGATTTTTCTGGCCATCGTCACCGTCCTCTTTTTTACGCTGGCAACTCCTATTTTAAACTTTTTCACAACCGATGTGAATGTATTGGCGAATGGGATCGAATGCCTTCAGATAGTTTCCCTGGGTTATATTTTTTACGCCTATGGCATGGTGATGAGCCAGGCTTTTAATGGGGCTGGAGATACCCTCACGCCAACCATTTTAAACTTCTTTGGTTTCTGGACCTTTCAAATTCCATTGGCCTATCTGTTAGCCATTCCTTTTTCTTTTGGTCCAACGGGGGTGTACGCGGCTATTTCCATTGCGGAGTCAGTAATAGCCATTGTGGCCATTTTTATTTTCAGGAGAGGGAAGTGGAAGAGTATAAAAATCTAAAGCACTCACCCAGAGGACAACATCAAATTTCTCTAAGTGTCATCCGATATTATTAAATGCGGTCTCGATAATTATCGGGACCGCATTTTGATCACTATTAAAAAGATACAGGCCGAAACTCCGTATGCGAATGTGGTGTAGCCTGTCCGGTATGCCACTTAGATTGAATTGTCAACAACAGAAATTTAATGAATTGGTAATGCACCGGCTACCGAAAGCAGGTCATTTTTTTGAATACTTGTAACGCAACTGCTATTGGTTACGTTGGTATACCGGAATTCAGGGATTGAGTACTAGATTCGATTTGGAAACAGGGAAAGCGAGCCTAAGTATTTTTACCTATTTGTAAAACCTGAAGACTGATTAAATGATTGATAATCAAGCAAACAAGGTATTGTACCTAATATACGCCAAAAACATAGTAAACAATCGATTGATTTTTTAATTTCTTCGTGATACTTTTAAATCCCTTTCAACAAATGGCTTTAAAATTCTTAAAAATTGTCTGTCTTTTCACAGACACACGCTGCTATGCTTTCGTAGCCTCTACCGTGGTGTGCCATTCAGATTGGGAGTGGAAAGTAAGCTTTAACGTACCTGCCCCCAGCAGTTTGACAACTAGGAAATTGCGATTTTAAATTCAAACTAAACCCTCTTCTATGAAAATGAGAAAACCCGTTTCTGTGTTTGCCCTTTGCTTGGCACTATCCTTTGGAGCGCATGCTCAAATAAGGGTGGGTGCGAAAGTAGGGGCCAACATTAATCAATTTAGCCAGCCCGGTACTGTATTTGGATTTACCGGAGGTGCATTTGGAAAATACCAAGTGTTAGACTTTTTGGATGTGAGAGCAGAAATACTCTACAACCAGCAAGGAGGTGCCAGACAGGACTATTATCGAGATTATTCCTTTATCGAAGGGAACGTAAGTGGAGTTCAATACACCAATCGTTACGTAAATCTCCATAATTTAGAAATACCCGTGATTGCAGAACTTCATCATCCTTCTTTTGAAGATGAAGTTATTTCTCCACGCCTGTTACTAGGCTTTGCTTACGGATTGAACCTTGGAGCGATGGAACGTCATGACAAAACCTATTATTTCAATGATGGTCCAACCTCTCAAATCATGCTCTCTGACAAAAAAGAGAACGTGGAGTCTAATTACAAAGCTAGTCAGTGGGGTTTTATTGCCGGATTTGGAATTGACATGAAGGCCGGTGAGCAAACTTGCACCTTTGAGGTTCGATACCGAGGAGGCTTAAATCAGATTAATAATTTTCGCTTTGGGGTTCCGCCCCAGGACGGCCTACCCGGCACGATTGGTCAAGAGGGCGATTTGTACACCTCTAGTCTTTCCGTTGCCTTTGGCATGACAATTAAAACTTTTTAAAACAAAACCAACTCAACTTAAATTAACAAACTATGCTACTTAAAAGACTAAAACTTTTCGGTTTTATGGCGTTCATCAGTACGATGGTACTGGTTGCCTGTGAAGACGATTTTACGGAAGAGGATTTCCTCAATCAACAAAATAGATTGGCCATGGAAAAGGCCAAGGCTGATTCAGCCTACCTGGCTAGCCTAAATGCCGACCAAGCTGCAGAATATATTTCAGCATTGAATGCTTCTGGAGATTTGATGGCAGTTACAATTGTGGTTCGTGAAGATGGTGCGCCCATTTCTGGTGCAACTGTAACCTTTACAGGTGGCGAGCCAGAAGCGATAGACGATAATGGTCGTACACAAGTAACAGCTTCTGCTACCACAGGTGCTGATGGTAATGCAGTGTTTGATCGTCTTCCAATTGGTAGACATACTATTTTGATCACTAAGACTGGTTATGCTAGTGCGTCTGCTCAAGTAAATTTTGGAACTCCCGCAGCACCAATAGCTATTACAACTTCTGTTAATGGAGTTACGAAGACCTCTTATATAGCTCCACTAAAGCGTTTTGAGAATTTGGCATTCCCTATGTTCTCAACCGATGCAACTTCTGCTAAGACTGCAACAATAAATGGTGTTGTTACAATCGAAAATGACCTTACCAACCTTACACCAGAAATTCCGCAGAACTTGACATTGAAGGCTGATTTAAGCTTCTTGGTAAACTACAACTCACCTTCAGGTAGTGTGTCAGTTTCTCAATATCAATTGGATGCTCCTGGTTTAGGATCAGCTACAGTAAATAACACTACAGGTGCCTATAGCATGGTCTTACCAGCAAGTGCGTCAGGATACGCCAACCTTCGTTTGATTGTGCCGGAATTGACAGGAACACAGCGTATCGCGATAAACGCTATTGACGATGGTTCAGGTAATGTAGTTATGATTCCAACTGGTCCTGAGTTCCGCAACGTTCCTACAAGATGGGGTGGTAATGCTACTGGTTTTACCAGTGTGCCAACCGTATTCGGTGCAAAAGCCGTATTCCCAACACCTCCTGCAGCCGGTAAAGGGTTTACCTTTGACTTTACAGCTCAACCTCGTTCCTTAACTGCAGGCACTATTAACACAACTACAAATGATTATTTGGGAAGTGATATCTATAAGATAACCAATCGTGGATCTTATACAGGTACACCTACTGTGGCTATCTCTGGTGGTGGTGGTACCGTAACGATACAACCTTTGGCTAGAATGCGTGCTGCGGCAACAACCATTACAAGAACTGCAGCAGGTTCTGGTTATACTTTTATGAATGTTAATTTGGTAAAGGTTGATGGGGCCGCAGTTGAAACTGTGATCGGTGACTTTGCTGTTACACCTGTAAGCGGTGGACTTCCTGCTACTTTTGATCCTTCTACATTTATTAATGAACCTAGCTTTGGTACTAATTCACCAGCAACCAACATTGCAGATGCAGCATCCTTCAAATTGACAGTGACGGGTGATGGTACAGGTGCAACTGTAACGGGCACTATTAGTGTATCATTGGATAGAGTAATCATTTCTGACGTAGGTTCTGGCTTCACTTCAGCCCCTACAATTACTCTAACAGGCGGTGGTGCAACCACACAGGCAACAATCCAATCTCTAGAGTTTCCTGTGCAGTGGAATTTAACTCCTAACAATGCTGGTAATACTGTGGATTATGCAGTTATGCCTTCCGATCTTTACTTATACTTCCCGCCTACACCAACAAATGGTGGATATACAAGTAGCAGTGTGAATTATCATAGCTCTGGCATTGGAACGTTGGAGAGCTCCTTCCAAAACCTCTACAACTCATTAACTGTAAGTGGTGGTGATGTTACTCTGATCAATCCTGGAATTGTAATGAGAACCAGTGATTTTTGGGCAGTAAAACCTCAAGTGGTAATTGAAGATGAGACACCAGAAGCACCAGAAGTTTATTTCTACATCAGTAACTCGACCACAGGTGAAATTGATGTTAATTATTGGAATGACTACGGAAATGGTTACAACACGCCATTCCAGTTAACCATTCAACCATCTATTACGGGTGCTCCTGGAACTGGTGCTCAATTCATGCTAGAGCATAACTTTAATTCAACTTCTGGTGAGTATTCATTTGTCGGTAACTATTCACGGTTATCTGGAGGTTCAGGCTATTTAGATAATCTTAATAGAAAATCTCAGGAGAGTGATAACATCAGTAACACAGGTATAGGATTGCCTACCTTGCAGAGTGGTAACGTTTATACTGTAAACGTTACATACGGCACAGGTTTCAAAACTGTGAATGTGAACTAATCGTTTATTGTATTCTTAATTAAAAAGGCTGCCACTTTAGTGGCAGCCTTTTTTTGTTTTCAGTTAAAGATTGATGGAAGATCAGCCACTTAAAGCAAATAACTTATAACAATTAACTATCCCCCCTTCTTAAAAGCCGCCTTTACTGCCTTGTTCAATTCTTCTCCCGCCTTCTTTAAACTTTCTTCTACTTCTTTCCAGCGTTCTTTGTTTTCGGCTTCCTTCTTAAACTTCTCAGCCGAGTCTTTTAGCTCCTCAAATCGTTTCTCTAACTCTACCTGTAGTCTTCCGCCCGATTCTTGTACTTCTTTGGTAAACTGATCCATTCGTTTTCCAAAATTCTTGAAGAATTTCTCAGCCGACCCTTCCTGTTCTTCTTTATCTTCCTTGTTTTCCATGTTGTTTAAAATTTAACTTCGTAATTCGTAACCTGAAATTACCATGAATACAATGGAAGCACAAGACCCGCTCGATTTCATTAAACAGATGCTGGAAAGTAAATCGGATGCCAAGCAGCGCACGTACAAACATCTGCTCTCCACCTTTCAGGTGTTGCGTGATGAGGCGAAAGTGATCGCAGCCGAACTAACCAAGCGGGCCCGCCCGGGCGATAAAGAAGTGACCATCGATTATGCAGAGATCAGCCAGCATGAGTTTCATTTAAAACTGGCCGGTGACCTGTTGATTTTTGTGTTGCACACTAACGTAGTCACTTTTGAAGCGGAGCATCCCATTATGCAGGACCCTTACATTGTAGAAAATGAAGTGAATCGGTATTTCGGGCAGATTAACATCTACAATTTCATGTCGGACTCGCTAAAGTTTAATCGGGTGAACGACCCCGGGTATTTGGTGGCGCGCCTCATGATCAACCATGAAAATCGCTTTTTTGTAGAAGGCGAGGGGCCGTTGGCCCAGTTGTCGAACCGAATCTCAGAGGCCCCTATTTCGCGCGAGTATTTGCAATTGCTTGTAAAACTGTCACTTACCATCGCCATTGAAAATGACCTGACCGCCCCACCATACCAGGAAGTGAAATTCATCACGCTCTACCAGAAACAAGAACACACCCCAGAGCTCGGTGGAGGGCAAAAAATAGGCTTTAAAATGAGTCACGAACGCCAGCAACCTCAGTAAGCTTTGTCATATACGAGTATCCGTATAAAGTCCTGAAACTAATAAATCACTGTCATGCCGAAGAATGAGGCATCTTCTCATGATTAGTATGAACCTTTCAAAGACACCTCGTACCTCGGTGTGACAGAATAATATAAATTAGGACTATAAACGGATAGTCAATTTGTTATATTTGTTTAGCATGAAGATTAGTCGATTATTCATCCTTTTTCTCCTTCTCTTTTTTACCGTGGCGTGTGCTTCTACACAACAACGGCACAAAAAACTTAAACCGGGCAAGCCCATTCCTTGTCCACAAAAAGACTGCTGATGAGCCTGAGAAAAATTGTCATTGCTATCGATGGATACTCTGCCTGCGGCAAGAGTACAACCGCGAAAGAAGTCGCCAAAATTTTAGGATACAAGTACATAGACAGTGGTGCCATGTACAGGGCAGTCACGCATTATTTTCTGGAGCATTATGTATCCTTAACCAATCCAAAGGAAATAGCCAATGCCCTGGATGGCATTAAAATAAGCTTTCACATTAACGAGGATAAAGAGACGGAGACTTTTCTAAATGGTATGAATGTAGAGAAGGAGATCCGTAAAATGAAAGTGTCTGACCAGGTGAGCCAGGTAAGTGCCTTAAAGCCGGTGCGCACAGCCATGGTTCATCAGCAACGCAGGCTCGGAAAGGACAGGGGTGTGGTGATGGATGGACGAGACATTGGCACGGTGGTGTTTCCCGATGCAGAGCTAAAGGTATTTATGACAGCCGACATGCAGGTACGCGCTTTTCGCAGACAACAAGAACTCCTGGAAAAAGATAAGTTGGTGGACCTGATGGAAGTAATGGAGAACATCCACATGCGTGATAAGATCGATACCACGCGCGCGGAGAGCCCCTTGCGCAAAGCTGATAATGCCGTGGGCATAGATACTACCCACATTACCCTGGACGAGCAGGTGGATGAGGTAATTCGCCTGGCTATCAGTCGAATTCTGAAGGTCTCCTTTTAAGGGGGCTCTACACCTTTCAAATAGATAATCAGCCTTCTTTCTAAAGGTAATTAACGTCTTTATTATGTCGTTATAATTACTAATTTTGCCACGTTCCTAACCAAAATACTGCCCATCATGGGAAAATTCATACGGTTAAAAAAGGGCTTTGATATTAATCTGGCCGGCAAAGCTGCTCTTAAGCTCTCCAATACTGAACAACCCGAAACCTTCGTGATTAAACCCGATGATTTTCACGGGATTTACATGCCCAAGGTGTTGGTAAAAGAAGGCGATTCAGTGAAGGCGGGAAGCCCTTTGTTTCACGATAAAAAGAATGAGAAAATTGTCTTTACCGCCCCCGTTAGTGGAGAAGTGGTAGAGGTAAAGCGTGGTGAAAAGCGCAAGCTGTTGGAGATTAAGATTCTGGCCGATAAGACCATTGAGTCCCTTCCTTTCACCAAATACTCTGTTTCAGAGTTAGCGAATTTAAATCGTGAGAAAATTCAGGAGCAATTGTTAACCAGCGGTGTGTGGATTAATTTGATTCAGCGCCCGTATGGTATAGTGGCAAATCCTGAAGAAACGCCTAAATCAATTTTTGTATCGGCTTTCGATTCTCACCCGCTAGCGCCTGACTATAGTTTCATCTATAAGGGCCAAGAGAACTACTTTCAGGCCGGCATAGACGCTTTGAAAAAACTAAGTGGAGGTCCAGTGCATGTAAATGTTCACTCTGAACGTGAAATTTCTCCTGTATTCGCACAAGTAAAGAACGCAGAGTTAAACAAATTCTCTGGACCACATCCATCAGGCTGTGCAGGGGTGCAGATCCATCATATAGATCCTATCAATAAAGGCGATGTAGTCTGGACCATCAACCCTGCGGGAGTGATTCAAATTGGTAAGCTATTTTTAAATGGAGCGGTAGATGCTTCTAAGATTGTAGCAGTGGCAGGTTCGGAGGTTTCTGATCCACAGTATTATAAAACCTACACCGGTGCTTCGGTGAAGAAGTTTCTGGCTAACAATTTAAAGAACGATCATGTTCGTGTTATCTCTGGTAACGTGCTTACCGGAACGAGCATTGGTAAAGAAGGCCACATGGGCTTTTTTGATCAAATGATCACGGTGATTCCGGAAGGCGATCATCATGAGTTTTTAGGTTGGATTACGCCCACCACTCAAAAGGTTAGTTTCCAGCGTTCATGGGGTTTATTCTCTTTCTTAACGCGGTCCAAAGAGGCTGTTATTGATAGCAATATGCACGGTGAGCCACGCGCCTTTGTTCAATCGGGTGTGTTTGAACAAGTAGTGCCAATGGATATTTTACCCACGCATTTACTTAAAGCCATCATTGCCGAAGATTACGATGACATGGAAGCCCTTGGGATCTATGAAGTTATTGAAGAAGACCTGGCGCTTTGTGAATTTGTGGACGTTTCGAAACACAATGTACAGAGCATAGTCAGAGAAGGTATTGATTTATTAGCGAACGCATAAGATGAAATTTCTACGCAATACATTAGACAAGGCCAAACACAACTTCGAAAAGGGAGGAAAGTTTGAGAAATACTATTACGCATTTGAGGCGTTGGAGACCTTTGCTTTTTCACCCAACACCACTACCAGTGCCAAGGGTGTGCAAATCCGCGATGCCATTGACTTGAAGCGCTTGATGATGACAGTGATCATCGCCATGACGCCCTGCTTGATCTTCGGTATTTTTAACGTGGGTCATCAACACTTTTTAGCCATCGGTCAGGAAGCTGGCATGATGGATAAATTCTGGATTGGTGTGATTCAAGTATTACCCATCATCATTGTGTCGTATGGTGTTGGTTTGGGTATAGAATTCGTCTTCTCTACGTTGCGCAGACACCCGGTAAATGAAGGCTACCTGGTAACAGGTATGTTGATTCCCTTGGTGATGCCTCCGGATATTCCGCTTTGGCAAGTAGCTGTGGCTACTGCATTTGCTGTAATCATTGGTAAAGAAGCGTTTGGCGGTACTGGTATGAACGTGATGAACGTAGCCCTTACGGCTCGTGCTTTCTTATACTTTGCCTACCCTACACAAATTTCTGGGGAGGTTTGGACTTACCTTCCCGAAGGTGTTCAAACAGTGGCTGGTTATTCAGGTGCAACGCCTTTGGCCATTGCTGCACAAAGTGTTACAGACGGAACCAATGTGGTTTCTCAACTCAATTCCTTCGGAACAGGCTGGGCAGATGGCCTCTATTCCTTCACCAATTTGTTTACAGGCATTATGCCGGGCTCTATTGGTGAAACTTCTACATTAATGTGCTTGATCGGTGCTTTCATTTTATGGGCCACCGGTGCCGGTAGCTGGAAGATTATGGTGAGTGTATTTGCAGGCGCTTGGGCGATGGGACTTTTACTAAATGGTCTGGCAGTGAATCCCTACATGGAAATGCCTGCGCACTATCACTTAGTGATTGGTGGTTTGGCCTTTGGGGCTGTGTTTATGGCAACGGACCCGGTAACGGCCGCCCAGACAGAAACAGGCAAGTGGGTTTATGGATTCATGATTGGTTTATTCACCGTGTTGATTCGCGTGTTTAACCCGGCCTATCCAGAAGGTATTATGTTGGCGATTTTGTTAATGAACGTCTTCGCTCCGCTGATTGATTATTTCGTAGTAAGTGCTAACAAAACCAGACGATTGAAACGTGCGACAGTCTAATCTTTATATCGTAATGTATGCAGCCATCCTCACCGTTGTGTGCGGTGGTCTGCTCGCTTTCGCTTCTGAAAGCCTGAAAGAAAAACAACAAGCCAACATTGCGCTTGAACAGAAAAAAAACATTCTGGCTACCGTAATGGAACTGAAGGAGGGTGATGATCCGTCAGCGATTTATGCAAAACAGGTAAAAGCATTTGTGATTGATTACAACGGCAATGTGCAAGAGGGCATGAAGGCAGAAGATGTGGCTGTTGCTTCTGAGTATAAGAAAGCTCCTGATCAAAGACTTCTTCCTGTCTACGAGTTTTCAAATGAAAGCGGTCAGGTTGAATCAGTTGTAATGCCCGTGTTTGGATACGGATTGTGGAATAACATTTGGGGTTTTGTTTCACTGGAGTCAGACTTCAACACCATTAAAGGGGTGAAGTTTGCACACGCTGGAGAAACGCCAGGCTTAGGTGCCCGTATTGATTCAGACGAAATTCAAGTGCGTTACAAGAGCAAAGCCATCTTTGAAGGAGACAAAGTTGCTTCCATCACGATGATGAAAGGCGAAGGCTTTGATTACTCGAATGATAAGCATAAAGTAGACGGCATGTCGGGTGCTACCCTAACGGCAAAAGGAGTTAACAATATGTTGCAAGATTATTTTGTCTGCTATCAGAATTATTTGAAGAAGAATAAAAAGTAAGGGAGCGATGAGTACAGAAACTGCAGAAGTGAAAGTAGCTAAGAGCGAAGCACTTTTTTCAAAGAAGAATAAGAAACTACTGACAAACCCGCTCGACATTGATAACCCGATTACCGTACAGGTATTGGGAATCTGTTCTGCTCTGGCAATTACGTCACAGATCAAGCCGGCTATCGTAATGTCCCTGGGTCTTACGTTTGTTACGGCTTTCTCCAATTTGTTCATCTCTATGATGCGCAATACGATTCCTTCCCGTATTCGTATCATCGTTCAGTTAGCGATTGTATCCGTATGGGTAATCATGGTTGACCAGTTGCTCAAGGCTTATGTCTATGACATGTCTAAATTGATGTCGGTATATGTTGGCTTGATTATTACCAACTGTATTGTAATGGGTCGCTTGGAAGCCTACGCCATGGCAAACAAGCCTTGGCCCTCTTTCCTGGATGGATTAGGAAATGGTTTTGGTTACGGATTGATTTTGATCAGCATGGCCTTCATAAGAGAGTTGTTTGGTTCAGGCACCTTGTTCAAAGGCTTTGCTTTCGAATGGAAAGTTTTTGAATCGATGGGCTTGCATTACCAAGGCAATGGACTTCTCTTATTACCGGCAGGAGCGTGTATTCTGATCGGTATCATTATCTGGATTCAACGAAGCATTAACGGTTACAGAGAGCATTAATATGGAAAACTTAATAAGCATTGGCGTTCGTTCGATTTTTATCGACAACATGATTTTTGCTTACTTCTTGGGTATGTGTTCCTTTTTGGCCGTATCGAAGAAAGTAAATACAGCATTTGGTTTGGGTGTGGCCGTTGTGTTTGTGTTGGGTATTACGGTTCCCATCAACTGGTTAATCCAAAACTATGTATTGAATGCTGGGGCCCTCGCTTGGTTAGGCGAAGACTTTGCCACTATTGATTTGGGCTTTCTTCAGTTTATTATCTTCATTGCAGTAATTGCTGCGATGGTACAATTAACAGAAATGGCTGTGGAGAAATTTTCTCCATCTTTATACGGAGCCTTGGGAATTTTCCTTCCCTTGATTGCCGTAAACTGTGCTATTTTGGGTGGAGCACTTTTCATGGTGAGCCGTCCGTATAACTTAGCAGAAGCAACAGTTTATGGAATCGGTTCTGGTATCGGCTGGATGTTGGCCATCGTAGCATTAGCAGGTGTGCGTGAGAAAATGCGTTACTCCAATGTACCCGCTCCTTTAAGAGGATTAGGTATTACCTTTATCTTAGTAGGATTGATGTCCTTGGGCTTCCTGAGCTTCTTAGGATTCTCCATCTAACAGAAATAGATCTTTGAAACACTGAAGGCTTCTGTAAACACAGGAGCCTTTATTTTTTATAGCTATGGAAAGTACCTTTCGAAAAATAATCCGATACTTTTTTAGTGGAACGCTCTTTATCGTTCCGCTAACCGCTACTGCCTATTTTATTTATGTCTCCTTTTCCTGGCTGGATAGTTTGTTGAACCTTCCCTATCCAGGTTTAGGTGTGTTGATTATTCTGGTAGCCATCACCGCTTTTGGTTACCTCACGTCTAATCTTGCCTTTCAAACTTTATCCATGTGGTTTGATCATGGCATGAATCGAATTCCTTTAGTGAAATTAATTTACTCTTCGCTCAAGGATTTACTGAATGCTTTTGTGGGAGATAAAAAGAAGTTTAACAAACCTGTATTGGAGATTGGTTTTGTTACCCAATCCGACTTGTCTGGTATAGGCATTAACGATATGATCTCTGTGTACATTCCGCATTCCTATGCGCTCTCGGGAATGCACTACATTGTGCCAAAAGAAAACGTGAAGCCACTCAATATTTCCGGACCGGTAGCGATGAAGTATATTGTATCAGGAGGTGTTTCTGGGTTTACAGAGCAACATTAAGTTGAAATTAACCAGCGAGTTTGCTGACATGACTCACTCCGAGTTTCTAGCGAAAGACACCCCTCTCTACGAAGTAGAGAGGGGAAGATCATCGAAGATGATCGGGGTGAGTTAACAAAGTGTTATTGAACTCATACATGAATTAATTTGTAAATTGAACAATGAGGATTCTAACCCTTGTACTAGCGCTATCTCTCTTTGCTTGCCAAAGCGATGAAGCAGATGCGCCTGAAGTTAAAACAAATACCGTTACAGGTATCGGATTGAATCGTGCTATTCTTCAGGCAACACTGGAAGAAGTAGGTCCTTTAAAACCAGTGCACTATGGTTTCCTCTGGTCAACAGAAGCAGGTGTAAACGTTATCACAGCAAAGGAGCAAGAGCTCGTAGGACAAACTTCCGAAAGTCCCTTAGACTATAGCATAGAGTTAACCAATCTGTCACCTGCAACGGAGTACTTTGTGAGGGCGTTTGTTTCTAATCCTTCCTTTACTACCGTTTACTATGGCGAGGAGGTTTCCTTCCGCACTGCGCAGCCTTCGGAGTACCTCACAACCTTGCCTGCGTCTGCTGTCACCAACACTTCTGCACAACTCAATGGTGCTCTTGAAGATCTCCATGAATTAGGATCTGTGCAGTATGGTTTTGCCTGGTCTGCTACTCCCTTCACTACACTGCTCCAAGCAACTGTAGTGGTAGTCGGAGAAACCGCTGCTCCTCTTTCGTATCAGGCGCCTTTAGTTTCCTTGCAAACGCAAACAACGTACTATTACCGTGCCTTTCTGAGTAATGAAGAAGGGACTGTGATTGTCTATGGAGAGCAACTCTCTTTTACAACAAACTAATTCGTTAGCCGATGTTGTTGTTTCCTTCTACCGAGCGAATGAGAAGAATTGACTACAAGGGAAAGGAGATTTACCTGTTGGATTATAGTGGCTTGAAAGAAGCGGAGATGATCGCATTAACAAATCTGCATACCAATACAGTGGTAGCGGAAGGGAAAAAATGTTATTTCATTGCCAACTACGATAACACCTATGGTACTGCCAACTATATGAAAGAAGCTCATGCTTTTACGCAGGCTACTAAATCTTTTATACCGAAAGGTGCCTTTTTAGGAATTCACGGTCCGAAGGTAGCCTTGTTAAAAGGCATAACGTATTTCTTGAACGTAAACTTCAAAGCTTTTGAATCGGAGCAGGAAGCGCTGGATTTTTTGACTAGTTAATAACACCCGATCCTACCAACTCATCATCACGATACCAGGCAGCAAACTGCCCGGGGGTTATTCCTCGTTGAGGTACATTAAAAACAATGTAGAGGCCTTCTTCTTTTTTGTGAAGCGTACAGGGTTCTAATTTTTGTCGATAGCGGATGCGCGCCATATAGTTAGCGGATTCACCAATCGCCAGGCGCAAGTCTTCGCGTATCCAATGTTCATCTACAGCAGGTATAAACAAGCCTTTGCGATACAAACCGGGATGATCTTCGCCCATGCCCATGTAAATAACATTCTCAGCCGTGTCGGTACCAATCACAAACAAGGGTTTCTCATGACCACCAATGTTGAGACCTCTGCGCTGACCAATGGTGTAGTAGTGCGCACCTTTATGTTCACCTACAAGAGTGCCTAAGGTTGGAGAAAGTGAGTAGGGGGCAGTGCTATTTTTTAGATCGGCTGAATCAAATCGATTTACAAAAGCAGGTGAGGTAGCTGGTATTTCTACTACGTTGCCACTCTTGGGTTTTAGTTGTTGTTGCAGGAAATCAGGCAAATGAACTTTGCCGATGAAACACAGACCTTGTGAATCTTTTTTCTCGGCAGTAGCTAGATTAATTTCTTTCGCGATGGCCCGCACCTCTGGTTTGGTGAGTTCCCCAATCGGAAAAAGGGCTTTGCTTAATTGTGCTTGTGTGAGCTGACACAAAAAATAACTTTGGTCTTTGTTGTTGTCTTTGCCTGCGAGTAGCTGATACACTTTTTTACCATTAACATCTACCTCACCTCTTCGTGCATAATGGCCGGTGGCTACGTAATCTGCTCCAAGCTTTAGCGCTGCGTTTAAGAAGATATCAAACTTGATTTCACGATTACACAGCACATCCGGATTGGGTGTGCGACCTCGCTCGTACTCGGCAAACATGTAATCGACAATGCGTGTTTTATAGTCAGCGCTCAGGTCGATGGCCTGAAAGGGAATGTTGAGTTGTTGGGCAATGATCATGGCATCATTGCTGTCATCCAGCCAGGGGCATTCGTTGCTAATCGTAACCGAGTCGTCATGCCAGTTTTTCATGAACATGCCAATGACCTCGTAGCCCTGTTGTTGTAGCAGATAGGCCGTTACGCTGGAATCCACGCCTCCCGACAATCCTACTACAACACGCTTTCCTTTCCCAACCGATGATGCCACGCTCTTCACGCTTGTTATTGTTTCTATTGTAAAGTGCTTTGTTCGTTTAAAAGTTCATTAACCGTTTGATTAAAGTCCTCTTTGAACTGATCGAAATAGATTCCTGTACCAGGACCGGAAAATCCAGAATGAATCTTCTTTACTTTTCCATCTTTCCCAATAAAAATGGTAGTAGGGAAGGCCGCTACTTTTTGAAGCATGGGGAGTGTTTCAGCTGCTTTTACTTTATCGTTGACTCCGGCAATTACAAAGGTGTAGTCAACCTTTAATTTCTCCTGCATTTTCTTAACACGTTCGCTGGCATAGGTAAAATCATCTTTGCGTTCATACGCCAGACCAATAATTTCTACCCCACGATCTTTATTAGCTGTATACCATTCTGACAGAAACTTAGTTTCATCCATACAGTTAGGGCACCAGGTGCCAAACAATTGAAGGATGAGCACTTTGTTTTTGAAGGATTCATCTTGTGGAGAAATTTTAATTCCATTTACATCCGGAAAGCTGAATTCAATTTTATCGTATCCTTCTTTCAAATAGGTGAGCGATTCCGCACTGGGTAGTGTGGCGTCTTCTGACTTTACACCTATCCAATTTTCATGGTGTGCCTTTCCCGAATAGAAATGCCCCACTAAAGAATCTCCTTGTTGGATGGCGGTAAACACATAGGTGTGGTTGCCATCAAATGCACTTAGCTTCAATTGATTGTCCACTACATTTCCCTGCAGGTAACGGTAGTCACCGGTAGGTGTAAGAAAAGTTCCTGTTACTTCGTTGTTCACTTGGTTGAAAATGCCCACTGCTTCAATGGTGTCTTTTTCGGAAGTAAAGGTAACGGCATACTTTCCTGAGAAATCTACGTCCGCAGGTCCTGCTTTTGCAAAGCGGTGTGTATCACCTTTGGTAGCGCGAAAGGGTACAGTGGCTGTGAGATCGTAATTCTTGACGAATGAGCCTGTTAGTTTTCCTTCTTCAATTTTTGCTTTTACCTGCGCATCAAAAATATGCATGACCATCACCAGTGAATCTCCCTGCACACTTACTTCGTCCAGGGTGAGTCGTTCTTCGCCATTGTGAA
The DNA here is from genome assembly GCA_001464155.1 of Cytophagales bacterium Ga0077538. Lineage (GTDB taxonomy): Bacteria > Bacteroidota > Bacteroidia > Cytophagales > Cyclobacteriaceae > Chryseotalea. Next base: position 19,022 of record LNEN01000145.1, on the reverse strand, counting down.
TAATGGCTTTATAAGTACTTTCTTGTTTTTGCAGTTCAAAGGTGAAAGGAAGTTCTTGTCCTTGCATTTCCACCACGGCTCTCCAGTTTCCAACAAGGTCCGGTGTTTTTGGGGCACAGTTTACTAAAGCGACAGCCAGAAGAAACAAGACAACTTTATGCATAGTGTGAATAGAATGGTAAACGCAAATAACAACAGTGTTTAATAGGAAGTTCAGACTAGCTTCTTTTTGTTGCTCATGTAGTAGAGATTAGCACCACCCAATACAATGAGACCTCCTAAAATAACCATCACGATAAAGAGGCGCGAATTGCGCAGCTGCAAGGTTTTAATTTGATCTTCCTTCTGCAGCACCTGTAGTTCTTTTTCTTTTTCGGAGAAGTTTAATACAAGTTCCATTTGGGCAATATTCTTAGTGCTTTCTTCGCCATACATTTTTTCACGGAGGGAGTCATAGCGCAAAATGGTTTCGTACGCATCCTTTGCTTTGCCTTGTTGGTATAAGATATCGGCATGACTGCGCAGAATATTTGGCAGATAACTGTACGCCTGTAATTCTTCCGCCAGGGCCTGTGCTTCTGTTAAATATTGCAAAGCAGGTTTTGGCTGTTTGGCTTTGGTATAGGCGGCTCCAATGTTGGTCAAGGTATTCAACGTGCCGAGTCGATCGTTTCCTTCTTTTTGTATTTCCAATGCTTTCAGATAGAACTCTACGGCTTTTTGGTAGTTGCCCTGTCGGAAATAAATATTACCGAGGTTATTTACAGGATCGGCATAGGCTACGCCTGCTTGTTGACTGAGTTGGTACGCTTCTGAATAATAGCGCATGGCTTTCTCGTAGAGCTGCAACTCACTGTTCAAATTGCCCAAGTTATTCATAGAACCAACAATTTTCATCTTGTCGCCTAGCTGAATGAAGAGGGCGTAGGATTGCTCAAGGTAATTTACGGCCAAGCCATAATCTTTCTTAATGGAATAGATAGTAGAGATGTTGTTCTTTAGGGTTGCAATACCCTCTTTGTTATCCAGCGACTCATAAATTTTTAATGAGTTAATGTAATATTCCAAGGCTTTGTCGATGGCTCCTTGCTGGCGATACGAAACACCCAAATTATTATAAGAAGCAGCCATGCCTTTTTTATCTCCAATCTCGGAAGCCAGGTTGAGCGCTTCCCGTGTATAGCCAAGGGCAGTAACAGGGTCGGATTCCTGATAGGCACGAAAGAGTTCGTTGAGTGTCTTTACTTTTAACTCGCCCTCTGCTTTTGGCAAGGCTTGTTTTAAACTATCAATAGTACTCTGTGCCCACACAGTAGTGGCCAAGAGGGTAAAAAAGCTGATTATGAGGGTTTTGTACATAATTTTAAACCAATGGGATGTTAAAAATAGCAGATATTCTTCACATTTAACTAGTACCCGCCCTAAAGTCCATTTGCATAAAAGCATTAAAATTTCCGGACTTTTTATCAGATCTTTCACAAAAACAATCTTATGAAACCATATCTGTTTCTAATCTGTCTGCTCATGTTGGGAGGTATGTCGGCACAAGCACAATCCAGCGATGAACAAGCCATTGCTGCTACGATTAAAACTTTGTTTGATGGCATGTACGAAGGCGACAGCAGCAAAGTACACAGTGCCTTTACAGGCGCTGTTAATACGGCCACTATTTTCAGAGATAAAACAGGTGCCCCTGCCTTGCGACAGGAGGCATCTCTCGATGCCTTTCTAAAAGGAGTGGGTACACCTCATGCCGAAAAGTGGACGGAAGAATTTTGGAATGTAAAAATTAACATTGATGGCGACATGGCGCAAGCCTGGTGCGACTATGCCTTCTACCTCGATCACAAATTCAGTCACTGTGGTGTGGATGCTTTCTTGTTGCACAAAACAAAAAACGGTTGGAAGATTTTTCACCTGGCCGATACACGCAAGCGCGAGGGATGCGTAATACCCAAAGAAATTTTAGCCAAGCATAATCAATAGGTCTTATGAAAATAGTTATTAGTTATTTGTTATTGGCAGGCATCGCGGCATTCCTGCAGCCAACCCTTGCACAGGATAAAAAAATCACCACGTTTATTTTGGTGCGCCATGCCGAGAAGGTTGCGGATGGTAGTAAAGATCCGGAGTTGAGTGAAGTAGGAAAAGCGCGGGCTCAGCGACTGGGGGATTTATTGCATAAGCAGGAAATAGCAGCTATTTATTCCACCAATTATAAGCGTACCATGAATACGGTCACTCCCTTAGCTGAAAAACTGGGTGTGAAAATTCAATCCTATGAGCCTTTCAAAGAAGATGCGATTGTCAATATGATCGAAGCGAATAAGGGCAAAACGATTGTGGTGGTTGGTCACTCCAACAATGTGCCATGGATCGCCAACTTGTTGCTTGGTACCAAACAGTTTGGTGATTACGATGATAGCTATTACGAAAATGTGTTGATCGTGAATGTGCTGGAGAAGGGTGTGTATGCTACCACACTACAGATTAAATATTGATCAGAATTAGTCACCAGAAGTGAGACCCCAGTAGTGATGATATACTACTGGGTCTCGCTGCTTTTACTTTTCTACTTTTTACTTCGCCAATCCTTCTTCTTTCCATTTCTTCAGCAAGGCAATCTCTTCGGCAGAAAGGGCCTCCCGCTTCATGGGCATAAAGCCTTTGGTACCTGCAGCCAGCTGAACACGCTCAAGCATAGGATCAACGTATGACTTAGCGGCCTCGTAAGTACTAAAATCAGTTTTGTTGCCTCCTTTGGCAGGCAGGTGGCAGGGTGCACACTTGCTTTCAAGCAGGGGTTGAATGTTAAGTGCATAGGTGACTGTCGCTTTTTTAGTGTCACTTACTGCTGTGGTCTTTTTAGAACAAGAGAGGGCTGTTACCACCAGGGCACACACCATCAGGGTAAATACTTTTTTCATAGTTATAAGGTTGGTCTACGAATGTAGAAAACCGCTGCCAGATAGTCCATAAAAAAAGGAGGAATGGTATCCGATACTTCCACTCCTCCTTATGATAGTTCAATAACGTTTACTCGTAGCGCAGTGTATTACTCGGATTGGTAAGTGCGGCTTTAATTGTTTGAGAACTTACCGTTAACAGGGCAATTAACAAGGCACCTAACGTGGCGAGCACAAATATTCCTGGATTAAGATTTACATGGTAGGCAAAGCCATTGAGCCATTCGCTCACAATATACCAGGCCACCGGCCAGGCCACGAGGTTAGCAATCAAAACAAGAATGATAATTTCTTTAGAAAGTATCCCTAAAATGTGTGAAGTAGAAGCACCCAGTACTTTGCGAATACCAATCTCCTTCACGCGCTGCAAGGTATTAAAGGTGGCAAGTCCAAATAATCCAAGGCAGGCTATTACAATGGCCAGACAGGAGAAGAGCGTGAAGAGCTGGCCCTGCTTTTGTTCGGACAGATATAATTGCTGGTACTGCTGACTCAAAAAACTGTATTCAAAGGGTCGGTGCGGAAGAAATTCTTTCCACGTAGCTTCCAGGTGGGCAATGGCTTGTTGCGCATCGCCTCCGGAAATTTTTACCGAGAGTCGGTTATAAAAAGGAGAAGGTTGAAAGATCATCGGTATAATTTCTTCATGCAAGGATTCAAAGTGAAAATCGCGCACTACGCCTAACACTCTTCCTTTTACATTGCCATATTGAAAATCGCGGGTGAGCACTTCTTCATTGGTTACACCGAGCATCTTCACGGCAGCTTCATTGAGTATAAAACCCAGGGAGTCGTCTGTCTTTACATCTTTCGAAAAATTTCTACCCGCAACAAAAGGAACTTCATACGCATCAAAGAACTCATGATCGCTGCGGATATTTTTAATAATAACATCTGCGGTAGTCATGGAATCTCCTTTTTGAATTTGCGCAGCGCCTTGTGAGTCCAGCAACCTGCCTGTGGGCACACGGCTCGAACGACTTACATTCTTGATGGCGCTGTGATTCGTGAGTTCATTGTAGAAGGCATCGTAAGCAGGGGCGAGGTCTGCATAGTACGGCAAGGTAATAACCTGATCTTTGGCATAACCGAGTTCGCGCTGGTTCAAGAAATTGAGCTGTTGAAACGTGATGGCGGTGGCGATCATCAAAATGATGGAGATAGAAAATTGCAGCACCACCAAGGTTTTGCGAATGCCCCCTTTGCCGCGGGCCGATCCTTGTTGTCCTTTCAGAATAAGTACAGGTTGAAAACTTGAAATAATGAAAGCGGGGTAAATACCGGCCAGCACACCTACTGCAACAGCAAAGCCAAGCAGCCCTACGGAAAGAGGCCAGTTACTAAACAAATTGAGGGTAAGTTCTTTGTCCGTAAACGTATTGAGCCATTGTAAAGCAAACCAGGAAAGGCTAAGGGCAATGATAAGGGCAAAGAGTGCGATGAGTACAGACTCACTCAGGTATTGTGTAATCAGCTGTTGTTTAAGCGCACCCGATACTTTGCGCATGCCCACTTCTTTCGCCCGTTTGGTGGCGCGCGCAGTAGACAAGTTGATGAAGTTGAAACACGCAATGAGGACAATGAACAAACCGATGGTACCCATCATGTAGATGGCAATCATGTTTCCATTTGTTTCTGTTTCTGAATCGAGCTGTGAATGCAAATGAATGTCAGTAACCTTTTGCATGTACAAATTGGTATAAGACGAAGGCAAGGGACGGCCGTTGGCATTGTTGATGGGGCCAATGTGCTTATCCAGAAAAGCAGGAAATTGTGCTTCTGTTTTTTTCTGGTCGAAGGGTTCTTTTACCAACACATAGGTGCCAAAGGAGTTGTTGCCATAATTGGTTTCAAGGCGTTGTCTTCCGTAAATGGTGCTGTCGTTCAGAGTTGAAAACGACAAGAGGATTTCCGGATGCCAATGCGACTGCTGCGGGAAATCCTGATAAATACCAGTCACTTCCAGTTCGTAGGTATTGTTGAGTCGTAAGCGTTTACCGACTGCAGGCTCATCGCCAAAATATTTTTTAGCCGTTTTCTCTGAGAGCATGAGGGTGAAGGGGTCGTGCAGGAGTTTATCCTCATTTCCTTCGGTAACGTGGATGTCAAAAATTTTGAAGAGCTCAGGTTCGGCATAGAAGAGGTTTTCTTCATTGAAGGCTTTTTGTTCTCCGGCATTCTCCTGATGTGCCACGAGTACCCGTGCTTGTAAGGTGCGCGCTACTTCTTCAAAGTCGGTAAAGTCATTTTTGAGTAAAGGCCCAAAGGGTGGTGCCAGATGCCCCAGGTGCAGATTGACAGAACCATCGGGTGAAAGAAAGTTACGCGTCATCCGATAGATACGATCTGCTTTGCTATGGTGGCGATCGTAGTGTAGCTCATCTTGTATGAAGAGATAAATCATCAAGGCACATAGCATGGCGAAGGCCAGACCAGCAATGTTAATGAAGGCGGTGAGCTTATTGCGGAAGATGGAGCGCAACGCGACTTTGATGTAGTTGATTAACATACTCGAAGGTTATATGTGAAAGAGAACTTCTGGTTTTATGTATAGTTACAAAGACCATCCACAATTCAGATAGTTGCATGCTGCACGAAAATCAGACCATTAAACGTTAGCTGAATCAGCTCTAATTTTTGAGCTTTTACCTGTGTTAAAATGAGTACCTGTTAAACCAACGTTCATTTTCGCACAAGCCTCTGTTCAATTTAGTTCATTCCTCTCTCGGTTGACCTTCTTAAAAGCCTCAAATGAAGTCTTGCCTCCCTGAATTCAGGAAGTTCATCAGAACGCATTGATGACTTTTTTTGGCAAGGAGTAATAAGTAATTGTCGTTATCAATTTACCAGAGTAAGGGAAGAGTTTCAGGGATGAAACTCCTCAATTCCTGTTGAAATAATAAAGAGACATACTTTTTTACCAGCGTTCACGTTTTTCTACCGCTAAATGATGAGGCTCGTAACCATTTTTAGCCGCGCTAGTATACACTTCTATCCAACCCTCTTAACCAATGAAGTATATTCTCTTGCTCTGCCTTGGCTTTTGCCTTTTAGGTAACGCCTACGGCCAGACGGACACCCTTAAATCCTATACCACCGCACGCTTGGTTGGCGAGGCGCCTCAAATAGATGGAGTGCTTAATGATGCGGCCTGGGATCAGGTGCCTTGGGGTGGTGGCGACTTCCGACAAAATAGTCCCGATGCAGGTGCACCGGCTACCGTACAAACCAAATTCAAGATTCTGTACGATGCTAAGAACTTATACATCGCCTTTAAAAACTTAGACCCTGATCCCTCTAAAATTGTAAGTCGCATGTCGCGCAGAGATGGCTTCGAAGGCGATTGGGTCGAAATCAACATTGATAGCTATTACGATAAAAGAACAGCCTTCTCTTTCACCTCATCCGTGTCAGGTGTGAAAGGGGATGAATACGTTTCCAACAATGGTGATAATTGGGATGCCAGTTGGGATCCGATCTGGTATTTGAAAACCAGCATTGATGAAGAAGGATGGATTGCAGAAATGCGCATACCCCTTAGTCAACTTCGCTTTACAGATAAAGAGGAATTAACCTGGGGCTTTCAAATCACCAGGCGTTTCTTTCGCAATGGAGAGCGTTCCAATTGGCAATACATTCCACCCAACTCACCCGGTTGGGTGCATTTATTTGGAGAGTTGAAAGGTATTAAAGGTATACGACCTCAAAAGCAATTAGAGATTCAACCCTATGTAGTAGCCAAGACAGAAACTTTTGAAGAAGAAGAAGGCAATCCTTTTGCCACCGGTAAATCCAGTAATGCAGAGTTTGGTTTAGATGCGAAGATTGGTCTTACCAGTGATGTCACACTCGACCTTACCGTCAATCCAGACTTTGGACAAGTAGAGGCTGATCCCTCGCAGGTAAACCTAACGGCCTTCGAACTTTTTTTCCGCGAACAAAGGCCCTTCTTTATTGAAGGCAACAACACACTCAATTTTCCGGTGAATGATTTCAGTAGTAATAACTTATTTTATTCCAGAAGAATTGGCAGGCAACCTCAAGGTTGGGTAAATACCGATGAGCAGGGTGATGATGGTGTAAATGAGTACGTGAAGGCCAATCGCTTCAGCACAATTTTGGGAGCAGCCAAGCTTACTGGTAAAAATAAGAAGGGTTTTTCCTGGGGGATTTTGGAAAGTGTAACCGCAGAAGAGAAAGCCGTCATTGATAGCGCGGGGGTACGCAGAAAGCAAACTGTAGAACCGATGACGAATTATTTCTCTGCTCGTGCTCAACAAGACATTAACAAAGGCAATACGCTGGTTGGAGGTATGTTTACGGCTACTAACCGAAAGATTGACGACCCGCGCCTGAACTGGTTGCATGAGGATGCGTATTCGGGTGGTGTGGATATGACACATAACTGGAAAGACCGCACCTATTATGTAAGTGCCAAAGCGCTGATGAGTCATGTAAAGGGCAGCACGAATTCAATTACCAATACACAGCAATCTTCCGAGCGTTACTTTCAACGGCCAGACAATTTGCATTCGGATGTAGATCCTACCCGAAGGTCCTTAACCGGCACGGGTGGGAATGTGATTGTTGGAAAGCGAAGTGGAAATTTGGTATTTGATGTGGGCTACAATTGGCTCTCGCCTCAATTGGAGTTAAATGACATTGGTTTTTTATCACAGACCGATCAAATGCGACAGTGGGCCTGGGTCGGGTACCGCATACTAAAACCGGCTGGTATTTTTCGAGCGCAGCGTTACAACATCAATCAATCACAGAACTGGGATTTCGACTTCAAGAATACTTCGAGAAGTTACAACTTCAATGGCCACGTAGAATTTAAAAACCTCTGGGCTTTCAGTACTGGCTTGTCATACGAAACGCATTTCGTTTCCAATGCAGATTTGCGTGGTGGCCCCGCGATACGCTATCCGGGCAACACCTATTACTGGTTTTGGTTTGGATCGGACCAGCGCAAGAAATTATCCTTTCAACTAAATCCTGAGTGGCAATTTGGAAATGAAGGATGGGTGACCGGACGTTACCTAGAAATCAATTTTAATTATATGCCAACCAATGCACTGCGCTTGTCGATTGCGCCAAGTATCTACGAGGCTAAAAACCAGGTGCAGTATGTAAGTACCAGCGATGCCAACGGAGAGGCCCGCTATGTGTTGGGTGAAATTGATCAGGCCACGGCACGCGTATCTTTTCGCTTCACGTATATGATCACTCCTAATTTGTCCATTCAGTACTGGGGCCAACCGTTTGGTGCCTCCGGAAAGTACAGCAACTTTAAACAAACTACCGATCCGAATGCGGAAGAATACCAACAGCGTTTTAATTACATACCCGCTAACGGACTCACACTTACGGATGGTTTGTACGAAGTAGATGAAAACACCGATGGCAATGTTGATTATACCTTCTGGCAACCTGATTTTAATTTCGGTCAGTTCCGCTCCAACATGGTAATTCGCTGGGAGTATATTCCGGGCTCCACCCTTTTCTTAGTATGGACACAAGAGAAGAACGGACAATTTTATGATGACGGTGGGCCACTGTTGAGCCAATCCAATTTCAACTTTGGACAGAAGCCTTACAATGTATTTTCTCCCCAGGGAGAGGGGTGTCCGAGGAACGAGGACGGGGTGAGGGTGGTTACCGAGTTTTTCGACATGTAGCGCGTGCATGTCGAACTATAAATAAAGCAGGATGTTTATAGCATAATCATCGTTCCAGATTCCCTTCCGAACATCTGGAACAGCGATGGTCTGAGTACCTTCTTGAAACCCCAAATCACTTTCCACTAGTACACGACTGTCATGCCGAACTTGTTTCGGCATCTTAAGACAATATTTTTGTAGATGCCGAAACAAGTTCGGCATGACATGGTTTTTGCTTTTGTAGTATTTCCAGATAAGACATAAACCCTTCTGTTAGCCATGGTAGTGCTTCGCATATCTAACGATAAATAAAGCTGGATGTATATGGCCTATTCATCGTTCAGATGCCCTTAGGAACGTCTGGAACAACGAGAGATGCTGAAACAAGTTCAGCATGATATTTTGATTTTTGAGGTGATCTCTAGACAGAGATGAACTATTCGCTAGAGGTTAATCTGATAACTGCATGGCGATTAGAGTTAACACGTTAATGGACCCCGTCAAACCATTCTTTAAACTCATTCACCTTTTCACGACTCACCACAATTTCCGCTTCCCATTTTACATTTGGGGTAATCTTTAAACGGCTGCTGGAATAGACCACCACATCTTGTATCGCATTGATATGGAGAATATACGAACGGTTCACGCGGAAGAAGTGTTTAGGATCCAACACTTCCTCAACATTTTCTAAGGTGTAGTCAATAATAAACTTGCGCAGTTGATCGGTAACCAGGTACACATCGCGGCCATCGGCAAAGAATAAGCTGACTTGATCGGTAGTGATAGAACGAATGTGATCGCCCAGTTTTACCATGAAACGGTTTTTGTACACACGCTCTGGGGTATTTGTAAACGTGGTAATTATTTTCTCTGCTTTCTTCTCGTTCCACCGAAGTTGTTCACTAAGGGCTTCGAGTTTTTGTAAGCTATCCGAAAGATCAGTGAAGGTTACAGGCTTTAACAAATAAGCGATGCTATTTACCTTAAAGGCTTCCAAGGCAAATTCATTGTAGGCCGTTATGAAGATGACAGGCTTTTGAATGCTTACTTGCTTGAAGATCTCGAAGCTGACACCATCCTTCAGTTGTATATCCATGAAGATCAACTCAATGTCAGCTTGTTTTTCCTGTAACCAGTGTACCGCTTCTTTTACAGAACCGACTACACCCATCACCTTGATGGAGGCACTGTATCGGGTGAGGTAACGCTCCAGCTTTTCCGCGGCAGGCGTTTCATCCTCCACAATCAATACACGTAGGGCCAATGCGCTCATGCGGATTCAGTCTCGTTTTCGGTGGCGATGTACATAAGCGGAAATTTAATATAATTCTCCAAGCCCGCCTTTACTTGAACAAAAGGCTTTTCACTAAAAAAGCTATACGAGCGTTGCAAGCGACCAAAAGCCTGCAAGCTTTCCTGATGTTGTAAAAGGCGATCGTTGATGTTGTGTTGTACGACCACATAGTCCTCATCTTCTCTGTAAATAAGAAAGTTGAGCGGTGCCCGTGCACTGATTAAGGTATTGCGCACCACCGTATCAATGGTGATGAGCAGCGAGCCAGGAATCAAGTAGATCTCTGCGGGTTTCTCCACCTCATTGCTTATCTGAATGGCATCCTGGTGATGAACATTCAACAAAGCCAGTAAGCTCTTGGTGGCGTGTAGTTCTTCTTCCAGACTGACAAGTTCTTTCTGGCGGTTTACCAATCCATAACGATAAATACTGGCGAGGTGATCAATCTGTTCTTCTGCTTTCTCCACATTGTGATGTAGAGTAAGAATCAGGTTTTCCAAACTTTCGTACAGAAGGTCGGGATTGATGTCGCTCTTAAAGGAGGAGAAATCGGCTTCCACTTTCTCTCGCATTTTCCTTTCTTCTTCCATACGCTCCCTGTTCTCTTTTACCAAATAATAGTAACTGAAGTACAGGAGGTTGTACAATAAACCAATGGTGCCAAAGAGCAAGAGAAATACTTCTAACTCGCGCGTGCCAATGCTAAAGCCTACCAGCCATTTGAAATAAGAAGAGATGGTAATGCCGACTAAACTAAGCGATACCACCAGTGTAAGCGTCATTTGTACAAGCAGACGCCTGCGAATGAGTGTTTCTGGAGCAAGATAGCGTTCCAGCAAGCTGATGATCATGCGCATGGATTCGAAAGACACATACGTGAGTACTATACTGATGTATAATTCCTGACTGCTGAAGATGCGTTCTGCATCTTGTAGCGTATTATTAATGAGTAAGATGAGCAGGTATACAAATACCCCGAACACCGGAGGGGCACAGAGACGAAAGAGTATACTATGAATCAGGTTGCGTGTCATGCGGCAGAAGGGTTTTCAACCTTATTCTTTAATACAGGTAACTGCACCGTAAACTTGTCACCCTGCTGTACCAACACTTTCTCTTCTGTAAAAAATTGGTAACGCTGTTTAATGTTCTCGATGCCTACCTTAAAACCGGGTGCCTCTTGTTTGCTGGTTCTATTGTTGGTGACGAGTAAATGGGTATTGTCGCGCGCACTGATGTAGACCAGCAAAGGCAAATCTTTAGAGATCTCATTGTGCTTCACCGCATTCTCTACAAGCAATTGCAGCGTAAGCGGGGGAATGGCACTACTGAGTAGGCTCTTGGGCAGATTAATTTCTAGTTGCAGGTGTTGTTCGTATCGCACTTGTAAGAGAAAGTAGTACGCTTTTACAAAGTCCAGTTCTTGTTGCAGCGTAACGAGTTGTTGTTTCTGATTGGCGAGCACGTACCGAAACGTGTCGGCCATTCTTCGGATAAACTTCTCGGCTGTGTGGCTATCCTTATATAATAGAGAGGAAATGGTATTCAGACAATTAAATAAGTAATGCGGGCTGATCTGATTCTTCAAGGATTGAAACTGCAATTCCAGTTGCCAGCGTTCGGCTTGTAATTCTTCCACCTGGGCATAAGCGTAATACCGATAAGAATAAAACCATCCGTAGAAGATTTCATACAGAAAGAGAGTCATCGCAAAGAGAATGCTGATTTTAATAACCGCATCCTTTTCGGATTCGAAATACAGATTCCCCAGGAAGACCATACTGATGGCTAATGCGGAATTGAGCAGGAAGCCCATCAACCAGCGCAGCATAAAAGACTTGCGCCAGGAGAGGAAGCGGTCCAGCAAAGCATCGGCATGAAAGACAACAAAGCCAATAGCCACCGTCAGTACACAAGCTGCAAAAATGTTGAGGGAGTGATCCTTAAAATACGGCAATCCCCCCGTTACACTATAATGCAGGTAGAGGTAAAACAATACACCCAGGGAGGAGCAAAGCACTACGAGTATTAAATACTTGCGCATGGTAGGTGTATAATAGTGTTGGAGTAGAGCCATTGCACCTTCAAGCTACGGGTTTTGCGGAGGAAGGACAAGATTTCAGAAATTATGTGTAGTTAACTCGCCTCCCATACCCCCTCTCTACAAAGTAGAGAGGGGGTAATTCTCGTAGAGAATTGGGGGTGAGTTTTCTTTGTGAGTAGTCTTAATCAATCGCCCTTAACGCCCGGCCGTAATACGTTTCCGAATCTATCTTCTTAGCAGTAGCGCGGTATGCATCTTTGGCTGCGGCTGATTTTACGCTCGGTGCACAGGCGGTCAATACTTCGGTAACATAATGATCTGAATCCAGCACTCCGGCCGCGTTGATGATGCTGATCAACTTGGCATCACTGAGGGAAGGCTGCTCCAGGGCCGAACGAAGAATGACGGAAGCATAGTGGTCACTTTTTACGGAGTTAACACGACTCATCAATTTGGTAAAACTCTGATCCGACAGGTTTTGTGTTTCCATTACGTTTGTGAACACTTCTGTGAGATAATGATCTGACGTGATGGCACTGCTCATGTCAACCAGGTTGAAAATCTGATCATCGGGCAGTTTATTTTTAAGGAGCATGGTCAACACTTCAGTTTTGTAATGGTCCGACTCGATACCGCGCACGGACTCCAGCGCCAGTTTATATGAATTGGCAGAAAGCCCTGATTTATTGAGGGCTGCTTGCAACACCACACTTCTATAATGATCTGATTCAATAGCCTTACTGGTTTCGATGGCTTCACTGATCGTGGCATCAGTGTTCGCTTGCTTCAATAAAGTAGTCACCACTTCTGTTAAATAGTGGTCAGAGTCCATTTGACTGGCAGCCAGCAAAATGGACTTCTTCGCTTCTGCTGAAATACTTTGATTGCGAAGGGCTCCTTTAATAACCTGTGTTTTGTAATGATCGGACTCCATGCGTGTACTGGCAGCGCACACAGCATCCACGGAAGACTGATCCTGAATAAACTTGCTCATGTTGCCTTCCAAAAATTCCGTGCGGTAGTGATCGGAGTCCATCGCATCCACCACGCTACTAATAATAGTGGGGTAGTCTTTCTCCGTAACAGGCAACTTCATTAAGAGATTCGCATACGCAGCCATCACATAATCACTCTTCATGGCTTTGATCTCACTCAGTACGCTGCTCACACCCCCTCTGCGGTAAAATCGGTTTACCCTTCCTTCGGCACCCAGGGTGGTTGTCTTTACCAACTCAGGCAAACGAGCGGCCTTCATAGTATTGGCGTTTTGGACCGTCACCCTCCGGGGTAATCACAATTTTACGAGTGCTGCCAAACACGGTCTTTTCAATTTCCAGGTACCCATCGGCAGAGATGCGCTTCACATCCTTGTCGTCATCGGTAAGGGTAATGATGCCACGACTTTCCACCTCAAAGCTTTGCAACGGACTTCCGTTGCGGTAGGTGAATTTTTGCTTGTCACGGGAAGAGGAGACAGTAATGTCTTGGGAAAGAGAGGCAGTAGCCAGGGTTAAGCAGAGGATGCCAGCGAGTACAGTACGTAGAAGTTTCATAAAAAAGCTATTTGTTCAATAGAACGGGACAAAGCTGGGTAAAGGATTCAGGCCTGTCAACATGAAGGTAGTGAACGGGGGGATTGGTGTAGTGAACCGTTAATTCTCGTTAGACAGGAAGCTGACCCATGGTTGAAAAACTATAAGCACCGTGACATGCGGGTTAAGGATCCGGTAAAAGAGTATACGCGCCAGTGAAGTGGGGATGATGAGGGGTTGAAAAATTATAAGCACCGTTGGATGCGGGGTAAGGACCCGGCAAAAGTTTATATGCGTCAATGAAGTGGGGGGGTAAGGGCCCGGCAAAAATTTATATGCATCAATGAAGTGGGGATGATGACTGGTTGACAAATTATGAGCACCGTTAGATGCGGGGTAAGGACCCGGCAAAAGGTTATACGCGCCAGTGAAGTGAGGGTGATGACCGGTTGAAAAATTATGAGCACCATTAGATGCGGGGTAAGGGTCAGGTAAATTCAACTCACCCCTGATCATCTTCGATGATCTTTCCCCTCTCTACTTGGTAGAGAGGGGTGTCATGCGCATGCATGACGGGGTGAGTTGGTAAACACGGCTTTTATACTTACTACGGACATGCAGATGACCGGCAAGGTTCTTTTTAGGGACTCACTACCCATCTTCATTCGGATAGAAGCTATCTGGATAGAAAGTGGCAATCCCCGATTGAAAAGAGCCACCCATGAAGAATCATTTTGATTTCAATATCCTTCTCTTAGTTAGGGGACTCCAGCCCGGATGATTCCGGTCGGACGGATCTCTGTCTCCTTTCAGTAACATTTCAGGTGACTGCGAAGGGACGTCTAATGTTGAGTGTCTTCTTATTTTCAAATTCTTAAATTGCCAAATCTTCAAATCAGCATATCACCGAATCAGCACATCAACTCATCAGCACCTAAGTCACTCAACGTCATTAGATGCAGACTAGCGAAAAACTGGATAACCGTTTACAAACGCCAGGAAAAAATGCCTGCAAACGTGCCAGTATTGTTTGAGTTGCATAGAAATGAAAAAATATAGTTTGCAAAATAGTTCGAAGAAAGACAACTCAATCCCCCCAGACCCACGTTGTAATATCAAATTTAACACTTATGACACATGTTAAAAATGTAGAAAGCTACTCTAGGTTAGTAGACATCTGCACCGGGTTGGGAGGTAAGTATAACCCTGGTCACCAGTCCCTCCAAGTAGAATCATTGTTGAACATGTTGAACGGAGCCAAGCAAGCGCTGGAAGAAGCCAAGCTTGCCAAAACGAAGTTCGACAGAGAAGTGAACAGTCGCAGGCAGGCGTACGACAAGCTGCCCACACTGGCCACCAGCATTTTGCGGACGCTTTCAGACTACGGAGCTTCGGTAGAAACAATGGATGATGCGCGTTACTTTGTGCGCCAGATCAGAGGCCACCAAAGTAAGGACCGCAGTCCACTGCCAAACCCCGCAGGCGGAGAAGCGAAAGCGAAACGGTCGCTTGTGCAACAGTCGTATGCAGGTCGTGCAGACCACTTCAGTAAACTGGTGCTGGCAGTACAAGCAGAACCTTTGTACACGGCCAGCGAAACAGTGCTGAAGAAGGCACACTTAGTCCGTAAAGTGGAGGAGCTCGAGAACCTCAACGCTAAGGTGAGTGTAGCCAAGGTAGCCTGGTCGAACGCACGCGTGGTTCGTGACCAAGTGCTGTACGGCAAGCAGAATTCCCTGCTGGCATTGCAACGCGCAGTGAAGAATCACGTGTATGCTGTCTTCGGCTATAACAGTCAGGAGTATGCATTACTCAAGTCGATTAAGTTCAACAAAAAGTAACAACAATGATGTATGCTGGAAAATGAAACCCCTGTTGGCGCTGCTGGCAGGGGTTTCTGGTTTTAAGTATTCTTACTTCTTCGAAGAGTCTCCTAAAGAGAACTGTGCAGTAGACATTGACTGGGCTGACAGCTAAGAAAGAATTGGTAAGTTTTGGCAAAACGACTTTAAATACCACTGCTCACTCTGGGTTTATCATTCTAATCTCTTATCTTACAGTAACTAAATCCATTCCCATGCCTGTATTTAATGCCCAACAGATAAAAGAGATTAACACCCTTATTGCAGAAGTAGAAAAGGCTATTGCCCCTGCGTGTGAAATAGGTGCCCGCGATAAAAGCATTGTTTCCCAGTTACTAAAAACAAACAAAGAAGCTAAGAAGGCTCACTACTTTGCCTGCAAGCGTGAATACTCCGATGCGATTGTTACGCATTTTGTAAAGGAAAAGGCTGTGAAGAAGAGCCGCTACCACATGAACAACCAGGCTTCGGTATTTGTGCTGAAGTAAATCCACCTTTTTCTGTACTCCATATAACGTAAGTGGATAAGGAGGGTACCTACTGAAATCAAGACTGAATTTATTCATATCTTAAATTTGATAGTATGGCAGACGATAAATCAAAAAAGGACTACAGGGACCGGACAAAGATTAATACCCACGAGTCTTACGAAGTGAGTTACTGGACAAAGAAATGGTCGATTAGTCCGCAGCAACTGAGTGGTGCCGTGCGAGCCACCGGTAGTTCAAGTGTGAAGAAGATAGAGCAGTACCTTCGGAAAAAAAGTAAGATTTAATAGATAGACTAGTTGCGATCATCCTCGTTCCAAACGAGGATGATCGCACAACCTAGCAGGCATTGAACTAGATTAAGAAATACGTTTGCCGGGAATTTTTCGCAAGCCTTTGTGTTATGCTTGTAAATCAATTCGAGTGGTAGAATGAACCGAAAAGCTTTTTTACAATCCCTGGCTCTGGTACCGCTCACCGGCTTTACTATGAAATTAAAAGAACTCGATTCTCTGATACAACCGCTGGCTGCTACTGAACAGATGCCGGTATTATTTCTGGGACACGGTAGCCCCATGAATGCCATTGAGGAAAATGAATTTGTGAAAGGCTGGCGCAATGCTGTACAGCATGTGCCGAAGCCGAGTGCTATCTTAGTTATCTCTGCCCATTGGGAAACGCGAGGCACTTTTGTAACAGCCATGGAGGCTCCACGCACCATACATGATTTCGGTGGTTTTCCACGCGAGCTCTTTGAAGTACAGTATCCAGCACCCGGCAGTCCTGCCTTTGCTGCAGAAACAAAAAAAGTTATCACGAAAACAGAAGTAGGCCTTGACTATAAATGGGGACTCGATCACGGGGCATGGAGTGTGGTCAAGCATTTATATCCAGCAGCAGATGTGCCAGTGTTTCAAATGAGTTTAGATTACAACCAGGCTCCACAATACCATTATGAATTAGGGCGCGAATTATCTGCGCTTCGAAAAAAAGGTGTATTGATTGTGGGAAGCGGAAACATGGTACACAACCTGCGCATGGTTGCCTGGGATAAAATGAACGAACCAGAGTTTGGTTATGACTGGGCCTTGGAAGCCAATGCTAAAATGAAAAGCTACATCACGTCAAACGATCATGCTTCACTTATTAAGTATACTTCGCAAGGCAGAGCCTTTGACTTGTCCATTCCTACCCCCGATCATTACCTGCCACTTTTGTATACCCTTGCTTTGCAAGGTGAGCAGGAGAAGGTGAGTCTCTTTAACGACAAGGCAATCATGGGCTCTATCACTATGACTTCTCTCAAGATTGATCGTGCGTAGAAAGGGTATTCAACATTCAGGATTAGTATAATCCTGAATGTTGAATCTGAAACTAGAATTAATTTGTCCCTTTTTTCACTAACCTTTCCACATCATTTTTCACAGAAAGAATTAATAAACAGGTAGCAGTACAAAATACCGGACTTGTTATACAATGATGGCCACTCCAGCTGCCATCGTTGTTTTGGATTTGTAACAAGCGTCCACTTGTATTATCGTACCAGCGTGTCCAGTCAGTATCTTTTCCAATGATCATGCTCTCACCCGTTTGTAAATAGCTCATAAATTCTTCTCCTCCATTGTTACCAAAACCGCTGAGTACATCTTCTCGCTGTGCCTGGACTTTTGCTGAGTTATACACTTCATAAGCAGTAGTGTGTTTGATCGCTTCCTCTTTGGTAAAACCAATTTTTTCTAAGTTAGCGACTGAAGGAGCAGCACTTTTTGCTAAACGACCGTCTTGCTTAGCTTTTTCCATTTCTTCTTGAACGTGTCTGGCTTCTTTTGCACTCGCACGCGTAGAGCCGGATACAGAGTAGAGAACAATTCCAGCCCCCATGTCTGTATTAACATTTCCAGATTTCGCATCATAGTTTTGTTTTTGAAAGTCACGTGCCCTGGCAAGTGCTTTGTCATCAACCTCTACATCTAATGCTTCCGCTGCTTCAAGGGCGTTGGTGGCAAAGGAGGATTGCAGTACACCTGCCCAACCTGAACCTTCCATACTTCCATCCGCACGTTGCGCTTGTTGTATTTTAGTAATGCAGACTTCAACAGCACGTTTTACCCGGTTACGCATCGGATCATTGTTGTTTAGCTGCTCCAGTAAGTTGGTGAGGTATTGAGAGGTGAGCACCACATCAATGTTGTTACCCAACTTATTTTGAATTTGAGTACCGGTCAGGTTTGTGATATTGGCACTATTGGGTGAAGAGCTTTCTACTGCTTGTAATAAATACTCGGTTGCCTTTCGCACATGGGCTGCATAGCCTCCTTTAGTGAGCGTATTGCCGGTGCGCAGCAAAGCCATTGCCACCATGGCAGTCGTAGCGGGGTCACTGCTTACGGCATGCGGATCTCGAATGTCTTGCCGTGCATGCGAACCAGCACCCCAGCCACCATTGTCTTGTTGCGCGCGGGCCATCCATGTTAAACCTCGATCAATGGAAGTCGATACTCGATCGCTTGTTTTGTAAATGAAAAAGGAGTCGGATTTTTCTTCTCCCATCACCGTTCGGAAAACACATCCCTTAGGAATGTTGGAGACGTACGGAGTACGCGAAGGCTTCACTGAAAAAGTGGAAGCCACGAGTGAAAGAATACCCATTGCAGCGGCCGTGAGCATTAAGTGTTGTCTTGTTTTCATAAGCCAAATAGTTAGTTGAGCGTAGGATGCAAGACAAGCAGGGATTCCACAAGTCTTTGAAAGATTTTTTAAGTTTCTTTTGTGCTGTGATGATGTCCCGATGGTATATCCATACTCGCCAAGCTAAAGACTGTATAACGGGTTTAGATCGGTTATGATGTTTTGTTTTCTAAAGAATGTTGCCTTTACATTTCCAAATTTCGTTGTCGCTCAGGCCGCTGGGCCTCGTCCGCTCGCTCAACGCTGAATTCTATCCGCTCCATTCTCCACCAGTCCAAAGATAGAATTAGGCGTCTCGCAAGCAGACTGGTAGAAAGACATTCAGTAAGATTGATTGTTCATGTTATTAGTATGAGCGTGGCCAGAGCCAATTGCGGGGGCGTGATAGGATGGGCGGGGGAGCATAATTGGCTCTTGACTTTTTGGTTCCTTTTGTGTCAAGACAAAAGGAACAAAGAAATATAATGGAGGATGGCAAATAA
>LNEN01000144.1 GCA_001464155.1 Cytophagales bacterium Ga0077538 | reverse complement strand
GCTACCCAGGGTGTTCCTGTGTTCCACCAGTTTCCATAATTGTCCTGAAAGGTATTACCATGACCGGCACCCGTTACAAAACCACCGGGTTTGTAAGAGATGGGATTGTAATTAGCATACGTGAACGGTCCTAGGGGATCATCACCCACATAGGTACCGTTGGCATAGACGTTATACTCTGTACCGGGAGCACCGTATTGTAAGTAGTACTTGTTTTTGAACTTCGTCATCCAGGCACCTTCCATATAGGGTTTAATCGTATCGCGGTGATCGCGACCAAAGCGTTCCCATCCGTGTTGATCGGGATGAAGTTTGAGCATGCCTTTGTATTCCGATTTGTAAATGAGATTCTTACTCTTGTCTAATTCGGCACCGTACAGGGGATATACATTGGAAGATCCCCAATACATATACCATTTGTCTAAGTCCTCATCATAGAACAAGGCAGGGTCCCAAGGCCCCACGTCTTTGGGTAAGGCAGGTAACCAACGATTGTAGAAAGAAAGTTTTCCAGTCTCAGGTGTGGTTGTATAAAAGATGGGTCTTTGCTCAAAAGTAGATTGAAAAAGATAGAGTGTGTCGCGAACACTGATGGCCGCGGGAGCGCACATATCTTCCATGGGCCATCGAGAGGGAACAATGTATTTCCAATTGATAAGATCGGTGGAGCGCCAATACCCTCCGGAGATGGTCACGAACAGATAGTATTCTCCTTTGTGATTGATGATGACCGGATCAGCACCAGAGCGATACGAAATCTTACGGTTGATTTGCTCCCAGTTATAACGGTACCCGATGTCCATCGGGTTACAATACGTTTTCTGATCGGCTCGCTGTGCCAGACTCAGCGTACTGAGAGAAAGGAAACAAAGCAGGACACTGTAAAATTTATGGGCCATAAAGAGAGAGATATGAAACGAAGGTCGTACAGTCAGCGCAGGGATGCAACACCTTTTAGATAAATGGAAAGAGTAGCCATTTGTAAAATTTATCTTTCATTACATGAAATTGTCCCGATATTCGTTTTAAATAGTGAGCCATCAATAGGGAAGTCGTGTAAGGAATTGCTTTCGCTTTGGTTCTTTGTATTCTATAATAAATAGTAGCCCCAAATTGCCTGTCATGAGATCACGTTTTTTCTATTTTACTCTTTCCGTTCTACTTGTTACTGCGTGTCAACCTGCTTCGCAAGGTTCTTTCCATGAGGCGAGCTCCCAAGTCTTTTTAGACTCGCTTTCCCGACACACCTTTAATTTCTTTTGGGAACAAGCCGACAGCAGTACCGCTCAGGTACCCGATCGTTGGCCTTCCCCCAGTTTCTCCAGCATTGCCGCAACAGGTTTTGGTATAACCACCTATTTGATAGGTGCCGAACGCGGGTACATTAGTCGTGAGCAAGCAGCCGAACGTGTATTGAAGACCATTCGCTTTTTGAATGACTTGCCGAAAGGAGACTCGGCTACCGGTGTGGCTGGATACAAAGGATTCTTCTATCACTTTATTGATATAAAAAGTGGCTTGCGCTTTCAGCAAGTAGAATTGTCAACAATTGACACCGGTTTATTAATGGCTGGTATTTTATCTGCGCAAAGTTATTTTGATGGAGAGAACGCAACGGAACAAGAGATTAGAACCATAGCCGATACTTTGTATCGCGCCATTGAGTGGGATTGGGCCATGAACAACGAAGGCACCATGAGCATGGGATGGCATCCGGAAAAGGGTTTTATTAAAGCGCGCTGGAAGGGATACAACGAAGCCATGATTTTATATGTGCTGGCGCTGGGTTCACCAACACATACCATTCCTGCAGAGAGTTGGACTGCCTGGACGGATACGTATCAATATGATACTTACTACGGACAAGAACATGTCAACTTCGGCCCTCTGTTTGGGCATCAGTACTCGCAGATGTACATCGATTTCCGTGGCATCTATGATCCGTACATGAAAGAGAAGGGCTTTGATTATTTTGAAAACAGCAGACGTGCTACCTATGCGAACAGAGCCTATTGCGTAGCGAATCCTGGTAACTACAAGGGATATTCAGATATCATCTGGGGGCTTACTGCCTGTGACGGTCCGGGTAATAGTT
The DNA here is from genome assembly GCA_001464155.1 of Cytophagales bacterium Ga0077538. Classification (GTDB taxonomy): domain Bacteria; phylum Bacteroidota; class Bacteroidia; order Cytophagales; family Cyclobacteriaceae; genus Chryseotalea. The sequence goes on along the minus strand of LNEN01000144.1, from coordinate 25,617 downwards.
CCAACGCCAACCCAAATGTATCTTTTCTGGGATACAATGCCCGCGGTGCTGCATCGTACTATACCGAAGACGATGGAACGATTGCTCCTACAGCAGCAGGAGGGTCCATTCCTTTTGCACCAGAGATTTGCATTCCCGCGCTTCAAGCCATGCAGCAGCAATACGGAGACAAGATTTATAAGCAATATGGTTTTATTGATTCTTTTAATCAGTCTATCGTGAACAATGATGGAACACAAGGCTGGGTAGATAAGGACTATCTCGGCATCGATCAGGGACCTATAGTGATACAGATAGAAAACTACCGAAGCGAATTGGTGTGGAAGTTGATGAGGAAGAATCCGTACATCGTGAACGGTTTGAAGAAAGCTGGGTTTACAGGAGGATGGCTGGAGAATAATTGACAAAGAATAGCTGATAACGGTTAACTGACAACGGATAACGTATAACAGGTAACCAACAGCTAATAATGATCAGTATTCATCTCAAAAAAAATAAAGTCATTGCGGACTTGTTCCGCAATCTTTGAAAATTTATAAGTTGAGATTCCGGCACAAGGCCGGAATGACAAAGAATGTAAATGGATTAAAGAAAGCATGGTTTACAGGAGGATGGCTGGAGAATAATTGACAATGAATAATTAACAATGAGCAGTGAATAACTGTTATCGGATAACTGATAACTGATAGCTGATAACTAAATGAGAGTTGGGGGTATAGCGTTACTGTGGATGTGCCTGTCGAGTGTGTACGCGCAGACGGTGGTAGAGGTGCGCGATGAAGCGAATGAGCGCATTTATACTTTAAACGAATTGGAGTATTATATTGACTCAACCAACCAGCATTCGTTAAACCAAATCAGTGACGCGTCTTTTCAATCCAAATTTCTCCGCCATAGCGATTATCAGAATACAGATTTTCGGCCTAACACTTCGTATTGGGTACGCTTTCAGGTACACTTAAATCCTGCGAGTAAAAAGAACTGGTTGTTGGAGTTCTACGATCAAAGCATTGATCAGCTGGAAATGTATATTCCGAATGAAGACGGAAGCTACCGCATCATCAAAACCGGAGATGCCTATCCTTTTGCCCAGCGAGATTTTCTTCATAAGAATTTTGAAGCACCTCTGGAAATGTTTGCAGACACTACGGTTACCTGCTATTTCAAAGTAAAGTCGCACGAGTTTGCTGATATACGAATGGCCTTCCGTTCTGTCAATCGTTTTGTCTTCTATTCGCTCAATGAATACATGCTGTATGGAATGTTTTACGGCATGATTCTCATCATCAGCTTGTACAACTTTCTGGTCTACCTCGCCATTCGGGAGATCAAGAATATCTATTACATCTTTTACATTTTAAGTGTGGCCTTGTATGCCGCCAGTTTAGACGGTATCGGCTTTCAATATTTATGGCCAGCGTCTCCTGGTTGGAATAATTATGTGGTGGGTTTTTCGCTCTACTCTTTAATTATATGGGCCTTATTATTTACCCGTAAGTTTCTAAGCACAAAAGCCAATGCTCCTGAGTTAGATCGGGCATTGGTGGGGATGATCGTTGCCCGCACAGTGTTGTTTTTGATAGCACTCTTCTTCTTTCCCACCATTCTCACCTATCGAAACATAGAGATCGTTCCGCTCTCGCTTATTTTTTATACAGGCATACGCGTATGGGTGGGTAATTATAAACCGGCTCGTTTCTTTGTCATTGCCTATGGTATTTTATTCATGGGTTTTTTGTTACGCACACTGGTGCAGTTTAACATTCTCCCCTTTACCATTCTATTGCACTATAGTCTGCACATTTCCTTTGGTGTAGAAATGCTCTTCCTCACTTTTGCGTTGGGCGATCGCATTCGCATTCTCAAAGACAATAGAGATAGAGCGCTGAGAAGAATTATCCACCAGCATGAAGTAAACATGCAGTTGAAGGATACGGTGAACAGAGAGTTGGAACAGAAGGTGCAGGAGCGAACACTGGAGATACACCAGAAGAATAATGAGTTGGAGGAGAGTAATGCCAAACTGGAGCGCCAGGCCACCGAGATCAATCAGATTAACTCCATGCTGGACCTCGACAACTGGAAGTTGAAGAATAGCATTAAGGAGGTGTTGAGTGAGCGATTGATGGAGAAAACGATGGACTATGTCCAGTTTTCTACACTTTACCCAGATACATTAAGTTGCTACAGATTTCTGGAAAGCATTAAATGGGAGCAGGGCTATCAGTGCAAAAAGTGTAAGAACGAGAAGTATTTTGATGGTCAGCAGAAGTTCTCCAGGCGCTGTACCCGGTGTGGTTACAATGAGTCGATCACTGCCTACACGATTTTTCACAGCATTAAATTTCCCATTGAAAAGGCCTTTTACATAGCCTATTTGACAGTTTCTGGCCACAAAGAGCAAACCCTGGAGATGCTTTCTGAAAAGCTTGATTTACGCGTAAATACCATTTGGTCCTTCCGGCATAAAGTGGCTGAAAGGATAGAATTCCTTGAAAAAAGTGGCATAAAAACCTCTTCAAAGCGTTGGCAAGACGTCATTCTATTGCAGGAATCCTTAAAGAATAACCTTAAAAGGGTACAAAAAGAAGTTTTTTTACCTGAAAACTAGGGCCTATTATGATGTTGTTTTTAATCCGCAATAGCGCAAACGGTTGAGGTATAAAATCCTCACTATTCCCATTTTTTCCATGTTTTTTATGCGCAAAATACATTGGCATGAAAATCCCGAATTCGATTGCATAATCAGTCGATTTATCGAAAAAAGTTGTTTAAACACTTGACAGTATCCTAATTTCATTCTGTCAAAAAAGCCAAAACCACTAAACTGTTTGTAAATGAGGACATTTTACAAAATTATATCTCTTAGCCTTGCCTTGATGGTCGCGTATTCTTCGACCTTCGCTCAAGGCAGAATGGTTTCTGGTAGGGTTATTTCGGTGGAAGATCAGCAGCCTCTTCCGGGTGTGAACGTGGTCGTGCCAGGCACAGGGCGGGGAACGGTTACAGATATGGACGGTAGGTACGCCATCAACCTGGACGAAAAGGACAACTCCCTGGTTTTCTCATTTATTGGCTATACCACCCAAACCATTACGGTTGGCACACAGACTACTGTGAACGTAAACCTGGAGCTTGATACCCAAAGTCTGGAAGAGTTGGTGGTAATAGGCTATGGTACGGTTAAGAAATCAGACCTTACCGGTTCAGTGGGATCTGTAAAAACGGAAGATCTTGTAAAAGTTGTAGCGTCTAACCCGTTACAATCGCTACAAGGTAAAATCGCAGGTCTTCAGGTAATCAACGGAAGTGGTACCCCTGGTAGCGCACCTATCGTACGCGTTCGCGGTGTAGGCACATTCAATAACAACAATCCTATTTATGTAGTGGATGGTGTCATCTTAGATGACATTTCATTCCTCAATTCATCGGATATCCAATCTATGGAATTGCTGAAGGATGCTTCTGCCACGGCCATTTATGGTAACAGAGGTTCCAATGGAGTATTTATCGTTACGACTAAGCAAGGTACGACAGGAGGCGATGGCAAGGCGGTTATTAATTTCTCAGGAGAGTATTCTGTGCAGCGCTTGTTAAAGAAAATTGATCTGTTGAATGGTCGCCAGTTTGGCGAAGTAGTAAACCAGTTCAGACCAGGGGAGTACAACAACTTAGATGCACTCCCGAATACAGATTGGCAAGATTTGATTTTCAGCGTTGCCCCTATGCAAAACTATCAGCTTTCCTTCATGGGTGGTTCAGAGCGCAATCAGTATTACTTCAGCGTTGGCTATTTCAAACAGGAGGGTATCATAGAAAAATCTTCGTACGAACGCTTAAGCCTGCGCTTGAACAATGCCTATAAAATCAACAATTGGCTGAAGATGGGGAACAATCTTTCGTTCGCTCCCTACAAACAACAAAATACGGCCGGGGGTGCACCCTTTGTAGTGTACCGGGCGCAACCCGTAATCAATCCCTATTTGGCCTCACCCAGAGGAGACACCATCTACTCTGAAGTACCAGGCGTTGGCAACGTGTTAGCCGATATTGCCAATACCAATAGTTATAACCGCGGCCTGCGTTCCGTGGGTAGTTTCTTTGCTGAGGCAACTATTAATCAAGATTTTCGATTCAGAACTTCACTGGGACTGGATTTAGCGTATGGTGAGGCAGAGTCCTTTACGCCTGTGTTTTATGTATCGCCCCAACAGCAAAATGCACTCAATGATCTCAATAAAGGAAGCTCCATCTTCACGTCCTGGTTGTGGGAAAATACCTTGAGTTATACAAAAGACATAGGCAAGCATCATGTGGATGCCCTTGCAGGTTTCACCTCTCAGCAGTTGAGAAATGAATTTACGAACCGATCGGCCACTGATCTGGCTAGAACGGATCCCAATTTTTGGTACATCAATGGAAACACCGTTGTGCCTACTTCGGTGAATGATGGTGTAGATCCGGCCAACTATTTTTCTATGCTTTCATTTTTGGGCCGAGTAAACTACGTGTGGAATGATAAGTATTTATTCACAGCCACCTTCAGACGAGATGGTTCTTCCAAATTTCTGGTAGACAACCGTTGGGGTAATTTCCCTTCCATTGCAGCTGGCTGGAATCTTATCAATGAAGAATTTATGAGTAGCATACCGCTGGTGTCCAATTTAAAATTGCGTGCGAGTTGGGGCATCACAGGGAATGATAAGATTTCTTATCTGGATGGTTATTCAACCATTGGCAGTGCCAATGCCGTGTTTGGTGCACAAGAAAGTCAATTTGTAGGTTTTACATTCTCCCGTCTGGGTAATCCTGATTTGCGTTGGGAACTGGCCAAGCAAACGGATGTAGGATTAGAGTTTGGTTTTTTAGAAGATAAACTAACAGGTGAATTGGATTACTATAACCGAAATACCGAGGATATTTTAGTGGGCTTGCGAGTACCCGGTTATGTAGGCAATGGAGATCAGACGGTGGTTTACAATGCTGGTAGTATGTTGAACACCGGTATTGAGCTAAGCCTGGCTTGGACGGATGAAATAGGAAGGTTTAACTATAAGGTATCAGGAAACCTGACTACGATACGCAATGAAGTAACCAAGATCACAGGCACTGGTACTTCCGATGATGAGTTGCTGGCCTTCTACAACGGACAAACCATTACTCGCTCCCGTGTAGGTGATCCGATCGGATCGTTTGCCGGTTATGTAACGAATGGTCTTTTTCAAAATCAGGCAGAGTTGGATGCCTACCCGCATCGGGCCGATGCACAGCCCGGTGATGTACGATACGTAGATATTAATAATGATGGATTGATCAACGCCAACGACATTACCAATTTGGGGAGTCCCATTCCAACGCTCATGTATGGATTTAGCGTAGAAGGTTGGTATGGTCCCTTTCGCCTGAGCCTGGATTTTGCCGGACAGTCCGGTAATAAAATTTACAATGCCAAAGAGACGGTACGCCCTGACTTGTACAATTATGAAGCGCATGTCTATAACTATTGGAGAGGAGAGGGTACGAGTACAAGCGAGCCAAGGCCTACGGCTGGAGGTTCCAACTTCCTGCTCTCAGATCGTTTTATTTTTGATGGAGACTTTCTGCGACTGCGCAGTCTTACACTCGCGTATTCGCTGCCTAAGTCGGTAGCTGAAAAAGCATATCTCTCCAAGGCAGATGTATTCTTGCGAGGGAACAATGTGTTTACGCGCAGTAAGTTTCCGGGCTATTCGCCAGAAGCTGCGGGCGGCAGTCCACTTTTCAACAACATTGATACCAGTGTGTATCCTGTAGCTTCTTCGTATTCATTGGGAATTAACCTCACTTTCTAAGACAATGGCTATGCATACACGATCCACCTCTATGATGAAGATAACCAGAATGGTTCTGCTGATCGCTGCCAGTTTGGTGATCAACGCCTGTCAGGATTTCTTAGAAGTTCCTTTACAAGGCACGTTAACGCAAAGTGATTTCCCAACAAATGAAACGGATGCACTGGCTGCTACCAATGCTATTTATTACATTCTGCGCGAGTCGCAATACCATACAGGCTTATTTCCGATTGATGATATTCTTTCAGATGATGCGTACAAAGGATCTAATCCGGAAGATGCTGCCTCTACGGTAGGTCCTTATGAAAACTTTGTGATGTTTCCGACTGATGCCTGGTTTGCGAATTGGTGGAACACACTGTACAGAGGTGTGTTGCGCGCCAATGTAGTGATTGAATATGTTCCTCAAATTGACATGGATGAGGCCTTGCGCAAGCGCTACATAGGTGAAGCAAAATTTCTAAGAGCCCTTTTCTATTTTGATTTAGTGAAAGCTTATGGTGGTGTGCCACTCGTTACAAAAACGGCTCCTGATTTCACACAAGTTCGCGCAACGAAAGAAGAAATCTGGACCTTGATTGAACAAGATCTGACAGATGCGATACAAGCGCTGCCACTGCGTACTGCTTACCCTGCGAAAGAAGCAGGAAGAGCCACGCAAGGTGCTGCACAAGCTTTGCTTGGAAAAGCACATTTGTATCAGGGAGAGTTTACCCTGGCCGCTCCACAATTTGATGCCGTTATCAATTCAGGTCTGTACGATTTAGAGCCTGACTTTGATGATGCGAACAGTGTGAATGGAGAATTTGGTGTGGAATCTGTTTTTGAAATTGGAGCAGTAGACGGCTTATTAGAAGGGATTGAAAATGGAACCAACTATTACGCAAATGTACAAGGAGTACGAGGTACGCCTAACCGTGGTTGGGGGTTTAACAGACCTTCGTTAGAACTGCAAGCTGCCTTCGAAGCAAACGACCCCCGCCTTGAATCAACAGTTATCTATTTGGGCGAAGTACTGGACGGTGTAACCATTGCAGGGGATGGTCCTACACCCGATGAAACGCGCAATGAGAATGGTGATTTGATTGAAATTGAATGCTACAACCAAAAGGTGTGGACACCCGGTCAGGTTGTAGCTCCAACTCAAGGGCACAACCGCAGATTAATTCGCTTTGCTGATGTATTGTTGATGGCAGCTGAAGCACACAATGAAAATGGAAATGCAGGCGTAGCGCTTACTCACTTAAACCGAGTGCGACTTCGTGCCCGCGAAGGAAATGCCGCAATATTGCCCGATGTAAGTGTAACCGATAAAACCCAGCTGCGTGCACGCATTCTTCAAGAGCGAAGAGTGGAGTTAGCGCTGGAAGGCCACCGCTTCTGGGATTTGGTGCGCACGGGTAATGCCCCCGCAGTGCTGGGGCCTCTAGGCTTTATAACTGGCAAACATGAATTGTTTCCTATTCCGCAATCAGAAATTGATTTAACACAGCAACGCTTGGATCAGAATCCTAATTGGGATTGACCTATATGATCAGTTTTATTTTTAAACCTTTATTAAACTAAATTATGAACATGAAAAAGTTAAAATGGATGACAGGCAGCTTGCTGCTTGCTTCCGCGGTGCTGTTGGTGCCGACAGCGTGTGAAGATGATGAAGCTCCGGCCCTGACCTTGGTGAGTTTAACTGCCAATGACATTGATTTGAATGGCTCAACAAGCGCTACAGGTGTTTCTACCTCCGCTACCATCGTTGCTGAGTTTTCTACAGAAGTAGATGCCACCACAGTAGACGCGATCTCCCTGATCCGTGATTTTGATGATGCGGCTTATGATGTGGATGTAACAGTGGATGGAAAAACTGTTACGATTGAGCCAACAACTACTTTCAGTACAGGTACCTTATTCAACCTTAGCTTTGGTACTGGCTTGAAAAGTACGCAAGGCAAGGTGTTAACAGCTTCGATCGATCGTACCTTCAATACAGAAGGAACTTTTGCCGTACCGGGTGCTTTTGCACAGTGGACTTTTGAAGACAACGCAAATGATGTGATTGGTTCTTTCGATCCAGCGGCTAGTGGCATGGTAGCGGTTACTTATGCAACAGGTCGTAACGCAGCTTCCGGAAAGGCAGCAAGTTTTAACGGAACTACTTCCATTATTGAAATTCCTAATGGAGATCAGTTGATGAACAACGGCAGCTGGACCATGAGTGTATGGGTAAAAGCTACTCCACACACAGACGATGCGAACAAAGGTCACTTTGTGTTAGGCTTAGGGGCTTTCTACGGATTTCAATTTGAAATCTTTGATAACTACAATGCGTTTAAATTAGCAGCTTCCTGGACAAATGGTACTAACCAATATGGTGAGGATATTTGGGCAGATGGCGAAGGAAACTTGGGCTGGCAAGGTTGGACCTTCTCTAAGGATTTCAGACCTACAGGTATGAATACCATTATCAAAGATAAGTGGGCACACTATGTGTTTGTGTATGACGCTACTGCTAAAACAGGAACCGTATACCTGAATGGTGAAAAAATCAAGCAGCAGGATTTTGACAACTGGCCTGATGGTGATGCGAAGCGTTCAACCACTGGTTTGAGCTATAGAGGTGTTGCACCTGAAGTTGTAAACGAACTTGCACTTGGATTTGTACAATCTCGTGCTGGTACACTTTGGGATGCAGAATCATGGGGAGGATATGCCCAGACTTCAGCGAAACATTTCAAAGGCTTGATGGATGATTTGATTATCTATAAAAAGGCGATAACAGAAGCTGAGATTACCTTGATGTACAATTCAGGTAAGCCATAATTTTTGGGTTGATTGGTTCTTGAGGGTTTCCTGAAAGGGAGACCCTCTATTTTTATAACGGGTGCACATGACAAATAAGCTTTTTCTTTTCTTCTTCTTTTTTTTCTTCTTGTTCTCTTGTAAAGAGGAAGAGGGTGATAAGCCCACTGTTCTACTCGAGCTTCTTTCTGTCAGTGCAGGCACTACAGCGCTTGATTTAGAAAATCCAGAACAGAATACGGGTTTACCAATTGACCTTTCTCTACTTGCGCAGTTCGATATGGGAATTGACGAGAACAGTTTAGAAGAAGGAGTCATCTTAAAGACGCAAAGCGGCAATGTTCTACCTGTGGAGTTTACCCTTACCAACGTCAATAAAAAGTTAAGCATTCAACCCTCTACTCCATTAACCTATAATACGAAGTATGAACTTATATTTTCATCTGATTTGAAGGGTGATAGTGGAGAATCTTTTGAAGAACAAGTTATTTCCTTCACCACACTGGCGCAGCAATTGTCCATTCAATCCCTAAAATTTAACGGAGATGAACAAGTGGGACAACCCTTAATGGACTCCATCGACCTCACCAGTGCGATCATGATTACCTTTTCGCACCCCATTGCAACCACCTTTGCTAGCAGCAATTTTTTCACACTCCAATCAGCTACTGGGGCAGTACCATCAACACTCAGTCTTTCTACTGATGGAAGGACGGTGACCCTGGACCCTGTTGCTAATCTAAAACACATATCAAAATATCGGTTGCTTATTTCCAGCAGCATAAGAGGTACAAACGAAGAATTTTTTATTGGACTTGATCAGTCCTTTTACACAAGCATAGATACTACTCCCAAGTTTCCGCTGATTAGCGATGAGGAGTTGTTGACACTGGTGCAACAACAAACATTTAAATACTTCTACGATTTTGCTCATCCCACCAGTGGTATGGCTCGGGAGCGCAACACCTCTGGAGATGTAGTGAACAGTGGAGGATCTGGCTTTGGCATCATGGCTCTTATTGTGGGCATGGAACGAAATTTTATTACCCGTCAGCAAGGTATTGACCGTATGAAGAAGATTGTTTCTTATCTGGAAACAGCCGATCGCTTTCATGGTGCCTGGGCTCATTGGATGAATGGAAATACCGGAGATGTTATTCCATTCAGCACAAAAGATAATGGAGGTGATTTGGTAGAGACCTCCTTTCTTGTACAGGGTTTGCTCACCTTCCGACAATACTTGGAACCAACGGATACTGTTGGTAACAACTTGATCAATCGCATTACTACACTCTGGGAAGGGGTGGAGTGGGATTGGTATCGAAGAGATAATCAACAAGTACTCTATTGGCATTGGTCGCCCAACTATAATTGGGAAATGAACTTTGCGATGTATGGATATTTTGAACAACAAATTACCTATTTCTTAGCTGCCGCATCACCCACGCATAGTATTCCCAAAAGTGTGTATACCAATGGTTTTGCTCGCAACGGTGCTATTGTGCGAAATGATACGTACTACAACATACCACTCAAACTGGGTGGTCTCTTTCCTTTATTCTGGGTGCATTATTCTTACGTTGGACTTGATCCTCATTTTTCAGACGCCTATGCCAACTACTGGGAACAGAATGTTAATGCCTCCTTAATCAATCAAGCGTACTGTATCGATAATCCGCGGAACTACGTTGGTTATGCTACCGAAAATTGGGGATTAACCAGCAGTGATAATCAGAGTGGTTATGGGGCTCATTCACCAGCCAATGATTTGGGTGTGATTACGCCAACAGCGGCCTTATCTTCTTTTCCCTATACACCAGTACAATCCATGCAAGCGCTCAAGTTTTTCTACTACACGCTAGGCGATCGCTTGTGGGGAACCTATGGCTTTTATGATGCTTTCAATATAACACAGGGATGGACGGCTACTTCGTACCTGGCTATCGATCAGGGTCCCATCATTCTGATGATTGAGAATTACCGAACCGGGTTACTCTGGGATTTATTTATGTCTGCTCCCGAAGTGCAAGCCGGCTTTACCAAACTAGAATTTACGTCAACTAATTAATAGCATTACGATGATAACACGAACCACCGTTAAATCATTTTTGGATACTGCTTCCTGGATCTCACTCGGTTTCCTTCTTCTTTGGATAGGCATAAGTTCTTGTTCAGCACCCGCCACCACTTCTTCTATCGATCAACGCGTAGATTCTGTATTGGCGCTCATGACAATAGAAGAGAAGATCGGTCAGTTGAACCTTCCCACAGCGGGAGATTTTGTTACCGGCTCTGCCGGTAGTTCGGACATTGCCAAGAAAATTGAACAAGGTTTGGTTGGAGGGCTGTTCAATATTAAATCCGTTACACGTATTAAAGAAGTCCAGCGCATTGCGGTCGAGAAGAGTCGTTTAAAAATTCCATTGCTCTTTGGTATGGATGTGATTCACGGATATGAGTCTGTATTTCCAATTCCACTTGGACTGAGTTGCAGCTGGGATATGAAACTGATTGAACAGAGCGCCCGTACCGCAGCACAAGAAGCAACTGCCGATGGCATTAACTGGACCTTTTCACCTATGGTGGATTTAGCACGCGACCCTCGCTGGGGCAGAGTTTCGGAAGGAAGTGGAGAAGATCCGTACCTGGGTTCGATGATTGCACAGGCGATGGTGCGTGGCTATCAGGGCGATGACCTTACTGCTAACAATACCATGATGGCATGCGTAAAGCACTATGCGTTGTATGGTGCCGCTGAGGGAGGAAGAGATTATAACACAACAGACATGAGTCGGCTGCGTATGTACAACGAACACTTTCCACCCTATAAAGCAGCGGTAGATGCTGGAGCTGGAAGTGTGATGGCTTCCTTTAATGAAATTGATGGCATACCGGCTACTGCCAACAAGTGGTTGCTCACAGATGTGTTGCGTACTCAATGGGGTTTTGATGGATTTTTGGTTTCTGATTATACCGGTGTCAGTGAAATGGTGGCGCATGGTATTGGGGATATTCAAACTGTATCTGCGCGTGCGCTGGCGGCAGGTATGGATATGGATATGGTAAGTGAAGGCTTCTTAACGACTTTGAAGAAATCGTTGGAGGAAGGAAAAATTACAGAGAAACAGTTGGATGATGCATGCAGAAGAGTGCTGGCGGCAAAATTTAGACTTGGACTTTTTGATGATCCTTATCGCTATTGCAGCGAAGATCGCGCAAAGCAAGAAGTGTATACTTCTGAGAACAGAGCTCTTGCCAGAAAGGCAGCCACTGAAAGCTTTGTATTGTTGAAGAATGAAAAGAATACATTGCCGATCAAAAAATCAGGAACTATTGCATTGGTTGGTCCCTTGGCTGATGCAAAAGAAAACATGCCAGGCACCTGGAGTGTGGCCGCTCGTTCTGCCGATGCAATTTCATTGCGCGAAGGATTGACAAAAGCTATTGGTACTTCTGCCAAGTTGGTTTACGCCAAAGGCGCAAACCTGGACGAAGATGCTGCTTTTGAGGAAAGAGCAACTCCTTTTGGAAAGACTTTGCATCGAGATCCTCGTTCCGCTACTGCCTTAAGAGAAGAGGCACTTCGCATTGCGAAGAATGCAGATGTGATTGTGGCGGCCATGGGAGAGTCTGCCGAGATGAGCGGAGAATCTTCCAGTCGCACCAACCTTGACATCCCTGCTACACAAAAGGAATTATTGAAAGCATTGTTACAAACAGGCAAGCCTGTAGTCTTAGTGTTGTTTACAGGAAGACCGCTGACCTTAGTATGGGAAAATGAAAACATCCCGGCAATTCTCAATGTGTGGTTTGGCGGCAGTGAAGCGGGAGATGCCATTGCTGATGTAGTGTTTGGTGAGGTGAATCCCTCTGGTAAGTTAACAATGACCTTCCCCCAGAACATTGGCCAATTGCCTTTGTATTACGCGCATAAAAATACAGGAAGACCCTTGCAAGGGCCGTGGTTTGAAAAGTTTAAAAGTAATTACCTAGACGTAACCAATGAGCCATTATATCCATTTGGTTATGGATTGAGCTACACAACTTTTGAATACGGCAGTGTAAAACTCGATAAAGAAAGTATGACAATGACTGATTCGTTAACAGTATCGTGCGAAGTAAAGAATACGGGAAGTAGAGAGGGGAGTGAGATAGTGCAACTTTACGTTCAGGATTTGGTGGGCAGTATTACACGTCCCGGAGAAAGTAAAGTGGTTTCGTTTACGATTTCTAAAAAAGATCTCTCTTTTTACAATCAAGACTTGGCCTTTGTAGCAGAACCTGGCGAGTTCAAGGTTTATGTGGGAGGGGACTCCCAAACCAAAAACGAAGCGAAATTTGTACTGCGCTAGAGTTTAGGCGCCAGCCAGAGAAAGCCAGCAGAGAGTAAAAAGAGGGAGAAGAATAACCAAGGGCTTACATTCTTCTTCTCTTCATTTTGCATTAGCTCCGCTGATTCATGGAAACCTTTTACTTTGTTGCTTAATAGCTTCATTTGATGGACAATACGAAGGGAGTTCCACTCACCTTTGTCAGAAAGATAAAAAGTATACGAAGTACTGTCTGTCGTATTGTGTATCGCTTGCCAACCGGGCGAATTGAATCGTACACTACCATGCCAGCGATTGTCTATGTGAATGTCTTCTTGTAAAGGGATGTAAGTAGTAGAAGTCTTCGCTTCCGGAATTGCCTCGCTTAATAGTGTGAAAGGAATGGCTTCATTAGCATAGTAAGGGAATTCCTGTTGTAAGCGTACACGGGAAGAAGGCAGTTCATTTCTGCTGGTTCCTTTCAATAAGCCAGTCCAGCAATGTGCATAAGCGTCATTTTCTCCTTGTAGACGCAAGCGATAGGTTTCCTCCAGGCATTGAAAGCCAATTTTTCCAAAGCCATGAGGAATATGTCCGGCATAAACGCCTGATCCCTTTTGAACATGAGAGAGCAGATAGGGATGTGATTCCATTTGTGTTGGGCCAAGCTTGACTTTGAACTTTTGCTGATTTTCGTTGACAAGTGAAAGTGTATCCTGATCATTAACTCTTTTCTTAACAGGAAGAAACTGCTGAAGTATCTTTTCTTTGTCTGGTTCACTGTTGAGCAGAATTACGATTCCGAGCCCTTCGGAGATGGATTGTTCAAGGCTTTTACGCTCACCATTGGAAAGAGTGGTAAGGGTGCTACTCTCCAGCACCACAAGATCAAATTTCTTCAGTAAGTCTGTGGTTAGAAAACTAAGGTTGAGGGCAGGACTGTTGATGAATTCGGATCGATACTTATTTTTAGAAAGTTGAGAACGGACGCTTATGCCATGTTTACCCTCTGCTAAAAAGTTCTTCAAGGTACGGAGCTCGATGCCGGGTGCAGCTTGTAGGATAAGTGTGTTCAATACTTTTGCCGGCAGCACGTGTACAGGAATTTTCTCACGGTGTGTCGTTTCCTTTTCGGTCCATTCTAGTGAATAGAGAAATTGCCCTGTGCTTAAAGGTTTGAAGGAAAGTGAAAAGGTGGAAGTCTTACTTGCTGGCAAGAGTACAGAGTCATCTACTCCGCCAGGACCGACTAGCCGAAGCAGTGTATTGTGGTTGGTTTGAAAGGTGCCGTGCAGAGATTGTTTCTCATTTACAGTAATGAATTCGGGTAGGTGCAAAGCAGTAATGCCCATGCGGTCCTTTGTTGGTAAATAGGAGATGTTCTGATTCTCCAATAAAGCGAGGTCGGATAAAGGGAGGCCTTCTCCCACAACAAAGCGAATGGATGGATCAAGTTCAGCAAGCTCATACGATTGAAGCAGCCGTGAACCTTTATAAGATTTCGCCTTAGGTGTGTGAACGAGTTCAAGTGATGGATAGGTACTCAGTAAACTATCCACTTTGACTTTTTCGTACTGCTCAGTAAGGATGAGATAACCGCTAGAGGTGCTTGTAGTAAGGTAGGTAGGTTTTAAAAGGAGCAGGATCAAACTGACCATCATCAGTACTACTGCCAGAATTCGTGCGGGTAGTAGAGCCGTCTTTCGCTTTACCTCAAGGTATAGAAATAACAAGGTCAACAACAGACCAAGACTGATCAATAGGGGGAGTGGGACAAGAGATGAAAAGCTCAGGTTAGTCATTCGTGCGTTTTTCCAGTTCTTGAATCATGGCCTTATCGAGTGCATGGAGTTGACGGGAGTCCGGAGCTAAGGCTCTTTCCTTTGCAGGTAACGTACAGGTTCATTCACGCTCAAGGCTGCCAGCGTCTGTCCGGCTTGGGTAAGTGTTTTTTTATCTTCAGTTGCTAAAGCGGTTAATCCTCTCTCTTGCAAATGACTTAACAAGGTGATAGCTTCTCGTATTCTTTGGAAGGCATCTTTCTTTTCGGTTGCGTATTGATTCGTAGAGTTGTGAATTTCACTAAGGTCGGCTGAATAACGTTTGTCTTCTTTAATTGGAGGTGGATCGAAACCGGAACGGTGTACGTAAATGCGTGAGTCGTTCGCTATCTCTTTTAAGAGGTTCAGGATTTTGTATTGATAAGGCAGGGACTTTTGTGGATCAAATAACCGCAGGTGTAATTCGGCATCCCACATCATGGTGAGGGCAGCACGTAATTTGGCTTTGACGGATTGTATGTAGAAGGTAGCTTCTTCGGTATCATCGTGCAGGTGAGCAAACTCTTCAATGGGGTTTTCCTTCTTGTCGGGGTCTTTGATCTCGTTTTCGTGATCATGCTTTTCTTCTACGAGGTTGTGTTCATTTTCACTATCGTGAAGGTGACCGAATTCTTTCACCACATCATTTTCTTCTCCGTGCTCTTCTTCATGGGAAGCTTCTGGCCCTATGCCCGAAACAAATTCTTCACCCATAAACTCGCTGTAACGAAGTCTCAACACTTTTTGATCATAGCCTAAAGCATTACTGGTAAAGTTGAACTCTTCCTTAGAGAGTGATTTCTTGTTCTTTAGTAACTTCTCCGAATCAATAATGATTTGACGTTGACTGCGGAAGTATTCTGGCATCAAGTCAACACCCAGGCCTTCATCAGCAGACGTAATGTAGTTGGCGGTGTCCCGTAAGGAAACAATATAGGTTTCTGTTCTGTTTCTATTCGACTGAGGAGTTTTTCTGTCTTCTGCCTGAATGTAAAAGTAAAGTTCGTCTCCGGGTTCTAAGCCGAGTTTTAGCAGGTTGAAAGAAGTGGTAGCGTTTACCTGCTTACCCTTGATAGTAGTTGGACGTGCAAAGCGCATTGTTTCCTCTCTGAATTTCACCGACTCTCCGCTGCCCTTGCTGACGGTGGCAATGATGTTTGCGTCTTTTAGCCCATAGTCATCGCGAATCAAGGCATCTAAGGAAATGGTGAGGTTATCCGTATGCGTTAGCTCTGTAAACTGCGTAAGGTTGTTAACTGTAATTTGAGGTGCTTCATCCACAATACTTTCAAGTTTGTAAAAGTCCGATTGAAAACTGGCACCCTTGTATTCCCAGTATACCTGGTAGAAGGCGGCTTGTGCAAGCGCATATTGAATAGTGTATTTTCCATTTTCAATTGATGAAGCACGCAGCGAGTCGCGCCCGGAAATAACTATACCAACTTTGTTACAGGCTTGCGAAAAGGTAAGCGTCCAGGTGAGTTTGCTTCCTTCCGGAACCTTGGTGTTTAAACTGGTAGCATAAGCAGCTTGGATGCCTGTGTAGGCAGGCGCTTGTGTGTAGAGCTTCACCTCTTCTAATTGAATCGTCAGGGAGTCACCCAATGTTGCAGGTGCTTCCAGAAGAGAACGAAGGTTTGTACCTTCTACTTTTGAATAGAGGGGTGGTGCCAGATAAAAGAGAATACTGCTAACGAGACTGAAGAGCAAGAGCAGACTGGTGGCACCTAATCGGTGTGGAAGTTTCAGATCGTTTTTAAGAAGTTCAAATTCTTTCTCTACTCTAGCTCGCTGCAAGGCCTGCAGATTTGTGAGTGAATGGGAGTCCTTCACTAGTAAGTCTGTACTCTCTTGTAAGGATGGATATAGACTACTGAGGTAAGACGCAACGTGTTCCAATTCTAACCTGTTTAAGCCTCGCTTATAAATGCTGATAAGAATAATGCCTGTAAAGAATAGAAAAGACACACCAATCTGTAGACTAACCAGCGGACTAAGCAATCGCAGGAGACTATAACAGAGCAGACTAAGCGAGAATCCAAGTAAGAAAATCTCCAGTCCCTGTAGGACCAGGTAGCGTCTCTTTAACTCGTGTAAGAAGGATCTACTCGTACTCATTGTTTTCGTTGATAAGCGAGTAGACGTTCAAGCACTAATAAGACCAAGAGCAAATAGAACAAGTATGAATCAGCAGGACGAAAGGCGCCTAAGAAAGTCCTGTGATTTTCAGACTGTGTGGGCAACCAGGCAAGCGAATCGGGCAGGAGTCGTACATCTTTTTCTTGGATAACCTGTTCAAGTGCTGGAGAAGCGAGCAGGAGAGAGGCAAGCTCTACCGTAAAATTTTCCTTCAGGGCTATTTCAGGATGTAAGCGTTTTGTTATTCGCCACTGTGTCGGACTTTCTTGCTTAATCAAGTAAGTACTTTCATCTGGTTTTAAATGGATAATCTTATAGTTGAAGGATTCAGGCATAGGTTCATCACTTAACCAAAAAAGAAACTCCAGGTCGGGTGGTAGACTTGTTAATTCTGAAGTCTTGTAAGAAAGAAGTTCAAGCTCTACGTGTTGGTAGTCGCGAAGGGATCTTAGTGCAGCCTCTACTATCCGTGCATCGGCCTCGTATCCAGCATCAGCAAAAATGGCTACTTGGTTTGATCGTTCACGCGTGAGGCTGGCGAGTTCTTCCGGACTTACCTTTCTCCGTATGGTTTCAAAATACGTTACTTCTTCTTTACTGTAACCTTGTCGTATGTAAAGCGAATCCAAGGAAGTAATCCAGGTGTTCACTTCAAACGCTGAGGGAGCAGCTGGTAGACTAATCCATTGCACTGTACTTGGCAAGGCACACGGCTCTCCGCGAAAGCGATGAGGCTTGTTATACGACACTACTACCACTTTCTCGAGATCTTTTTGCGACAGGTTGTTGATCAATTGATAATAACTACTCTTTTCTTCTGAATTATTCCCCAGTGTGGGGAAACCCAGAGACAAGAATCGAATTTCAAATCCCTGTTTATCCAAACTGTCTCGCAAGGTCTTTACGCGCACATCATCTTCCAAACCCTTTTCAAGTAGTAACCAGCGTTCACTTCCCTTGTTATTGGTTGAAAATTGTAAACCCGCAAGCATCAACGTAAAAACGAAAATGCATAGACAGCGAAGTAGCAATAAGAGAATTTCATTGAGACGAATGCCCTTGAATTTCTGCGTGGTGGTTTCCTCCAAATGTCGGATGCTTCCAATGCGTATTACTTTCCCCTCTTTACGACTTAGAAAGTGAATGGCAATCGGGATGCTCAAACCAGCGAGGGCCCAAAGTGCAAGGGGCTGTGCAAATTGAATCATCGGAGCAAGCGTTTACGAACGGTAAGGAAATTCCGCAATACTTCCTCCAGAGGTTTCTCCATAGAAACCAAATAGTAGCCAATCTGCTTTTCTAACATCCAGGAACGTGTACTCTTTAACCAGTCCTCTACTTTTTGGGTATAGATCTCTTTTTGCTGCAGTGTATCTACTTTGGTCCGATTCCCGGTTTCTAAATCTTCGAAGGTAAAAGCACCTCCGAAATCGAGGTCGCGTTCGTGTTGTGCGATCAAATGAAAGATAACCACCTCGTTGCGGGGAGTTTTTAGTCTTCCGATAAAGCGCTGCAGGTCTTCGGTGTCATCATACATATCGGTAATGAACACAATCAACTCTTTTCCATGATGGTCGAAGAGCTGCTCCATGTCATTGCCTTTTCCCCAGCTTCCTTCTGCTTTTAATGGAATAAGTTCTGAAAGGAAACGAACAAATTGTTGTTGTTCGAAACGGGGCTGCACCATGTGAAGACTCTTGTCATTCACCGCGTATAAGCCAAAAGTATCACTCTGCTTTCGCGCCAGATAGGCGAGGGCCGCGGTCAATAACTTGGCATACTGTAGTTTGGTGATACCTTGCTCCACGTAGGACATGGAATGACTCGTGTCCAGAATGAACTTGACCGTAATGTTGGTTTCGATCTCTGCCTGCTTGATGTAGTAGCGCTCGGAGCGGGCAAACATCTTCCAATCGAGTTGGCGCAAGTCGTCACCGGGTTGGTAACTTCTGTATTGACTGAATTCTTGTCCGGCACCTACCGACTGACTTTTATTACTTCCACTCATGAAACCTTCCACCACAATGCGCGCGACCAATTCCAACCCATTGATGGTGTTGAGAATTTCTGGTTTTAAAAATTCTTTGATGCGCGCATCCATTGCTTACAATCCCTTATTCGGTTGTATGGCTTCGAGTAACTGTTTGGTTACATCATCGGAAATGACACCTTCCGCCTCCGCTTTAAAGTTCATGAGGATGCGATGTCTTAATACTGGGTAGGCGACTTGATGAATGTCTTCGCGCGTTACAGCAAAGTTACCGCGCAGTAAGGCGCGTGCTTTAGCTGTTAAAATCATGGCTTGTCCGGCTCGTGGACCAGCGCCCCAACGTACCCATTCTTTTACAAAAGAAACTTCACTTTGTGTAGGGCGTGTGGCTCGCACAATGCGACTCACCATCTCAATCAGGTCTGGACTAATGTGCACTTCACGCACCATTTTCTGAGCGTCCAGAATTTGGTTGCCGCTGATAACGCGTTGGATAGAAGCTTTCTTTTTTCCGGTTGTGTTTTCTAAAATGGCTAACTCCTCTGCTGCTGTCGGATAGCTAACCTTGATGTAGAGTAAGAAACGATCCAGCTGTGCTTCCGGCAAGGGGAAGGTACCCGCTTGTTCAATAGGATTCTGTGTTGCTAAAATAAAGAAAGGTCTTTCAAGTGGATACGTTACACCCGCATAGGTAACTTCAAACTCCTGCATAGCTTCCAACAGAGCTGCTTGGGTTTTGGGAGAAGTGCGATTGATTTCATCCGCTAAAATAATGTTGGCAAAGACAGGTCCTTTGTTGAATTTGAAAATACGCTTTCCTGTTGTATGGTCTTCTTCCAACACCTCAGTGCCAATGATGTCAGAAGGCATCAGGTCGGGTGTAAACTGAATGCGTCTAAATTTTAGCTCAATAGCTTCGGAGAGTGTGCGGATCATGAGGGTTTTCGCCAATCCGGGTACGCCTTCTAATAGTGCGTGGCCCCCCGCCAGAAAAGTGATAAGCAATTGATCTACAATGTCTTCTTGTCCGACAATTACTTTTTTAATCTCTTGCTTTAAAGCATTTAGTCTTTCAATCAACTCTGTGGCAGAGCGTTCGGTTGCTTTCAACTCTTCATTCATATTCAAGGGCCTCTCAGGCCGTTAGGGCATACATTATTATGTTTATACTAAAGCGTGTGTTGTCAATGCGGTAAAAGCGTTTGTTTCTGAAATCATAATCCCATTCGCAACCGTAGTCTTTGTTGCTATACAACACGCCAATCTTATTATTCACTTCAATGGCTTTTAAATAATCGTGCACAATGTCATCGCCCCAGCCGTTCAGTTCCTGAGCAGTAGTAGGAGGGCCATCAAATTCAAAGAACGTAGAATAGAGTGTATGGTTGTTGGGAATTTTCTTAAGAGCATTTGCACCAAAGATTCTTTCCATCTGGGATTCGAAGGACTTGGCAAAGAGTCCGTCAATGTCGTGGTTGCAATCATCGACAAAAATAAAACCACCGTTGTTTACATATTTTTCAAAGTTCTCTTTCTCTTTGGCGGTAAACTCCACCAGCTTATGACCACTCAGGTAACAAAAGGGAGCGCGGAAGATTTCATCACTGCTGAGCGGCACAATGTTCTCCTTTGTGTCTACCTGTAAACTGGTGTACTCTACTAGTGAGTTGAGTACATTGGAAGGCATGCGCTGGTCTACATCCCAGTCACCCGACTCGTATTGCAAGCGTGTAAAAAAGAATTTGCTAGAAGGCATTATGGTCGAAAGGTGCGACAAAGCAAGAAGGACAACACGTAAAATTATACGAAAGGATGATTAACACCATAGAAATGAAATAGAGAACGTCACTGCGAAGGAGCGAGGCAATGTGTGTTGCTTCTCCCTTGCAATGACGCTCCCCTTATTAGTTAATAGTTAATGGAGAGGTTATCTGTTATTCGTAGCCGTTAACCATTAACCGATAACAGATAACGACTAGACAGCATCGGATAAGCTTGTGAAGGTAAAGTCTCTGATCTTCATATATGGAATCAGATTACCTCCGGTACGCACTTGCTTGCCAAGCGCCTCCAGGTTGTTCAGCATAATCACCGGGCTTTCATTGAAGCGGAAGTTTTTAATAGGATGCTTAATCTTTCCGTTTTCGATAAAGAAGGTACTGTCACGGGTAAGACCTGTATACAATTGTGTTTGAGGATCTACCGAACGGATGTACCAGAAGCGCGTTACTAAAATACCTTTCTTCGTATCCTTTATCATGTCTTCTACGGAAGCAGTACCTCCTTCAAAGATGACATTGCCAGGGAAAGGAACAGGCGCCACATTCTTTTGTGATGCCCAATAGCGATCGTAGAACAAATTACTAACAACACCATTCTTGATGATGTCTAATTTCTTGCGAGCTTGACCATCGCCTGTCCAAGGTGCGGCCGGTGCTTCGGTATTGAAAGGATCAGCATAAATATTGATGCGTTCATCCACGAGCTTCTCACCCAACTTTGTTCCACCACCTTTTTTAGAAAGGAAACTTCTGCCTTCATCTGCCTGACGGGCTCCCATGCTAAAGAACATGTTGCCAAGTAATTCAGCTGAAGCAGCAGGCTCCAGAATAACGGTGTACTTACCCGGTTCAATGGCTTTTGCATTGCGTGAACCTAAAGCCTTATCGATAGCGATCTGAGATGCCTCGGCTGTATTTAGTTTACTTACGTCATTGTAATCGCGTGTTACCCATCCCGATCCTGTTCCATCATTGGAACGCATCGTTACTGTAAAGTCTACGTTGGTAGCTTTATTGTAAGCGAACAAGCCTTTCGTGTTCATCATAGCCGCGAAGCTATTGTTGTCTTCCAGGAAGCCAGCCGCGGTTACGTCTTTGGCAGCTGCAGGGTTAATGCTGTTGGCTGCCGCTTGTGCCCGATAGTCGGGAGTGATTTTAGCAGTAGCCTCTGCATAGGTTTTAGATTCACCATATTCCTGTTGAGGAAGAGGTTCCATGAATTCTGGATTTTCCGGAGCTAGTTTGGCTAATTCTTCTGCGCGTCTCACTACTTTT
Source organism: Cytophagales bacterium Ga0077538 (assembly GCA_001464155.1). Classification (GTDB taxonomy): domain Bacteria; phylum Bacteroidota; class Bacteroidia; order Cytophagales; family Cyclobacteriaceae; genus Chryseotalea. Next base: position 3,675 of record LNEN01000144.1, on the reverse strand, counting down.
TCGAGAGAGGCTGTATCGAATTCATTGACAGTGGCTACCCCTGATTTTTTTCCATAGTAAGCTTGCACACCCAGCGTCACATCGCTGTTTTCACCAGCGGTAGAAACGGTGTTGCGGGCGTAGCGAATGTTTCCACTATTATTGCCGTTTAAGTTGGCGACAAGGCCATCGGCTTTTGAAAAAGAGATTACTTTTTCAAGTATCTGTTTTGCTTCTTCTTTTGAAAGTATTGCCATGATGATTTTGATTTAAAGGTTGAGGTTTAATTAGATACTGCGTGCAGTGTTAATAACATTGACTCCATTAAAACGAGCGGTGGCCGACCCGTGCGATACCGCACTGATTTGTCCGGGTTGACCTTTGCCGTCAAAGAATGATCCGTTGAGACGGTAGTCACGTTCGTCACACACCTGTGCGCAAGAATTCCAAAACTCTTGTGTGTTGGATTGGTACGAAACGTCTTTCAGCATGCCGGCAATTTTTCCGTTCTTGATCTCGAAATATAATTGTCCGCCAAACTGAAAGTTATAACGCTGCTGGTCGATCGAGAAGGAACCATCTTTTACAATGTAGATGCCTTTATCAATACCACCAATCAATTGTTGAACACTGAGCTGCTCTTTGCCGGGAGCTAAAGACACATTCGCCATGCGTTGAAATTGCAAGCTGTTCCAATTGTCGGCATAGCAGCATCCGTGTGATTCTTTTTCACCGATAATCGCGGCCTGATCTCGGATGGCCTGATAGTTCACCAAAATGCCATCCTTCACTAAATCCCAGCGCTTGCATTTCACACCTTCATCGTCATAGCCTACAGCACCAAGTGAGCCAACTTGTGTTTTATCAGCAAAGAGGTTGACTTGCTTGCTACCATAGTTGAAGGTTTTTGTCTTCCACTTATCCAACGTAGCAAAACTGGTTCCAGCATAATTGGCTTCATAGCCTAACACACGATCCAATTCCAAGGGGTGACCAACCGATTCGTGAATGGTGAGCCAGAGATGTGAAGGCTCGAGGGCTAAATCATATTTGCCAGGCTCTACTGATTTAGCGGAGAGAAGTTGTTTTGCTTGCTCCGCAGCAAACGTAGCATCTTCTACCATGTCGTATGACTTGTTATAAAGAACGACATCTCCGGGCGCTTGAATTTTATCTTCCGCCTTTCCATCGAGGTATTCGTAGCCCATACCAACCGGAGAGCTGAAAGAATCACGCTCTTTGTAGGTACCTGATTGTTTATCAATAACGGTTACCGTAAACACCGGCCAGGTTCTGTGAACATCCTGATCGATATAGGAACCTTCTGTGGACGCAAAATATTTTTGCTCGTTTACCAAAAACAAAAGGTTGTTGATATAATCAGCGCCATTCTCCATGGCTTTTGCATTGGCATTCAATAACAAATCCACTTTGTCCTTGATGGGTACTTCAAAAGCATTCTTCTGAATCGGTGTCTTGTAACTGACTTCTCCATAGGATTGAACAGGTGCCAGCTTTACAGGATCTTTCTGAACTTTTGAATTCGCTTTGGCGATTAAGACCGCTTGCTTGGCTGCCTTGGCAATTCCATCCGGAGACACATCGTTGGTGGAAGCGAACCCCCAGGTACCATTGGCGATTACGCGAACACCTGTACCGAAGGATTCAGTGTTTACCACATTCTCTACCTTGTTTTCACGGGTAATGATAAACTGGTTGAGGTAACGACCAATGCGAACATCGGCATAGGTAGCACCACTCGCTTTAGCAGCGTTGAGCGCTGTATCAGCTAATAATTTCTTTTGTGCTACATCCATACCAGGCTCCAAGACCCGCATGGGATCTACGATGTTGCCGAAGGAAGAGAAGGGGAGTACCATGGCACTCGCCCCTAATCCTGCTATTTGTATAAAATCTCGTCTTTTCATAGGAAGTATTAAATGGTTCTTCCGGTGTTGATAACGTTAATACCATTGAAACGCGTTGTGGCACTTCCGTGGGATACTGCGCTTACCTGTGAAGGCTGTCCTTTTCCATCGAAGAAAGATCCGAACAAGCGGTAATCACTTTCATCACAAATTTTAGAACAACTGTTCCAGAATTCCTGTGTATTGGATTGATAGGCAACATCGTTCAACATGCCAGCGATTTCTCCATTTTTAATTTCGTAGAAGACGGTTCCTCCAAACTGGAAGTTGTAACGCTGCTGATCGATGGAGTAGGAGCCACGACCTGCGATGTAGATTCCTTTCTCTACATCCTTAATCATCTGCTTTACAGAATATGGATCTTTTCCAGGCGCTAAGGATACGTTAGGCATGCGTTGAAACTGCACATCGTTCCAGCTCTGAGAATAGCAGCAACCGTGCGATTCGTTTTGTCCGATAATGTGTACCTGATCGCGGATGGCTTGGTAGTTTACGAGCACACCCTCTTTGATAAGATCCCAACGCTTACACTTCACGCCTTCGTCATCGTAGCCTACGGCACCTAAAGATCCAGGTTGTGTCTTATCTGCGAAGATGTTCACCAGCTTGCTACCGTAATTGAAATTGCCAGCCTTTAATTTATCGAGAGTCGCAAAGCTTGTTCCGGCATAGTTGGCTTCATAACCTAATACGCGATCCAGTTCCAGTGGGTGGCCAACTGATTCGTGGATGGTAAGTCCTAAGTGATTCGGCTCTAATACTAAATCATATTTACCAGGCTCAACAGATTTGGCAGAAAGCATCTCAGTAGCTTGTTTGGCCGCTAAGGTGGCATCCTCAATCATGTCGTAACTATTCTTATAGAGTGGCATGCCAGGAACACCTTCTAATTTATCGGCTGCTTTCGGAATCATGTATTCCCAACCCATGCCCATCGGGGCACTCATGGCCTGACGGGTTTTAAATTTACCGGCAGCCTTGTCAATAGCCGTTACATTAAAGGTTGGCCAAATTCGATGTATGTCCTGATCGATGTACGAACCTTCAGAGGAAGCATAATACTTCTGCTCATTCACCATGAAGAGGTTAGAGTTCACGAAGCTCGCGCCATTCTTCTGTGCTGCTGCGTTAGAGGCGAGTAATAGATCTACTTTTTCGGAAACAGGAATTTCAAACACATTTTTTTGAATCGGTGTTTTCCAGGTTACTTCTCCATGCGAAACATTGGGAGCTAATTTTACGGGATCTGTCTGGAATTTCGAATTGGCCTTAGCGATAGCGACTGCCTGATTGGTAGCTTTTTTAATACCCTCCGTGGTCACATCATTGGTAGAGGCAAAGCCCCAGGTTCCGTTAACAATCACGCGGATGCCCACACCAAACGATTCTGTGTTGACAATATTCTGCACTTTGTTTTCGCGCGTGGTTATAAATTGATTGAGGTAACGCCCGATCCGAACATCGGTATACGTGGCACCACTGCTGCGCGCAACGCTAAGGGCAGCATCTGCCAATTGTTTCTTCTCGGCAATGCTTAAGCGCACGCTTAGCAATTCCTCCACGGGAATTGCAGTGCCGAACAAACCAGTGGGTAGCATTAAGCCACCTAAACCAAGGCCTGCCAGTTGTACAAAATCTCTTCTTTTCAAGGTAGTACTAGTTAAAGTGAGTGATAGGTTTCTGAATCAATGTAGGAAGAAAGGGTGGCTCAGAAAATGTTGAAAATGGAATTTATATGAGTGGCAAAAAATTATCCCAGGTTCGGGCA
>LNEN01000143.1 GCA_001464155.1 Cytophagales bacterium Ga0077538 | reverse complement strand
GTATCTTTTTCCATTTATGTATTCTTTGAAACCATCGAAGAGGTCTTCCGTATCAACCTCATTGCTCATACAACTATTCAAGAGAAACATGCTACGAAATTTCTTCACCACCGCTGGACGAATCATTCTGAAGCAGCGATCCTATGCTCTTATTAATTTCATAGGATTAACATCGGGTATAACACTCACGCTGTTGATTATTACTTATGTAAGATCAGAAATGAGCTATGACACCTTTCACGAAAAAATTGATCGTTTGTATCGCCTCACCTACAAGGCACCCAACGGGTTGGAATTGGCAAGTTCTCCGCCACCCATTGCTCCGGCAATGAAAGACTTTTTTCCGGAAGTAGAAGAAGCCGCCAGGGTCTATGGTCGTAATGTGAGTATTAAGCGACCGGATCAGGAAGAAGCCTTCGAAGAAACAGGTGTGTTCTTTGCAGATTCTGCCTTGGCTAAGATGTTTACATTCGAATTTGTAAAGGGAAGTCCTGAACGTGCGCTGGTAGATAAATTTACAGTGATTATCAATGAAGAAATGGCCACCAAGTATTTCGGTGAGGCCAACCCCATCGGGGAGTCGTTGCTTTTTGCCGGACAACAAAGTTTTAAAGTGGTCGGTGTGGTAAAGAACTTTCCGGAGCATTCTCACTTGCGTTTTAACATGTTGGTGCCTTACGAAAACATGTTCGATCTGGAAACAGAAGCTACTGCCCAGGTACTTAGAAATAATCTGGCGATCAATTTTGTTATCAGTCATTCGTATACCTACGTGTTGCTGAAAGAAGGCGCTGAGGCAGCTGGTGTTAATAACAACATGGAAGCATTTTTGAAAAAGAATGCACAACCTCAAATGTTGGTGGGCCAGGTGTTTTCCTTAATGCCCGTAAAAGACATTCACCTTCATTCTACGTTGTTAGCAGAACCTTCACCGACTAATTCAATGTCCACCCTATACATCTTTATGGCGGTGGGCTTGCTCACGTTATTGATTGCTTGCATTAACTACATCAATCTATCAACGGCTCAATCGCTTACACGCATCAAAGAAATTGGTGTACGTGTCATCATGGGTTCAGGTAAGTCACAAATCATCTTTCAATTTTTAGTGGAGAGTTTTGTATTTGTGTTGATCTCTTTTGTGATGGCGTATGGAGTATTCTATACCACTTTGCCATTCCTTAATACACTTACAGATAAGCACTTATTATTTAAGGAAGTCTTGGATGTTCCTTTGGTTCTATTTTCTGTTGCTTTATTGTTTGGCATCACCCTGATTGCCGGGGCGTACCCTTCGTATTTTGTCGCGCGCTTTAATTCAGTAACATCCATTAAAGGCGCAGGTGTGACCAGTTTAGGAAGTCAATGGCTCCGAAGAAGTCTGGTAGTATTCCAATTAAGTATCGCCTGCCTGCTGCTGACGAGCTCAACATTAATTGTAAAGCAATTGCGTTACTTGCATGATCAGCCCTTAGGCTTTCAACGCGAGCATGTCATTACCATCCCACTCTTTAGTCAGAATCTGAACGGCATTTTTAGTCAACGAGATTCACTCTTCAGACTTCGTCTGCAAACCTTTCGCGAATCGGTAGAACAGGAAACAGGGATACTCAAGACCACCTTGTCTACCAATGCACCGGGTTTGGGCGCCATTTACAGAGGTACTATACCCGAGGGCTACACCCAGGAAGACCGACTTTTTGTTGCCAATTTTTCAGTTGATTATGACTTTAGAGAAACCTATGGCTTGGAGATGGTGGAAGGCCGCTGGTTTGATCGCAATTTTGGGACAGATGCCGCAGAAGGTTTTTTGGTGAATGAGTCAGCGGTGCGAGAGTTTAACTGGAACAGTCCCGAACAAGCGCTTGGTAAAACCATTAATCGGGAAGGAAAGCAAGGAAAAGTAATTGGGGTGATTAAAGATTATCATTTCACCGCCTTAACAACACCTGTTTCAGCACTTATTCTGGAATACAATCCTAATCAATTTAACGCCCTTTCCATTCGGTTCGAGAATGCAGAGGTTTCTTCTACGCTGGCAAAAGTCGAAGAGCGCTGGAGTCAGTTGTTCCCCGAGAAGGCTTTTGAATTTACTTTCCTGGAAGAGCAATTAGATCGACAGTATGCCAATTACCAAAGTTTTGGCATCATTATACGCGTGTTCACATCCATTGCGATTCTGATATCCTGTTTAGGTGTTTATGGTTTAGTTTTATTTATTGTGCAGCGGAAGGTGAAGGAGATTGGCGTACGCAAGGTGCTGGGATCAACTGTCAGTGGCATTTTAGTACTCATTTATAAAGATTTTGTCTGGCTGCTATTGGCTGGTTTTGTGTTGGCTGTTCCGCTTTCGTATTACCTGCTTCACGAGTGGCTGCAGAACTTTACATACCATACTTCTATAGACTGGTTTAGTTTCGCCCTCAGCTTTCTGATTTTGTTGTTAATTACCTTGTTAACCGTGAGTTACCAGGCTGTTCAGGCGTCTTTGGCAAACCCTGTTAAATCCTTGAGAAGTGAGTAAAAAGTAAGATTTATATCAGTTCTCTCTTCGGCCAACTCTAGCTTGTATTTGCTTGGTTCTGCTTTATCTTTGTGGCTTAGTCTCGGTTGAAAAACTGAATTTTATAGAATTCTATCTGAATCATTAAAATACATGCGCTTCTTTTACACTTTTCTGTTTCTGCTTCCTTTTTTCCTTGTTTCTTGTTCCGAACCGGAAGATCCCAATGCCTTATTAAAAAAGGAAGTGAAAGCCATCGATGATTACCTTGCCGCGAATGTAACGGATTACATCGCATACGATGCCACCGGTATCAGAATGGTGGTGCATGAGTTTGGTGAAATGCCTGCCCCAGAGCCAGGCCAATTAGTAAGCGCCTCTGTCAAAGGCACACTCTTTACAACAGGCGTACTTTTTACAGATATTCATTTTAAGTCTAAACTCGATAGCATTGGAGAAGAGGGTTTGCATTATTCTGTGTCTGCTTTAATGGGCGGATCTCGTGCAACAATATATATACCCTCTCAATATTGCTATGGGTCTGCTGGAACAAGTATAGTTCCGCCCAATTCCATCATTGCGTATGAAGTTGATTTACGTGAAGTATTTAGAACCTCTGCCCAGCAAGAGCAATTTAAAGCAGATACTGCGACCATTCGTACCTATCTTAAAGAAAACTCTATTGCAAACGTTATTGAACATCCCAGCGGAATTTTTTACACCCTTGAAACAGAAGGGAGTGGTGCAAAGCCGAGGGTATATGACAACATCACCTTTAACTATTCTGGCTCTTTATTAACGAGTGCCGCCACTTTTGACGCAGGTACACTTACCGATCACAACGTCTTCAATTTGATTCAGGGCTTGCGGGTAGGAATACCCTTGTTAAGACGGGGTGGGAGTGTAGCTACTTTTTACATACCGTCCGGATTAGGCTATGGCATTACTGGCTCTGGGACTTTAATTCCACCTAATGCGATTTTGAAATTCAAGGTAAGCTTGAATTAGCACTGTCGATCCTCCGTATCTTCCGGGATACATCAATTCGCTCATTTTATTTGTATTGATATTTACTGGCTATATGTTGCCGAAAAGTGTATGTCTATACGCACTATTCTTGCTGTCACTAGATCAGAGACATGTTAGGATTGGTTTAAGTTATGAGCTCATTTGGAAATCACTTCTTATTTTTTGATTTTTGAACAAAACCTACATCACTTGAGACCCCTTCTTATTGCGCTTGTACTACTCGTTAGTCTTCGTTCCTATTCCCAATCCATACTCGATACCCAGTTAGACGGCAGTGAGCGCGGAAAATCGCTTGCTCAGGTGCTTAGGAATCTTGAGTCCAAAAAGCCTATCAAAATCTTCTTCGTTGATGAATGGTTAAATGGTCTTGCGTTTAAGGACTCAGCCCAATCCATTACCTACCGTGAGGCTTTTTACAATTTGCTGTTGCAAACGGACCTTAGCTTTTTTGAGCCTAATCAAAATACAATTGTATTTGTAAAAGACCCTACCAGTGCCTTGCGCCATGTGGATTTCCTCACAAACGCACGCACCAAGCAGGAAAAGATTCAACAGATTGTGATTGGAGATCCCAGCCGTTCTACTGCCAAGCGCGTAGTGCTAACCGGTAAGATTAGCGATGCTAAAAGCAAGGAGCCTCTTATTGGAGCCACCGTACAAGCTAGTGATGTTCAGCAAGGTACCGTAACCAACGCAGACGGTGTGTTTAGCTTAACCCTCACGGCAGGCAGCCACGTGATCAAGTGCAGCTATGTAAATTTTGAAGAAATGTATTTTGACATTGCCATTTATGCAGATGGGAGTGTTAACTGGACATTAGAAGAATCACCTACCTATTTAAATGAGGTTGTTATTCAGGATAGAGCTGCGCGTGAAATCACCACCAGCCGCATTGGTATTACACAGCTGAACATGACAGAAATGAAAAGAGCCCCGGCTTTATTAGGCGAGGTTGACTTAATTAAATCAATACAAGTGCTGCCAGGGGTTACTACCGCTGGTGAAGCCGCTTCCGGTTTTAATGTGCGAGGTGGTGGCGTTGATCAGAATTTGATTCTGTATGATGGAATGCCTGTTTTCAACAGCTCCCACGTGTTTGGTTTCTTCTCAGCTTTTAACTCCGAAGCGATACGCGATGTCACCTTTTACAGAGGGGGTATTCCAGCAGAATTCGGGGGTCGTATTTCTTCGGTGCTGGACATTCGTTCGAAAGAGGGAAGTTACAATACCTGGAACGCAAGTGGGGGAATTGGAATCATCTCCAGTAACATCTTGGTAAATGGTCCTCTTGTTAAAGATAAGACATCAATATCCGTTTCTTTACGATCTACCTACTCCGATTGGTTAATCAATACAGTCCAAAGTAACTATGTAGACTTAAGTAAGAGCAGTGTTACTTTTTATGACGGATCATTTAAGCTTAGTCATAAATTCAATGACAAATCGAAGGTTACACTATCCGGTTATACCAGCCATGATAAGTTTAAGTTAACCGGTGACTCCACGTTTCAATGGGACACGCGCATGGCAGCCTTGCGTTGGGATCATGAGTTTTCCTCCAGGCTTTCGTTGGTAGTGGCTGGCGGTCTAGGTCACTACAGCTACGATGTTTCTGATCAGAATACTGACAGAGGATTTAACCTTGTGTACGGCATTCTTTATCCATCTTTCAAAACAGAAGCTTTCTATAAAATTGCCAATCATAAATTCTCAACAGGAGTTCAAAGCACGTATTATACGTTTAGTCCAGGAACATTAAATCCTTCCAGTGACGCCTCTAATGTTAAGTTTATCGAGATGCCGGATCAATACTCCCTGGAGTCGGGTGTCTATGCATCCGATCAGTTTCAATTGTTCAAAAACTTTCATGTAGACATAGGGTTTCGATATTCCTTCTTTCAATCTTATGGACCAGCTGATGTAACGCTGTACAGGGAGGGTGTGCCGCGTGAAACGCTAAGTGCCATTGATACCTTAAGCTTCGCACAAGGCGAAGTGATTAAGTCTTATAAGAACCCGGAGCCACGTTTGAGTTTGCGATATGAGATCGGTGCCAATTCCTCTATTAAGTTTGGATACAACCGAATGGTACAGTACATGCATTTGGTGACAAATACTACTGCGGTAACCCCCGTGGATGTTTGGCAGCCCAGCGGTTATTACTTTAAGCCACAAACCGCTGATCAGCTCTCACTGGGTTATTTCCGAAATTTCAAGGATAAAGTTTATGAGTCATTTGTAGAAGTCTACTACAAGGAAATTGATAATGTGTTGGACTTCAAAGACGGTGCTCAGCTTATTCTTAATCAAAATATTGAAACGGACCTTTTGCAAGGAAAAGCCAGAGCCTATGGAGTTGAGTTTCAAGTGGCCAAGACGAAAGGACGTTTAGAAGGTTCGGTTGGGTATGCTTTCTCACGTTCTTTAAGAACCGTTGTTGGTGATTTTGAAGAAGAGTCGATTAACAATGGAAGAGAATACAGTTCGAATTTCGATCAGCCTCATGTGGTTAACCTTAATTGGAAGTATAATATCACCAAGCGTTATTTCTTCACCGGTGTATTTACCTACCGCACTGGCCGCCCGATAACCATTCCAATTACAGCCTTCTCTGTCGAAAATTATACCGTATCCTCTTTTTCGGATCGCAATCAGTACAGAGTTCCAGATTACCATCGCTTAGACCTTGGTTTAGTAATTGAGGGCAATCATAAGCGTAAAAAGTTCTGGGAT
>LNEN01000142.1 GCA_001464155.1 Cytophagales bacterium Ga0077538 | reverse complement strand
AGAAAGTGAAGGACATATTAGGAGGCACCTTGGTGACCATCCAAACTGGCGCAGAAGGTAAGAAAGTGAACAAGGTACTTATCGCTGAAGATGTTTATTACCCTGGGGAAAGCGAACCCAAGGAATACTATATGAGCATTTTGTTGGATCGCGCTACAGGCAGCCCGGTGATCATGGCCTCTACCGAAGGAGGAATGAACATCGAGGAAGTAGCAGAACAACATCCTGAAAAAATTATTAAAGAATGGATTGATCCACACTTGGGTTTACAGGCCTTTCAAGCAAGGAAAATTGCTTTTTCCATGGGCTGGGAAGGCAATGCCTTCAAAGAAGGTGTAAAATTCATCCATTCCCTTTACAACGCCTACTTGGGTTTAGATGCTTCCATGTTTGAAATCAACCCAGTTCTTAAAACCTCTGATGGCAAAATCTTAGCGGTTGATGCGAAAGTAAACTTGGATGATAACGCCTTATACAGACATAAGGACTTAGCCGAATTGCGCGACATCTCTGAAGAAGATCCTTTGGAAGTAGAGGCTGGTAAGTCTGGCCTAAACTATGTAAAACTTGACGGAAATGTGGGTTGCATGGTGAATGGTGCCGGATTGGCAATGGCTACCATGGATATCATTAAGCTCTCTGGTGGTGAACCCGCTAACTTCCTGGACGTAGGAGGTGGAGCAAACGCTGAAACAGTAGAAGCTGGTTTCCGTATTATCTTGAAGGATCCTAATGTAAAGGCGATTCTCATCAATATTTTTGGTGGTATTGTGCGCTGCGACAGAGTGGCCAATGGTGTAGTCGAAGCCTACAAGAAAATTGGAGATATCCGCGTTCCGATCATCGTTCGCTTACAGGGAACCAACGCTGAGGAAGGAGCCAAAATCATTGAACAATCGGGCCTAAAGGTGTTTTCAGCCATTGTGCTGAAGGACGCTGCCCAGAAAGTGAAAGATGTGTTAAAATAGTCTGGGTTTCCAGACTATTTTTTCTTTTGTATATTGAGGTTTAGTTGATGTCAACATGCGGAAATCTATCGTTTTAGGCCTGATTCTGATTCTAATGCTTCCTTTATTGGGCATTGGACAGAGTTTCTATGCTGTACGCAGAGATCGCAAAATGACAGTGAATGTTGGGACTGGAGTTACCAAGTATTATGGCGAATTAGTAGGCGATAACGAGCTTGGTAAAATAAAACCAAATATCAATATTGGTCTTGAGTACTTTTTAGCCCCTCGAATCAGTATTCGCACAGATGCTACTTGGTTTCAATTATCAGGAAGTGATGCTGATGCAGACCAATCACGCAGAAATCGAAACCTCTCCTTCGTTTCCAACAATGTTGAATTAAGTATAGGGGGTGCGGTACAATTGTTTCCTGACAATAAAAACCACTTAAAAAGACCAGCTTTTAACGTGTATGGAGTAATGTCTGTTGGATTACTCTATTTTAATCCAAAAACAGAGTATGAGGGGAAAAAGGTCGCTTTACAGCCTCTGCAAACGGAAGGAGAAAAGTATAGCAAATTTCAGTTTGTAATTCCAATGGGTATTGGAGCTCGGTTTAAGATCAATCCATGGACAAATCTTGCAGTTGAGGGTGTTTACCGCGAAACTTTCACAGATTATTTGGATGATATAAGCTCAAGAAATTACCCTGATCCTAACACTTTATCTAGCGATCTTTCTGTAGCTCTCTCCGATAGAAGGAGAGAATTAACCCCTGATTATCCGACCGAAACAATAAGACAGGTAAGAGGAAATCCTGATAATGAAGATGCTTATTTCATACTCACTGCAAAACTTCAATTTTTCATCCCTTCATCTATTGGATCAAATAGTGGAATGTACAAGGCCAAGAGAACTACCTCCAAGCACAAAGGCATGTACAAAACGAAAAAGAGGCGTAGATAATCCGGTTTTAACAACGTGTTTTGGTATCATCAGTTAGGTCTTACAGAAATTTTAGTGGCGTGTAGTTTTGCACTACTGTACGCCCTATATCTTTTCAAAATAATCAACACGTCTAAGCGCCTGCATACTTCCTACTCATCTGTTTTTATTAAACTGGCACTTCGCAGTATAGCCTTTGCCTTACTCATCATTGCCTTATTGGGGCCTTCCTTTGGCTCTGCTAAAAAAGAGATCAGGTCAGTCGGAAAAGACATCATGATTTGTGTTGACCTCTCTAAGTCAATGGATGCTTTTGATATCCAACCTACGCGACTTGAAAAAATCAAATTTGAAATGAAGCGAATTGTTGAAGCATTCAATTAAGATCGCATCGGCATCATTATCTTTTCTTCGGAGGCCTTTATGCAATGCCCCCTCACCTATGACCAGAACGCTCTAAATCTCTTCATAGAAACGATGAATTCGGGCCTGGTACCAGGCAGTGGAACAGATTTCGGCCCTCCTTTGCGAATGGCGCTCACTAAACTCAACGATGATGATTCGCCTTCTGCCCAAACAAAATCAAAAATTATTGTACTGGTAAGTGATGGCGAGGATTTTGGGGAAGAAACGAAAGAGATTGCTTCTGACATTGAAAAGGAAGGTGTTAAACTTTTCACCTTGGGAGTAGGTACTCAAAAGGGAGGAAATATTTATGCCGGTAATAGCCTAAAAACAGATCGAACTGGTAAAGTAGTCACAACCAGGCTTGATCCGGAAGGTTTAAAAAAATTAGCAAGCCAAACCGGTGGCCAGTATTTTGAAATCAATGAAAGTAAAAACGATGTCTCCCGCCTTATCAATACCATCAGTAAAATTGAAGGTGAATTCCGCGATTCGCGCTTAGTTGACATTTCTGCCAATAAATATTTTTACTTCCTAGCTGCCGCCATCTTTTTGTTAACCTTGGACGTTCTGATCAATATTAAAACTATTCGCATATGAAAGTTTTACTGACCTGGCTTCTCTTGTTAACTACTCTTACCGATCCTGGTAAGATTAGCAAAGTAAATACCCTCAAAGAACAGGCACGCAAAGCTTATAATGCAGGTGATTATACAAGTGCCATTGAGAAGTATCGAATGCTTAAGGACTCTTTACAGGTGTCTGAGGATGAGGTGAGCCTGAACCTTGCTAATGCCTACTTCCAAAAAAATGATACTACTGCTGCGCTAACAGAATACCAACCTTTACTCGCTAGTACTAATAACACCATACGCTCCAAGGCCAATCAACAAGTTGGTGTTCTCAACAATAGACAGGGAAAATTCGAAGAAGCACTCAGCCACTTTAAACAAGCCATTAAAGCAGATCCCTCCAATGGGGATGCACGCTACAACTATGAAATGCTGAAGAAGAAATTAGAGGAGAAAAAAAAGCAGGAAGAAGAACAACAGAAAAAAGACCAACAAAAAGACAATAAGCCTCAAGATCAAAAAGAGCAACAGAAGAAAGAGGAACAACAGAAAAAGGAACAGGAACAAAAGCAGGAAAATCAAAATAAATCTGATAAGAAAGACGAGCAAGGCAAAAAAGAGGAACAGAAAAAAGAAGATCAGAAAAGTGAACAAGAAAAAGAAAGCGAGAAACCCAGTGAAGAAAAGAAGGATACTCCTCCCTCTGTGAGTGAGAAACTGCAGCAGATGAAGATTAGCGAAGAAAAAGCCAAAATGTTGCTAGAAGCCATGAAAAATCAGGAGGTTCAATACCTGCAACAGAATAAGCGAAAAGCTACCAAACCAAAAGACAAGGGCAAGCCGGACTGGTAATACCAATTTTACGGTATTGTCTCAACACTGCTTAGGGTGTATGTTTGTACATACCAAAATCAATGCTAAATGAAAAAACTAATAGTTGGCTCCCTGGCGCTTTTATTATTTGCATGTGATAACGAAGATGCAAGCCCAAAATTCACGTTTGAAGGTACTGTAACCAATGTTACAGGAACGCCTATTGAAGGTGTAGAAGTGGTTTTAAATGGTGACGAAACCTTTAAAACAGAAACCGATGAAGATGGAGAATTCTCCATTGACGTAACAGCAGGAGAATATGAGATTGAAGTAGAGGCAGAAGGCTATCTTGACTTCAACGATGATGTTGAAATCGATGAAGATGACTCTTATGATATCGAGCTGGAGGGCGAAGCAATTGTGTCCGGCAGAATTATCAACTCTCAAACAGGAACAGGTCTTGCCGAGGCAACCGTAGCCTTTATACGCGAAGAAACTGGTTCTGAAGATATTGATGATGCTGAACTTATTGTGACAACCGATCTTTCTGGAAACTATGTAATTGAAGGCGGCCCAACCGGTGAGTTTATTGGCATTGTGGAATCTCAAGAATTTTTTACCAGAGTGGTGGAAGATGTAGTGTTTACAGCAGGAACAAATGATATGGCGCCTGTGACAGCCGTAAGTAAGCCTGAACCCGGTAGCCTTAGAATTATCCTTTCGTGGGGCGTTACGCCTTATGACTTAGACTCTCATCTTACAGGGCCTAATGGTAGCGGTGGAAGGTTTCATATGTACTTTGTCAATCAAAATCCAACACCAGAAGTTTCATTGGACGTAGATGACGTCTCCAGTTATGGCCCTGAAACAACCACTATTACTGCTTTCAGATCAGGTTCTTACCGTTTCTCAGTATACAACTACAGTAATTCATCTACTACAGGAGGTTCCGGAATCGCTACCTCCCCTGGCAAGGTTGAGATTTATGATTCGAATGGCATGGTTAATTCCTTTACTGCACCGGCCTTCACTGGCTCTGGCAATACCTGGAGAGTTTTTGACCTGGTATCAAACGGCACCAGCTTAACTGTTCAGCCGATTAACCAATACATTCAGGCAAGCAGCTCTAGCGATGCAGTTAACTTCCGGTCAAAAGATAAGACCCCTGTCACCTTTGAGTCAGGAGATTTCTAATTGTCTTAAAAATCATTTTACTACTAAAAAATGCTGGTCTAAAGCCAGCATTTTTTATTTAAACCCCCTATTGTAACTTGCGCGGAAACAGGCAATCCTTATGAAAGAAGTATATATCATCTCTGCAGTCAGAACCCCTATTGGTAGTTTTCTAGGCTCCCTTTCTTCCTTTACCGCTGTGCAATTAGGAGGCATTGCTTTTAAAGGTGCGCTTGAAAAAGCTGGGGTGGATAAGAAACATGTGCAGGAAGTATTCGTAGGAAACGTAATTTCTGCAGGTCTTGGCCAGGCGCCTGCTACACAGGTGGCGGTTGCAGCAGGCTTGGGATATGAGATTCCTTGTACCTTGGTAAACAAAGTATGTGCGTCCGGAATGAAGGCTGTAATGGTTGGAGCTCAATCCATTATGCTGGGGCAAAATGATGTCGTATTAGCGGGCGGCATGGAGAGTATGAGTAACATCCCTTTTTATTTAACGAAAGCTCGGACAGGTTATAAATATGGCAATGGGGAATTAGTGGATGGCCTTCAGTTCGATGGACTCACCGATATCTATAATCACTGCGCTATGGGAGTTTGTGCCGACAATACTGCTAAAGAGATGAACATCTCTCGTCAGGATCAGGATGCCTATGCCATCAACTCGTATAAGCGTTCGGCTGCCAGCTGGGCTGCTGATAAGTTTAAAGATGAAATCGTAAGCGTTGAAGTTGTGGACCGCAAAGGCAACAAAACCCTTTTTGCAGAGGACGAAGAATATAAGAATGTAAGTTTTGATAAAATCCCCGCCTTAAAACCTGTATTTGGGAAAGAAGGCACGGTTACCGCAGCCAATGCATCGACTCTTAACGATGGCGCTTCTGCGCTACTTTTAATGAGCAAAGAAAAAGCACAGGAATTGGGTTTGAAACCCATTGCTAAGATCAGAGGTTTTGCCGATGCTGCACAAGACCCGATGTGGTTCACTACTGCGCCATCGTTAGCCATTCCAAAAGCCATTAAAATGGCAGGTTTAACAGCAAAAGATGTTAGCTATTATGAAATTAACGAAGCCTTTTCAGCAGTAGCCATCGCAAACAATATGAAGTTAGGGTTAGATCCTGAAAAGGTGAATGTGAACGGTGGAGCCGTAGCACTTGGACATCCGCTGGGATCTTCTGGCTCACGCATTACCGGAACGCTTATCAACGTATTAAAGCAAAATAATTCTTCTATCGGTGTGGCCGGTATTTGCAATGGTGGTGGTGGTGCTTCTGCCATTGTTATTGAAAACCTGTAAGCACGAGTACATTGGCAATATCCTGGATAGCCTTGCGTTACAAGCAAGGCTATCCTTATTTTAATGGCTTCAAACCTTATCCTATGAGGTCTTCAACTTTCCTTCTACTCATTCTTTTGCTTAGTCCTGTATTGAGCTCTGCACAGCGTGAGGTAAAAACCTACTATGATGCATCCCGCAAGCAGCTGCAGGAAGTCTATTATGTTTCAGCAGAGGACAATGAGTCTTATGTGGGGAAGTACAAAAAATTCTACCCTGATGGAAAAGTAGCACTGGAAGGAGAATTTTTAGACGGTAAAAAATCAGGTGAGTTCATTGAATATTACCCAAATGGTAAGCCTTCGCGAAAGTTGCATTACCTCAATGGACTTCGCCATGGACCAGTAGAAATATATGATGCTAATGGGCTTCCTGCTCAGCGCGCTTATTATGAAAATGATAAACTCATTGACAGTGCGCGTACCTACCATAGCAATGGGAGCTTAAAGAGTGAAACTCGTTTCAAAAAAGGCAAACCCGATGGTTTAGTGCTGGAGTATTACCCTGATAGGTTGGTGAGCAAAGAAATGATGTATAAAAATGGTAAACCGAATGGCCTTACCAAAACCTTCTATCCAAACGGAACATTGGAAACCGAATTCAATTGTAAGGACGGAATCGTAACAGGATTTTATAAGATTTACTACCCCAATGGTCAGTTAGAGTTTGCCTACACCATGGCCGAAGGATCTAAAAATGGTCAGTATAAAAATTATGATCGGGAAGGACACCTCATTCTAGAGGGGAATTTCATGGCGGGACAATTACACGGAAATAACATCGGTTATTATGCCAACGGATCCATCAAGCATCGCCTCAAGTATCATGAGGGGAAACGCCAGGGCAATGGTTTTATCTACCATGATAATGCTCAAGTAAAGACTAAAGAATCGGTTGCCCTCAACGGTAAAAACAGAAGTGTAGAAGAATACACACGCGAGGGCAAAAAGCTCTTTGAAAAAGAATTCATTAACGAAACACCTCATGGGAAATGGACCTTTTACCATCCGGATGGAAAAACGGTTAAAGAAAAACAGGTTTTTGAAAATGGAAAACTTCAGGGTGAGCATGTTACCTATTATGCCAATGGGAAGGTGCAGCAAGAAGATATCTATCGATTTGGATTACTTGCCGGACCCTTTAAGACCTATTATGAAGATGGAACCCTGCAGAGCGAAGGCGAATTTAAATCCAATCGCCTCCATGGTCCTTTTAAATCTTACTATGCGAACGGAAAAGTGAAGGAAGAGGGCGAATACATCGCTGCCCGAAAACATAAAGCGTGGAAAGAGTACGATGAGCAGGGAAATTTGCTAAGAACCTTTAATTTTAAGGCCGGAATCCTGATCGAAACACAGGAGGACTAAATCATGACGGCCATTCGAGAAACAAGCTTCCATTTTCCCGGTCAAACAGGTTTTTACAGAGGAAAAGTGCGCGATGTGTACTTTTTTGGAGAATACATGGCCATGGTTGCGAGCGATCGCATTTCGGCCTTTGATGTAATTCTCCCCAAGGCGATTCCTGATAAGGGTCGTGTTCTCAATCAAATTGCCGCCATTAATCTACAGGCTACTAAAGACATTGTTCCCAATTGGGTACTCGCCACCCCCGATCCTAACGTCACCGTTGGCTTTGCTTGCGAAGCCTTTGCAGTGGAGATGGTTGTGAGAGGATACCTCGCAGGCCATGCCTGGAGGGAATATAAAGCGGGTAGAAGAATACTTTGTGGTGTGACACTACCTGAAGGCTTGAAGGAAAACGATAAACTTCCGCAGCCCATTATTACCCCTACTACCAAGGCATCCGTAGGGCATGATGAAGACATCTCCAGAGAGGCCATTTTAGAACGTGGTATTGTTTCAGAGGCCGATTATAAAATACTGGAGGACTATACCTTTAAACTCTACAACCGAGGCACCGAACTGGCCGCTAAGCGTGGACTTATTCTGGTGGATACCAAATATGAATTCGGAAAGCACAAGGGTCAGATCTATTTGATCGATGAGGTGCATACTCCCGATTCATCGCGCTATTTCTATAAAGAAGGGTACGAAGAAAGACAACAAAAAGGCGAAGCACAGAAACAGTTATCGAAGGAATTTGTGCGTCAGTGGTTGATCGAAAACGGATTTCAGGGAAAAGATGGACAGCAGGTGCCAGAAATGACCGATGAAATTGTTGCCTCCATCTCAGCCCGGTACAAAGAGCTATTTCTGCATGTTACCGGAGAAGCCCTCTCCCCTGTCGATTATACCAGCATCCTGGAAAGGGTAGAAAAGAGCATCCTCAATTCAATAAA
The DNA here is from genome assembly GCA_001464155.1 of Cytophagales bacterium Ga0077538. GTDB lineage: Bacteria > Bacteroidota > Bacteroidia > Cytophagales > Cyclobacteriaceae > Chryseotalea. The sequence continues at coordinate 14,491 of LNEN01000142.1, read as the reverse complement.
ATCGTTTAACTTACAACCTAGTGTAAAATAGACATGAAGTACACCATCGATAAACAAGAGAAATACAGTTCACTACGCTTACATGAGGAAAAATTGGATTCCAGCGTAGCGCCTCAACTCAAATCTGAACTCATTACCCTTCACGCTGAAGGAATTCATAACATTATCCTGGATTTAACTGAAGTTAAATACACAGACTCCTCGGGATTGAGTGCCCTCCTTGTTGGAAACCGAATTATGCAGGAAGACAATGGCATCTTTATTCTTGCCAATCTTTCCGATCATACTATGAAGTTGATCAAGATTTCTCAACTTGATACTGTGTTGAACATTCTACCCACTGTGGAAGAAGCCGTAGACGCAGTGTACATGCATGAAATTGAAAAAGACCTGAAACAAGGAAGTTAATCACAACCAAAGCCTAGAAAGCCAGAGTCTCTCTGGCTTTTTTTATTACCAACAACGTGTCATTCAACATAACGATACTGGGTTCAAGTGGGGCGTTGCCTGCGTATGGTCGTTTCCCCTCTTCTCAATTCATTGAAATACAAAACAGGTACTTTCTGGTGGATTGTGGTGAGGGTACTCAGATTCAATTGAGACGGTACGATCTCAACCTTCATCGGATTAATCATATCTTCATCAGCCATTTGCATGGCGATCATTACCTTGGCTTAATGGGCCTGCTCTTCACCATGCATTTACAACAACGCATGAGTGATCTGCACCTTTATAGTCACCCTGGCCTGGATGAAATTATTACCCTTCAACTGAAACATTCTCATTCTGCACTTAATTATAACCTGATCTTTCACCCGCTAAAAAAGAATGTGCATGAAATCATTTTTGAGGATGATAAGGTGCAGGTTGAAACACTACCCCTTCAGCATAAGATTACCTGTTCTGGATTTCTCTTCAGAGAAAAAGAAAAGCCAAGACGAATTGATAAAACACTCTTACCCGATGGATTGTTGTTACAGCAATTAGCCGCATTAAAGCGAGGAGAAGATGTTATGAATGACGAAGGGTTAATCCTGTATAGAAATCAAGATCTTACAATGCCTGGAAGGCGCTGCCGTAGCTATGCCTATTGTTCGGATACAGCCTACTTTACTGCACTTATACCACTAGTAAAAGAAGTGGATTTACTTTATCATGAAGCTACCTTTGCTGAAGAAGATAGTATCAAAGCAAAAGAGACCAAGCATAGCACTGCGAAGGAAGCTGCTGCATTGGCACAGCAGGCACGAGTGAAAAAATTAGCCTTAGGTCATTTTTCAGCGCGATACAAAGATCTATCCATTCTGGAGAATGAAGCCAAAGAAATCTTCCCCAACATCGCCCTTGCCGTGGAAGGACTAACCTTTAGCCTAGAAGAATAATGACTAAAACGAAGGAGCAAAAGCGTAATACCCTGTTTCTCGTCCTCAGCGGAATCTTTCTCACCAATGCACTGGTAGCCGAAATGATTGGTGTGAAGATCTTCTCTGCCGAGGCAGTAGTCGGCCTCGCTCCTGCTCATCTCTCCATCCTTGGTTATACACTAGACTTTAACCTGACCGCTGGTGTTGTGCTCTGGCCCTTTGTTTTCATAACAACCGACATCATCAACGAATATTTTGGTAAAGAGGGTGTAAAAAAAATATCCTACCTCACAGCCCTGCTCATTGCTTATGCCTTTGTGGTGATCTTTATCGCCACCCTTTTACCGCCAGCCGATTTCTGGATGGACATAAATCAGACGGATGGCAGCGGCAATAGCTTCAACGTTAATTATGCGTTTAAAACGATCTTCACACAAGGCCTTGGAATTATTCTTGGATCGTTAGCAGCCTTTTTAATCGGTCAACTCTTGGATGTCTTCGTGTTTCACCAACTCAGAAAAGTAACCGGTAGTAAGTACCTGTGGGTGAGAGCAACGGGTTCTACCTTGGTTTCTCAGTTGATCGATAGTTTTGTCGTACTCTTTATCGCCTTCTTTGTTTTTGGCAATTGGCCGATGGAGCAAGTGCTCTCTGTTGGTCTTATCAACTACATCTACAAGTTTGGAGTTGCCATCCTGCTTACACCGCTTATCTATGCGGGGCATTATTTGATTGATCGTTACCTCGGTTTGGAGGAAGCCTCCGAGCTTTCTGAAGAAGCAGCCGCGAAAAGTGAGGGGCTATTCTAGCGTCTGATATTATCCAATAATATAGCCGTAGCAATGGCGGCATTGAGTGACTCGGCCTTGCCATAGCGCGGAATGGTGACTTTATTCGTAATAAACTTTTCAACCGTTGGGGAGATCCCTTTAGACTCGTTTCCAATTACCAAGAAGCCTCCTTTGGGGAATTGGATCGTGTGCACATCCTCACCATCCAGAAAGGCACCAAACACGGGCAAAGTTGTTTGTTTCTGCAGCACCTGGGAGAGATCTGCGTTGCTAAAATGAATGCGTATAAAGGAGCCCTTAGTAGAGTTAATCACCTTGGGGGAGTAAAAGTCTACTGTCTCCTCCGAGGCGATGATAGTCTGAATACCGTACCAATCCGCTGTGCGGATGATGGTGCCTAAGTTGCCAGGATCGCGAATGTCATCTAATAACAAGGTGAAGGCATCTGGCGAAACTATGGGTTCCGTTTTAGGCTTCATGCGAACAACCGCCAGAGCCGCATCGTTGGCTTGGCTTCAAAGATCTGTATATTCGCCCGCCATGATTCGACAGACTGAACAAACTCAGGAGAGGCTACGAGCATTTCCACCGCAAAATCTGAACGCAAAACCTCGTCAACACTCTTGGCTCCTTCCACCACAAAGCATTGCTCCTGTTTGCGATATTTCTTTTCTTGCAAAGATTTGATGAATTTGATCGTTGACTTCGTAAGCATTCGCATCAGTTGAAAAAAAGGATAGCCAAATATATTTCAATTTTGCTTACACCTGTCCTCTTGGGTGGCTGTCTGGGTGTAAAACACCTTAAGCCCGATGAGAAATTACTCTACCGACAGGGTATTCAAGCCCCCTCCTCCATCTCTACTGATGAATTAGAGAACTTATATGCCCAGGAACCCAATCGGAAGTTTCTAGGCTTGCCTATTGCACCACTGGTAGGTATCTACTACTTCGGTGAGAGACGCTACGACACCGCGAAACTTGTTCAGAAGAAACGAAAGATTGAGTCAAAGTTTGATAAGAAAATTGCTAAGTCGAAGAAGACAAAGAAAACCAACACCCTTGCGTTCCGAAAACAAAAGAAAGTAGAAAAGATGAATGATCGCATTGCCAATGGTAATACCATTATGCAATGGGGTGAACCTGTCTCCGCCTTCGACAGTACAAAAGTAACAGAGACCTCCAATCGCTTTGAGGCCTATCTTTTTAGTAATGGCTACTTCACCAATAAAGTCATTCCGAAAGTTACAACCGTACAACGCTTTGTGAATGTAGGATATCGCATTATTCCGGGCCAGCCCTATGTCTTAGATTCTATCCGCTATCAAATAAGTGACACCACCATTCAACGAATCTTAGTAGCGTACAGTGATGAGAATATTTTAAAGAAGGGTGACCGATACGTGGCTGATAATTTCTCCAAAGAGCGCGAGCGCATTGATTTACTGCTAAAGGATCATGGCTTTTATGATTTTAGTCGACAGTATGTAGAGTATGAAATTGACACCAGCTACCTGGGCAACAGAAGAGTCAGTGCCATTGTTATCATTCGGGATCCCGAAGACAAAATCGAGCACAAGCAATTTACCATCGACTCAGTCAATTTTAACATCAGTGCTCCCAACTCGTTGAATGCTGTTCGTCAACATGCGCATTACCGAAACACTAAATTCTCGTATCTCTCTAAAGAGTACAGCTTAAAAGTTCTCAGTCAGCGTCTTTTCCTGTATCCAGGAACCTTGTATAATAGAACCCAAACGCTCAATACACAACGACAACTAGCCAACCTGGATGCCTTCAAGTTTGTGAACATCAACTATGACACCTCTAATGGAAAATTCATTGCCAACATCTTCACCAGTCCGTTGGATCGATACGAATGGTCGAATGAAGTGGGTATTAACGTAACACAAGGGTATCCAGGTCCTTTTTACAATTTAAACTTTAAGAAGCGGAACATCTTTAAAGGCTTAGAGAATTTCGATTTAAACGGTAGGATTGGCTTTGAAGGGGTTCCTTCGGCTACTAATCCATTGGAAGCGTATGCGAGTACAGAAGCGAGTATAAATGCCTCACTTATCTTCCCTCAGTTCATGTTTCCACTGCGAGAATCCGTTCAAATTCGCTCTGGACGATACAACCCAAAAACGCGTGTCACCACAGGCTTTGGTTATACCGATAGGCCCGAATACAAGCGAAGCAGTACGAGTGTATCGGCCACCTATAGCTGGCAACACAAGCAAAGTCATTTTTACTCGTTCTCCCTTGCCAACTTAAGTGTGATTACCTCTGAGATTAAACTTCAGGAATTTCAAGATCTGTTGGATTTGCAAGATGAGTTGGGAAATACGAACCTCTCCAATTCCTTTAATCCTTCTTTTGTGAGTAGTATGATTTTCAGTTTTACCTGGAATCCCAATAACTACGGAAATATCGAAAAGAGTTCTCACTACCTGCGCGCCACCCTAGAAAGTGGTGGCAATCTCTTCTACGCCTTTGAACCAAAAAATCTTGTTGATCAAGGCTTGGCATATTTCAAATACTTGAGAGCAAGTCTGGATGTGAGAAAGCTGACTGTATTGTCAAAGCACCTGGTCTTGGCCAAACGCATCAACACGGGAGTTTCTTACTCCTTTAACGATGACAAAAGCTTACCCTATGAGAAATTCTTCTTTGCAGGCGGTAGTAACAGTGTACGTGCCTGGCGACCGCGAAGGTTAGGACCTGGATCGTTGAGGCCTCCTCTTTCGGAAGACCCCACGAGTGATGGCTTATACAGCTATCAAATAGAACAACCTGCTGAAATATTGTTGGAAGGAAGTATTGAGCTTAGACAGAAGCTCTTTGGTTTCATTAGCGGATCCATCTTTTTGGATGCCGGAAACGTGTGGACACGCGATGAACGGATAACTGAAACAGAAAACGGAGGCTTATCGTCCTTTAGCTTTGATCGTTTTTACAAAGAGTTGGGTGTGGGAACCGGCTTTGGACTTCGTTTTGATTTCTCCTTTCTGATTCTGCGTTTAGATGCCGGAATTAAGGTCTACGATCCTGCCAGAGAAAAATCGGACCGCTGGGTGCTTGACAATTTTAAATTCTTTGGACCTTTCGGAACGAACAAAGAACCCGTTATTTATAATATTGGTATCGGGTATCCCTTCTAGGAACGGTCCAGTATTTCAAACTTAGAATAGTTGCTTTTGTATTCCGGCACGATCTCCTTCATGAGCGTCACCATCTTCAACTCGTTGCTATCGTTGACAAGCTCCTGCAGAAGCCCCAACATACTATTAATCTCTGTATACTCGTATTCCTGAACTTGCGCTTTCAAAATCTTTTGATGGTGAGTAGGGATTGTATTCTCGTGTGTGCTTAATAGTTCCTCGTAAAGCTTCTCCCCTTCACGCAATCCGGTAAAAACAATATCAATGTCTTTACCGATTTCAAGTCCGGAGAGTAAAATCATTTTCTTAGCCAAGTCAGAAATCTTGACAGACTTACCCATATCAAAAATATAAATCTCTCCCCCTTGTCCCATGGCACCAGCTTCTAGTACTAAACGACATGCCTCGGGAATGGTCATAAAATAACGTGTAACCTCCGGATGTGTAACGGTAATAGGGCCACCATTCTCAATTTGCTTTTTGAAAATTGGAATCACCGAGCCACTCGAACCAAGTACATTGCCAAATCGTGTTGTCACAAAGCTTGTTGAGTGACCTCCTCTTATAGCTAAATGATTGTTCAACGATTGCACATAAATCTCAGCAATACGTTTGGAGCAGCCCATAATGCTCGTAGGATTCACCGCCTTATCGGTCGAAACCATAACGAACTTCTTGACTCTAAATTCAACGCTTAAATCCGCCAGAAGTTTGGTTCCCAAAATATTACAACTTACTGCTTCTGCAGGATTTCCCTCCATGACAGGAACATGTTTATAGGCAGCTGCATGAAATACCCACTCGAGTGAATAATCACGAAATATCCCGCGCATTCGTTCCTGGTTTGTAATATCCACCAAGTGAAAACTAATTCTACAAGAGGTTCTTACCTCCATCAGCTCTCTTTCCAGTTCGTACAAGGGGGATTCAGCCTGATCAATCAGTACGAGCTTCTTGGGTTGATAATTGAGTAACTGACGTGCCAATTCACTGCCGATAGAACCAGAGGCGCCTGTCACACAGATTACTTTACCTTTGATGGCCGATTCTAAATTACCGTTGTCCAATTGTATCGAATCTCTTCCTAACAAATCCTCAATATTGATTTGCTTGATTTGGCCCGCTCTGAATTCTCCCTTTACCCACTTATCAAGAGAGGGTACAATACGCACCATTACCTTTTTCGAAATACAGACCTCTACGATCTCGTTCTTACGCTCCGTGCTTAAGTTTCTTACGGCAATGATTAATTCTGAAATATCAAGTTGATCTATTCTTCTGGCTAACTCATCAGAATTATAAATCGGTACACCTGAAATGGCCTTTCCAGCCTTTTTATCATCGTCCTCAAAAAATGCCACCACTTTTGACTTCCTGTCAGTGTCGGCATCTAAGGCTTGCTTGGCCAGCATACCAATCTGTCCGGCTCCGAAAATGGCTGCACTTAATCGTTTTGATAAATCCCCACGTACATAGGCGAAAACACTTTTAACAAAGAGTCTGTAGTAAACCAGAAATAAGAATGAAACGAAAAAGAAGATGAGGATAACAGAATACGGAATCAGGTTTAAACCAGCATTATAATAATAAATAAGATTAGCCAACATGCTTACCCCAATGGTAAGCAGAGAGGTGTACAGAATTCGTATAGTATCGTCTATCCCAGTATAGCGAACAATACCAGAATAACTCTTCGTCAATAGAGATGCTAAAAGACCTGAAAAGGCTAAGGTGGTTACCCCTACATCAACATGGTGGCGAAGCATTTCTTGCTGATTGAAATTAAACCTAAGCGAGAAAGCTAAAATAGCGGACGTCACTAGAACAGTGAGGTCTATAAGTACGATTACCCAACGAGGTAATACAGTAAGTCTTTTTACAAGTCGAAAAAAACTAAACAAAGTACTATCTATTTTTCTGTGAGGATTTTCTTCTAGTGTAAATCTTCTTTGCTCCCAAAAGTGCTCCAGCTCCTATTAGCACTTCGATTCCACTTATAGGAACATCAGGATCTCCCCCTGGATCTCCAGGCTGTGCCATTAAAGGAAAGCAAAAAAATAGCAGAGCGATTAAAATTTTATATCTGTTCATTCTATCTTTTTACAACTTTATGAGTAATTGATTTCCCGCCAGAAGTAAGTCGTAGGAAATACAAACCGCTAATTAGCTCCTTTATATTCATCTCCCCTTCCCATCCATTGGTGAATGCTTTTAGGTTTATAAAACCTATAGATTTTCCCGTTTGATCTATTAACACTGCTTCAACTTTTTCGGTTGAATTGATAATAAGCTTAAGCATCTCAGAAGTTGGATTTGGATAAAGGTTCACTTCCATTGATAAATCTTCCAAACTCGTTACAAGATTAGTTACTAAAACAGATCCAGAGAGATCTATGCATCCTTCATAGTTTACTTGAAGTTCAAATAAACCATTTTTACCATTCAAAACAAGTGTTTGATTCGTTTCTCCATTCAATGCACTATTGTCCCAAAACCATTGGTTCCCGTTCTCAAAATTAGAGCGAAGTTCACCCTCGATAGACAAATCAATTTCGGGATTTGGAAATGTAGTAACAAGCACATCTACCTTTTTTCTAGCAATGCTCTCACAGTCATTATCATTTAAAGTAGAAACGTAGTAACTCACATTGCTGCTGAGTGACTGGGTTTTATAACTAGAACCCTCAAACAACAATTCATTGCTTGAAGGACTTGAATACCATCGGAATTCTTTTTGATTTGGATTGGCGTTCGTCTGGAGAACTATTTCTGTTTCATCATCTTTACAAACCTGATTATGGCTATACGTAAAATCAGGTGTTTCATTGAAGGTGTCGACCTCCACCAAAACCTGCATTCTCGGTGTCTCACAACCTGCTTCACTAATGGCACTTACAAAGAAATCTTGTGTTTCAACTATATCATTGACTATTAGCGTGGAGCCAATAAAAGCAGCTTCTGTACCATCAATTGTTTCAAACCAATGATAGCTAGATCCTTCGGGTGCGCCTCCTACTGTAAAAGCGTTTTGCCCATTTATGCAAACAATTTCACTTTCGCTTACGATGTTGAGTGAAGGACTAAACTCCACTACCGAAGCAACAACAGGTAGTCTCTCTCCTTCACAACCAGAAGTGCTTGTATAGGAGACATAATATGTTTTAGTGCCATTAAGGAGGGGGGTAACAAACGTAGATCCACTTCCAAGGGATTGAGTGGCGGAAACATCATCATACCAGAAGAATTCTCCGCCTTCAAGAGTAGAAGAGGCGCTTAAGGTTGCTGCGTTTCCAGGGCAAACCGGTATCGCGTTGTGCAGACTCACAGCGCCCATATTATTTTCAAAAGAAACACCAACCGACACGCGTTCACCAGTGCAACCATTGGGGCTAACAACCTCAACATAATATGTGGTTGAATCTGAAATTGAAGGTGTAGTGAAAGAACTACCAGTGGTTAATATCTCAGTTGAGACATCACTTGAATACCAATTAAAGATAGCATCACCCTGGTTACTAGAAGCAATTAGAGTAACGGAACCTGGTTTGCAAAGACTGGCAGTAGTGGTGGATGATATTTGATAAGCATCAACAACGTTTACGGTTGCTGATGACGTTAAAAATTCTTGCGAACAACCTGAGTTTGCCTTTATACGAATAGTATTTGCACCGTATATTAATTGGTCCTTGGGTATAAAAATCAACATATTGGAACCATTTCCTTGAGCAACATTATCAATAAAAGTTCCATTCACTTCTGCTCCATAGGTAAAGCCAGGTTGGGTGGCCACTAAAATGGAGGCATCGGAACCATTGCAGAGTGTAGAAGAAAGAGCAGTGACCGACTTGGTGATATCCAAGGTCGAAGTGCTAGACTTCAAAACAAAACGGTTAGACAAATGATATCTGCTACCCGAAAGGGTTGTTTCTCCAACGTCAACCGTAAAGGTATAAGTGAAGTTTTCTGTGACAGGCATGTTTGTATTTGTCTTTGCATCAAACAAAGTCCACTGAATGGCATCCAGAGCACCCAAGGGTTGAATAGCCATGGTGTATTCAGCGCTGCTTTCGCCTGAAAGCAGAATATCCCGGACATTTACATTTAGATTTTGAGAGCATACATTAGGCAGTGAATTAATATCCAATCTGGTGGGTGTTGCATCTGCAGATAGTGTAAAGATATCGTGCACCTGTGTGACGGTTGAACCATCATCCACACTATTATCAAACTTAGCGCCATCAAAAGGATCATAATTAGCTGAACTGCCATTTACCAGAGTAATTCTTGCATCATCCGCTATGCCCGTTGTATTTTTGGTTAAGATCAAATCTATGCTATTGGTGATGGCATCGCTCTCTCTGTAAAATTCATACGATCCTGTACTTGACTTGGCTGTTTCGCTTATTTGCAACGAAGCTCCCCCAGCTGTAGACTGAATCCAAAAGGATTGACCTGTAGCAATTATGAAGTTATCGGCAGTCCCGTGAGACTCATGAACTCCAGTTGCATTGTTGCGAACTATAATCACATCGCCAATATTGGTTCTGGTCCACCCGGTAGCTCCCCAAACAATGGGAGACGGGTAGGGATTACCAACTAAACTATAGCCGCCAGCATTAGGAGAAACCGGTAGAGAAATTGCAGCGGTAGAAGGACTGGTACCTCTAAAACTTAGAGTAACAGTACCAACAGCACCTGCACCCGTATGCCTGAAAAAAGTAGAATACCCTCTTCCATTTGCGAAAGCAGATGCACTCGCCAAGCCCGAAGCAGGAAATGCGATATAGGTAGATGCCGTTGCTTCATTGAAGCTAAAGAGTGAAGGATTTGTAGAAATACACCCTATACAAGGTGGAGATGAAGAACCATCTGAAGGATCTGTAAATGTACCCGTTACCGGTATGACCGCCTTCAATTGATCCACTGTTGCCCCGACTACTGGAGATGCTATATATCTATAAAAGCGCCCTGTTGATTCATTTGATACAAACCGTTGAACTGTAATGTTTCCACTAATGTTGGACCCTGCAAAAGTGATGGCCCCAACTCTTCCGTCATCAGCTGGACTGTCTCCATAAGACATGATTCTAGTAATGGCAGTTCCTGCACCATCGGCATCAAAGACTGCATTTGCTTCGCCAACCGATAAGGTTCCTTCTATATCTACGGTTTGACCCGGTGAAATTGCATTAATGACGTCAGTAGCAACACCAACATTATTGACTACTAAATTATTAAATAATATACTACTACTCCCTGCTATCTGCTGCTGGACCGTGCCCGCAGTACTGAAACTAACGGTGCCTCCGTTATTCAGAAAGTTTCCATTGTTTGTAAAATCTCTTACAACACTTACTGTTCCCGAGAAGGATGTAAGGGTAGCGCCTGGTGCAATGGTTAAAAAATTGAAAGTCTTACCACCGGCACCTGTTATAGTTGTTGTCCCATTAAAGGTTGTTGTCCCGTTTCCAGCAGCTAAGGTTCCGTTTATAATCAGCGAACCAGCAATAGAATAATTGCAATTTGGTGTTAGTGTTCCAGTACCAACAGTAACGTTTGTAAATAGTTTAGAGCCAGTTCCACTCATTGTTAACCCAACAAAAGTGATTGTTGCAGCAGATGAAATATCTCCGTTTCCAATCAAATTACCATTAATGGTGATATTAGGGGTGATGGAAAGTGTTGAACCAACGTTAGTTGTAACATTGTTGAAGGCTATCGCTGAGCTACTTCCGGTAATGGTTTGGGTTGTGCCTCCAAAAATAACGGTGCTTGCACTCACCAGTGTGCCAGTAACATTAATGCCACCTGCTCCTGCCAAAGTATAGGAAGTTGTTGGTGTAAGTGTGCCTGTGATGGAAAGGTTCCTAAAGGTGGTTGTTCCTGTTCTATTAATCGCAGACCCTGCACCAGCAAAATTTACTGATCCTGTTGATCCAGAAGAATCGAAAGCTCCTGCTCCTAACAAATCGTCATTCAGGGTAATGTTACCGCTGGAGGTAGAGCTAAAAGTTCCTGAGATAGTCAAGTCTCCTACTACAGTATTTCCTGAACCAGATAGTGAACCTGATCCACTCCATGTTAAGGTTCCAGTTCCAATACTAAAGGACCCGTTATTAATTAAATTTCCTGCAATCGTTTGGGCAAAATTGCCCGTGCTTGTCACTGCTCCTGAAACCTGAATGTTGTTATAGACTTCAGTGGCCGTTAAATTGGATGTACCATTAAACAAAATAGTCCCTCCGCCATTATTAAATGTACCTGTTGAGGTAAAATTACCAGCAATTCCAAGTATCGTAGAAGGGGCTGTCATGCTGAAGGTGTTGGCAATCGTTACAGCATTAAGGTTCATTGTTCCGCTATTGGTTATCACCGTTGTTCCTCCAAAGGTTACAGTGCCAGAACCTGCATTGACTGTTCCTCCTGGATTCACAGTATAATTTCCATTTACTCCATATCCGACCGAAGGAGTAAGCGTTCCATTTACAACGACATCCCTAAAAGTTGGCAAGGTGCTACCCGATAACCCTGTTGTTCCCTCAAACTGAAAAGTACCCCCGACTGCGGACGTGAATGCGCCATTACTCACAAAATTTCCATCGAGACTAATGGTATTTGTACCTCCTGCAAATGTTCCTCCTGATAAGGTTAGATCTCCATTAATCTCAATATTTTTTGTTAGTGTTAGGGTACCTGCTGCCGACTTACTTAGATTTCTAACAATGGTGGACGGTGACGTTGGCAACTCGTTCCCTGTGTTTAAGGCAGCCGTATTAGCATAAGATACATCATACATCCCTACAGCAGTAGGAGCATTTGTTAAAATACCAGCCACAACATTAATTAATCCCTCATCTTCAATGGTAATTGAAGGATTAGTTAAAGTTCCCGCGGTAAGGTTTAGGGTACCTATTTGAAAAAGAGACGTTGAGTTAAACGTAACCCCTGCACGATTCATAGTAAACGTTTCAAAAAGAGCCGGTGCTGGAGAAAAAACAAGACCGGCCGAAATAGTGCCCGCTCCACCTATAGAAAGTGAGGAGTTAGTAGATGCATCGATGTTTCCTCCAGTTTGATTAATGATTCCATTAATAGTAAGGGGCTCACCATTTAAAACGGTTACGCCTCCTGATTGGGTATAGCTTCCAATGGTAATTGGGCTCTGGAAATTAAGATTACCTGAAGTTTTCCCAACACTAAGATTAATGGTTCCTGAGGTAATCAGTAAGGGATTTAGATCAATTCCTTGATTGGCTGCACTTCCTGTGAAACTAATGGTGGCATTTCCCCCTCCTGTGCGACTTACCGATGAAGAAGCTAAAAAATTACCGCCATCAAGAATAATAGTTCCTGTACCTGCGCCACTGAGGAAATTCCAAGTTCCTGATTGAAGTGAAAAATCTCCACCGTTCACTTGAATAATCCCAGTTCCTGTGGTAGCATTTTGACTTGGAGTTGCTGAGGTAGAGGCTAAGGTTACACTTCCCCCTACTGTCACTGTAACAGTTCCCGAAGACGTAACCCAAAGTGCTGCTGCCTGCGTTCCATCTCCTATCTCAAGATTACCTCCAATGTTGACGTTTATTACTCCAGCGCCATTACTTAGCATTAACCTACCTGTCGTACCTGTTCTAATGATCGAAAAATTACCTGCAATGCTTGTTAGTTGGCCTTGGAGACTCGCAACCCCTGCACCTAAATTGGGGCAGTTAAATGTAAAATTACCAATAGACTGAGCCCAAGTGGCACCTGCATTGCTGCCTGCATTAAGTCCAGAAACTAAAATGGTGGAGGAGGCGTCCCAGGAAGCTGTTAACAGTGTCCCAAAACTTGTATTTCTATGTTCGTAAGTTGAATTCGCATTAAAAAAGGTGTTGGCAGCAGTCGTGGAAAAGGTGGCTCCAGAAACTTGGATAAGACTTCCATTAACTTGAAGTTGACCAGTACCTGTAACTGTTAAATCAGTACCCGCTCCAGCATTTATATTTACTTGTGCGCCCTCTTCAATGGTAAGAGTTCCACCGGAGTTAACGGTGATCTGGTCAATAACAAGAGGTGTAGACGAGTTGTAAAAAGTTGAGGAGACGGTAACTGGTCCTACGATTGAAATGGCTGAAGAATTGTTGAAAATTGGAACAACACCACCAACCCAAGTGGAAGTTTGATCCCAAGAGCCTCCACCCAGTGTTGAAGTAATTGTCTGTGAAAATACAGCACCCGGAATCAACAGAATAATCAGAAACAATTTTCTCATACAGCCTACTATTACCTTAATTAACAAAGTTACTCAAATTCTATACTTTGAGAAAGGATTTTGTAACCAAGGGGATCTAATTAGACAAGTACCTAATCAAGGGTATTAGTCTCTCAGGAAACTTTAAATTAGTCAAGAGTAGCAGTAGCTGAATTGTGGCTAATCCTGACTGATGGTTTTTGTTTTTAAGTATCTGCCAAAACACTAATAATTACATTAACTGTCCTTTGTAAATCATCTTTTGAGAGTTTACTACCTGAAGGCAAACACAGACCCTGCTTGAATAAATATTCAGCGGTACCATTCATATACGCCAGACAATCTTTAAAAACAGGCTGCAAATGCATCGGCTTCCACAAAGGCCTGCTTTCTATGTTGTCTTTTTCCAACGAAAGGCGTATGTACTCGCTGTTAAAACATTGATTATTAGTGGGTTCAATCAATACAGTGGTAAGCCAACGGTTACTGAGTCCTCCAATGCCTGCTCATAAAAAGCATAATTGGCCCTTCTAGCAGCAATACGTTCCTCTAACATCAACATTTGGCCACGACCAATCCCCGCACAGATGTTACTTAATCTATAATTGTAGCCAATTTGACTATGTTCGTAATGAGGGGCTGGGTCACGAGCCTGTGTGGATAAAAAACGCGCTTTTTGTATCCAAGCCCCATTATTTGAAACCAAGGCCCCGCCCCCGCTGGTAGTGATGATCTTATTCCCATTGAAGGAATAGATGCCCAAATCTCCAAATGTACCGCACTTTTTACCATCTACTGTCGACCCTAAGGCTTCTGCCGCATCTTCAATCACAGGAATTCCATGCTTTTGCGCAATGGCCATGATCTCTTTAATCTTCGCAGGCATCCCATAGAGATGAACTGCGATAATCGCCTTGGGCTTTTTACCAGTCTTCTTTTC